>NZ_KB235914.1:3966867-4266867 GCF_000332175.1 Pseudanabaena sp. PCC 6802 | reverse complement strand
TTTTGTCTTACCGTCGAACGAACAATCTATATCTGCTTCTTTAGGAAGCCTGGAAGGTTAGTTTCAGGGAGAGTGGGTGAAGTTTATCTGTGTTGTAGGCTTTGTGGTTGATCTAATAGTTAAGCATTACAATGCAGGTGTGACAGTTTTTCATCCCGCTTCTAGGTTAGTGACAGGGGTGTATATAAGACCTGCTCTGCTCAAGGAGACAAACTGGATCGGGTTGCGATCGGCAGTGGTGAATTTCTGAAGGTTAGCAGCAACGCAATATTCTAGTAAACCATAGCAAGCGATTTAGTGTTAATAACTCGGACATGAGTCTGGCAGCCTTCTGCTAGACTCATTGAGCTTTGGGGAGATTTCCAGGGTTGCAAGGCTTTTGCGCAAGTTAAGGTATTATTTTGGTTGCGTTGAAATAGTTGTTGCTGTAAAAAATCCATTGATGTAGGGGGCAGGTTTTGTTCGGGTGCTCAGTAATAAGCGAAAACTTGTAGCTAAACCTGCCCGTACATAAAGGCCATCAATAAAAAATTTACAGGTTGAAATAGTTTAGTTAAGCAATCCGAGTAGTTTAGTGTCTTTGTCGCCATTAGTTAGTATTTGTATTCCCACCTACAATGCCGAAGCATTTATTGCTGAGACGATCGCCGCTGCATTAGCTCAAACCTATGCCCCTATTGAAATAATCATTTCTGATGATGGCTCCAGCGATCGCACGGTGGAAATTGCCAAGCAGTTGCTAGATGGCAAGGGTGTAAGCTTTAAATTAAGCGCCCACGAGCGATTTGGCATCGCTGCTAACTGGAATACTTGCATTACTATGTCTGAGGGCAAGTACGTTAAGTTCCTGTTCCAAGATGACACGATCGCGCCAGATTGCGTTGCTCAAATGGTGGAACTGGCAGAGCAAGATCCGGAAATAGGTTTGGTATTTGCGCGACGAGACATTATTAACAGTGACGACACCCAATTAGATCGGGTATATGTTGACATTACTGAA
The DNA here is from genome assembly GCF_000332175.1 of Pseudanabaena sp. PCC 6802. Taxonomy (NCBI): domain Bacteria; kingdom Bacillati; phylum Cyanobacteriota; class Cyanophyceae; order Pseudanabaenales; family Pseudanabaenaceae; genus Portococcus; species Portococcus stanieri. The sequence goes on along the minus strand of NZ_KB235914.1, from coordinate 4,265,867 downwards.
GGCTGGACGAGTCTGAGTGCAATTCAGCCAGGGCAATCTCTACTGGCAGACCCCAAACTCCTGGAGCCACCATTTAATAAAATTGGCGAACCAACTGCTGTATTGATTGCTAAAGCTGCATTCGACAAGGTAGGCTTATTCGATCTTAATTTGATGCAGGTGCTCGATCTGGATATGTGGCTGCGGATTATGCAGCACTACAAGATTGGCTATATCGATCGGTCTCTGGCTGGATTTCGCGTGCATCGCAACCAGCAAAGCATTCAAAATGCTCGATCGGGTGCATCCTGGCTTGATGACTGGCGCTTGCAATTCAAAATGCTGGGCGATCGCTCCTATAGCTCTCTAGACGAGGATCTAAAGCGATCGTTAGTGGCGCGATGTTCGGAGCGCATTAGCCAAACCTATGCTGAAATAGACGGCTTGCGATCGCAGGCGATCGATGCCTATCGGCAGTTAGAGGAGACGCAAAAGCGAATGCAAGCCGAAGTCAAACAATTAAGGGAAAAATATTGGCAAACCAACGAACAGCTCAGCTTAACGCAAGTCCACCTGGAACAAACTCATGCGAAAATTGCGGCGATGGAAAGCAGTAAATTTTGGAAGTTAAGGGCAGCCTGGCTGAGGATAAAACAAACTTTGGGGCTAAAGGCTGAGGAGTGAAAAGTTGGTCAGGTTATTAGTCAGGTTATGAGATACATTGAGATCGCTAAAGTAACCCTCGTTCAGGGAGGATGGGTCGCTCTCCTCAAAAAAATTAGAGATAAAATCCTGCACGTTCTCTTCTTTGGCCCCATTGATGCGATTAAAAGAGGAGCCATTAGATCGCCTCTACCCAGACCCAAGCCGATCGCTCTAGCTACCGCTCCAAATCCTGTTGTTTCTTTCCTAATCTACATCGATTGCAACCACGTACATGCATATAACTGCCTGCTATCGATACAAAAGTATGTCGAACCAAGGTTGCCCATTGAGATTATTATCATTAATGATGCTCAAAGTAGCGATAAGAAATTAGCAAGATTTCTCAGTCAAGTCTCGGGCGTGCAGATTGTTCGATTAACGACAGATCGAGGTGCGATCGAGGGATTTAATCTGGCCGCATCAAAGGCGCAAGGGAAATGGCTGTGCTTCCTCGATCGCGATTGCCAGATCGGCGATCGCTGGGCGCAGAACTTAAAAGCAATCGTACGGGAAATCGATCGCCCTATCGATCGGGGTATTGGAGCGATTGGATCGAAATTAACGTTCGCAGGTGGAGATTTACATAACGCTGGTGGAGTAATTTGGCAAGATGGCTCCGTTTGGCCATACGGACAGTTTGAGTTTGCTGGCGAACCAGAGTATAGCTACGTGCGATTGGTTGACTTTTGCCCCGCGATCGGCACATTAGTAGACGCTCAACTCTTCCGCTCTCTGCAAGGATTTAGCAGATCGTATGATTCCTTATTATATGCCAGTGCGGATTTGGGTTTAGCGTTGCAAAGCCGGGACTGCAAGGTGCTTTATCAAGCCAAGTCAGAGATAATTTATCACCAGTCTCCCAAAGATGCTGCTAAAGATCGCAATCCCAACTCGACAGATGCCGCAAAATTAGAGCATAGGTGGCACGGGCAACTACAAGAAAGATATTTTACGGATCGGACAGAACATCGAGAAGCTGCCTGTAGGCGACTATTACCAAAGCCAACTATATTAATCGTAGATACCTTAGTTCCAGCCTACGATAAAGAATCTGGTTCCTATCGACTTTTCAATATCATTAAAATCCTGCAACAGTTGGGATATCACATCATTTTCTTGCCAGACTACGGCCACGAGCAGGAGCCTTATACCTCTGAATTTGAGAGTATGGGCATCGAAGTCCTGTACTTTACGCACAGGCAAGCGGACTGGAAATTGCGATTGGAGCGCAGGTTGAGCGCGATCGATCTAGCCTGGGTGTGCCGTCCAGAACTTTGCGCCAAATATTTCCCAGTCCTGCAAAAGCAGCCAAATATAAAATTAATTTACGACACCATCGATTTACACTTCCTGCGCTTGAAGCGCGGATGGGAAATTTCATCCCAAAAAACTCGTGAAGACGAAGAAGAGTGGCGGGAAATGCAAATTTCAGAAGTCCAAGCTGCCCAAGCTGCCGATCTGACAATTGTAGTTACTGCTGTCGAGCAAAAGATTCTGGAGAGCCTGGACGTACGTAACGTGCAGGTAATTCCCAATATTCACCACATCTACGAGCATCCCATTCCCAAATTTAGCGATCGCCATGACATCTTGTTTATTGGCGGCTACTACCATATTCCTAATATTGATGCCGTAACGTGGCTGTGCCAGGAAATTATGCCTTTAGTATGGGCAAAGCACCCCGAGATTAAGCTCACCCTATTAGGCAGCAACCCATCACCTCAGGTAAAAGCCTTAAAAAACGATCGAGTTAGCGTCCCAGGCTATATCAAAGATGTAGAGCCATATTTTTTAAACCATCGCATTTTTGTCGCACCATTACGTTATGGCGCTGGCATGAAAGGCAAAATTGGTCACAGTCTATCCTACGGCCTGCCCACTGTAACCACCTCCATTGGTGCGGAAGGAATGGGACTGAATTCGGGATTTGATGCTTTGATTGCCGATAGCGCCGACACTTTTGCCGAGAGTATATTGCAGCTCTATACCGACGAATCTCTCTGGCGGAAGATCTCTAACAATGCGATCGCCGCCGTGCGTCATTATAGTCCGGAAGCAGTGAAAGCTAAAATTAGCAACCTGTTTATGTCTTTATTCTAGCGATTGGCTAGAGGTCAATGTCGAACGCACGTTAATAAAATTATGAACTTTGGCATAATTAACTATGCACTCAGGAAATTCAAACAACGTGGATCACACCTTTTTATTGGAATCTGGTAGATGGAAATTGGAAGGGAACTGGCTAGAGCGCAATTCAATGCCCATACCTGTGAGTGGCAGAACTTTAGTCAGTTGGTCGCAGGATAGCTGGTTCACCATGATTACTAAACTTAGCTTCCCAGACAACAAACGCCCCGAAATTACTCTTACCTATAAGGGACGTTTGGGGTTTGACGAGCGTACGTTTACATTTGTCTTGCAGCATAGTGAGTTGGGCAAAATTGAGGGGGAGGGGTGGTTTGCACCAGAGTCAATTTTGCAGCGCTACTGGGTGATGAATGACAATCAAATGCGAACGGGATTCCAAACTTTTTACAAGCAAGATCCAAATTGCTATCACTGCTCTAGCGGCATCGTGGCTGGTGCTTCTCTAGATAGCGTAATGGAGGCCGTGATGACTCGCCACAGCGATCCTCAATAGTTTAGATTAATGGAACTAGAACAAGCTCTGGGTCTGTTACAGCAGATTCTCCCAGAAGGGGCTTTGAGTACCGTTAGAGTCCAGGTGTTTCGGGCAGCCTGGGAAGGGAAAGATTATCCAGAAATTGCCGATATGCTGGGATATGACCCGGATTATGTCAAAAGTATAGGGTCTCAGTTGTGGCGATCGCTCTCCGAGGCTTTGGGAGAAAAGGTAAATAAGCGCAACTTTCGCTTCATGCTCCTCCAAAGCTTGAAGCGACAATCCGCAGCATCTGGGGGGCGTGCGACCAGGACAGATTGGGGAGAAGCGGTCGATGTCTCGGTTTTTTATGGCAGGTTGGCGGAACTCGCTCAATTAGAGGAATGGATTGTTGGGGAAAAATGTCGTTGGGTGGCAATTTTGGGTATGGGAGGCATCGGCAAGACTGCCCTGGCTGTGAAATTAGCCCATCAGGTGGCTGGTGATTTTGACTATGCGATCTGGCGATCGCTTCGCAATGCGCCTCCCCTGTCAACATTAATCGACGAATTGGTAACGTTCCTTTCCAACCGCGCCCAGACTGAAGGGAGTTTGAAAGACTTGATGGTTTGCTTGCGGAATGCCCGTTGCGCGATCGTGTTGGATAATCTAGAAACGATCTTGCAAGTCGGTACGGTAGGCCAATATCGGGATGGTTACGAAGACTACGACGAACTATTTCAGACGATCGCTGAAACGAACCATCAAAGCTGTCTGATCGTTACCAGTCGCGAGAAGCTAGCAACTCTGGCATTGCTAGAAGACCCACAGGCAAAAGTGCGATCGCTGCAACTCCAGGGTTCCGCCGAAGTTTCCTTAGCCCTTTTAGAAACAAGAGGCTTGTCTGGTACCCCAGCTAATTTATCGCAATTGGGGGACTATTATGGGAACAATCCACTAGCGCTAAAACTAGTTGCAGCCTCCATTCGGGAACTATTTGGCAACGATGCCTCTGCTTTTTTGGCGCAGGGGGCAGTTGTATTCAATGGCGTGCGCCATTTGCTCGACAGTCAATTTGATCGCCTCACCGATCTCGAGCAAAGCATCATGTTCTGGTTGGCAATCCATCGGGAATGGGTGGATATGCCTGCTTTGCAAGCTGACTTAATTCCCGCAACGGCTCCTGCCAAGATCCTGGAAGCTCTAGAATCCTTATGCTGGCGCAGCTTAATCGAGCGGCGCTTGGGCAAATACGCGCAGCAGCCCGTGGTGATGGAATATGTAAGCGATCGCCTGATTGACAAGATTTGTGGAGAGATTGCCGACCGAGTTCAGTTATCTCTATTTCAAAGTCACTTCCTGATTCAAAGCACGGCCAAAGACTACATTCGCGAAAGTCAGGTACGCTGCATTTTAAAACCAATAGCCGATAGGCTGTTGAGTAATTTTGCCTCTCTGAACGCAGTGGAAGGACAGGTGGCAGCCATTCTGCATGAGCTACGGACGAGCCAACGTGCGGGCTATGGAGGTGGCAATCTGTTAGACCTCTGTCTGCAATTACAGTTAGATCTCACCGGCTATGACTTTTCTGGCATTGCGATTTGGCAAGCCTACTTACCGGGGAGCCGACTGCTACAGGTCAATTTTAGCGGGTCGGATTTTTCCGGCACCAGGTTTACGCGATCGTTCGGATCGATGTTATCGCTGGTCTTCAGTCCAAACGGTAAATACTTTGCATCGGGGAATAGTAAAGGAGAGGTGCGCTGTGCGGATTTATCCTACGATCAACTTCAAGATCGCATCCTTTGGACGGCCTACGGGCATACAGGGCGGGTAATGGAGGTAGCCTGGAGTCCAGATGGTCAGAGGCTGGCTAGTGCCAGTATCGACACCACGGTCAAGTTATGGCACGGGCAAACCGGCGAACACCTGAAAACGTTACAGGGGCATACAAACCAGGTGATGTCTGCAAGCTGGAGTCCCGACGGCAACCTGTTGGCAACGGGTAGCGAGGACTGCACCATCCGACTGTGGCACGGGCAAACAGGAGAAACCACGCGCATTCTGGCAGGACATGAACGGGGGGTGTGGTGTATCGATTGGAGTCCCGACGGCAAGCACCTTGTCAGCAGTGGAGACGATTGTACGGTGCGCCTGTGGGACGTGCAGACAGGTAAAGCGATCGGGATCTATACCGGACATACAGGGGGAGTATGGTCGGTGAAGTTCAGTCCCGATGGACGATCGCTTGCCAGTGGCAGTCAGGATCGAACGATTCGATTGTGGGACGCGCGATCGGGAAATACGGTGCGGATGTTGGAAGGTCATGGTGACTGGGTATGTACGGTAGCGTGGAGTCCCGATGGTCTAGTTCTAGCTAGCGGGAGTAGCGATCGCACCGTACGGCTGTGGGATCCCGAAACTGGACAAACGCTGAAAATTTTGCAAGGGCATACCAATATTGTCTGGTCATTGCACTGGAGTCCCAGTCAACCATTGCTGGCTTCGGGAGGGGAAGATCAAATGGTACGCATCTGGAACACCCAAACGGGTCAGATCTTGAAGGTCGTGCGCGGTTATGCTAACGGAATCTGGTCTGTCGCTTGGCAACCTGAACCGCGCAGTGTCATGGCAGCTACGCACTGGCGGCCATTGCTGGCAAGTGGTAGTGAAGACGATCTGGTGCGCGTTTGGGATCCTAATGCCGGCCAGGAACTGAAAACCTTGGAGGGGCATACCAATCGCATCTGGGCGGTTGCCTGGAGTCCAGGCGGGCAAATACTTGCTTCGGCAAGCGGAGATCGCACCGTCAAACTCTGGGATGTGGAAACTGGTCGCAGCCTGCGGACGCTAAAGGGTCATAGCGATCGCGTCTATTCTGTCAGTTGGAGTATGGTGGAGCCAATTCTGGCTAGTTGCAGTCAGGATCGCACGATTAAAATCTGGAACGTACAGACTGGACAACTGCTCAAAACCCTGTCAGGCCATGAAAATGGTGTCACGTCTGTGGCCTTTAGTCCCGATGGACAAGTCCTTGCCTCGGCTAGCGAAGACACGACCGTGCGACTCTGGGATGCGCGATCTGGAGAACTGCTCAGCATCCTGAGCGGACACGCCGATCGGGTGATGTCCGTTCGCTTTAGTCCTGATGGCAAAAAACTCCTATCTGCGGGTGAAGATCGCACGATCCGATTGTGGCAAGTTTGCACGGGAGCACCGGAGCTAACTTTACAGGGGCATGCGAATCGGATCTGGTCTGCTCAATTTAGCCCTGATGGGTCAGCGATCGCTTCTTGTAGTTTCGATCTGACCGTGCGATTGTGGGATGCGGCAACGGGTGCGAGCCTGCGTACTTTAGAAGGTCATACCAGCATCGTGTGGTCTGTATCCTGGAGTGTGGATGGCAAAACGCTAGCTACGGGCAGCGAAGATGAAACCATTAAGCTATGGGACGTTGGGACAGGTCAGTGCTTGAGAACGCTAAGAGCAAAGCGCCCCTATGAGGGCATGAATATCTCGGACGTGACAGGATTAACCGAGTCTCAGAGGGAAGCTTTAAAAGCTTTAGGTGCGATTGAAACTTAGCAACATCTTTTTAGCGACTTTAATAAAGTTGTCCTGGCGGATCGATCTGAGGCGGAGATCGAACTATACCGCAAGAACGTTAATCCCTTCTCAATCGGGACAGTTTTATTGAATCTATTTTTGGCTGGGAAATTTTCGTTTGCGCCGATCTGGTAAAGGGGCAATGGCGCTCCGGTGCTTTAGCGATCCCCAACGACGAGAAGTAAATATTTGTGACTTATTGATATTTTTCAAAATAGATTTCATAAAATTAAAACGTGGTGAAAAAGAGTGATTATACTTATTCCCCTAAGGCAATGCATCGGAATAGCAAGCGACTTTTTTCCTTGCCGGGAGGTGTTTGCAGCCCAGTTTTCGGGATTGATATTTGGTCGGTGAAGGGTGTGAGGTAGATGCCCGAGTGCTTGGCAATAAGAGTTTGAGCTGGGCAAGTGGGAAGTTCTCGTGCGAGATCGTTGGATGAAGTTACTGGCGGCGATCGAGCTGAATTAATAAGCTGGTATTTCAATCGTCTTAACCTGACTCAATTTCGGTGGTAGGAGGTTTTTATGATAGACGAACAGGTGCAGGCGCTGAATGTGTACCTTCAAGAATATGACAAGCTAAAGCACGAACAGGTGCAACGGATTGGTTTTCGGGATAACTTGCTGTACGTGACGCTGGCTTTATTTGGTACGGTGTTGGTGTTTGCCTTGGGTGATAAGGGAAATCCCTATGCGCTGTTGGTGCTGCCCTGGGTAAGCCTGGTGCTGGGATGGACGTATGTGGTGAATGATTAAAAGATTTCGGCGATCAGTCGGTATATTCGCTACGCGTTGGTTGAAAAAGTCAGTGAGTTGACGGTTTATTTACCGTGACTAACGTTTTGATAAGGAGGTTGGAATGGCAAATAGAGAAATTACTTACACTTCTTTGCAAGAGTTTGGAACAAAACGTGGAAAAGGGACGCAGGTTTTTGGGAAGAACATTTTGTAGTGCTGACGGAGGGAGTAAATCATGACAAGCTTCAGTTGGTTACACTTTTCAGACCTACATCGAGGAATGCCAGAACAAGCAGAGTCCTGGTCCAGGATAAAAAAAGTAATATTTGAAGACGTGGGAAAGTTGTATACACAGTGCGGCCCATGGAATTTAGTTTTATTCACTGGCGATCTGACACATTCTGGCAGCAAGGAGCAGTTTAAGCAAGTTGATGAATTTTTGAATGAGCTGTGGGAAGAATTCGCAAAGCTTGGACACCTTGAATCTACCACCCCCCAACTGCTTGCAGTTCCAGGAAATCATGACTTGGTTTGGCCTGAGAATCCTAAGGCACCGGCAGTGGCTGTCCTTCTAAAGTGGTCACAACATGAAGAAGTATGGGATGACTTTTGGGATCTTAAAAAAACATCCGATTACCGAGAAGTCATCAATGAAGCCTTTAAAAACTACAGTGATTGGTGGAAAGAGCAGGAATATAAACCAAAGAATATCTGTGATGGTATTTTACCAGGAGATTTCTCTGTAACCATTGAAAACAAAGACGGAGCTAAGAACCCATTTAGGAAGTCGCAGTTGCCAGATTTCTTAGCATTTTGCGGATTAAAGCCAAGTAAATAAACGATTCAGACATTTGCTCATAAAATTCATAATCCTTGCTTAGTCTACGACAATTACCTAACCAAGCAAAGGTTCGCTCTACCACCCAACGCTTTGACTCCACTACAAAACCTTTCTGATTGTCTGCCCGTTTGCTAACTTCCCAAAGCCATCCGAAGTTGTCGTTGACCCATTGTGTGATTTCATCACCAGAGAATCCAGCATCAACCAGAATTTCTCTAATCGTGGTAATGGAGATGTGAGATTCTGTAACAACTGCTTAGCTCCTGCTCTTTCACCGATGTTAGCTGCACACACCAACACCTTTACAACTAAGCCCAAGGTGTCAACCATAGCGAAGCGTTTTCTGCCCTTGATTTGCTTACCGCCATCAAAACCTCGACTGCCCGCACTTTCTGTTGTCTTCACACTCTGGCTATCGATACTCACCAAGCTTGGGGTCGCCTCTTTACTAACCTTTTCCCTAAATTGTTGGCTCAATTTGCGATTAATCTCCTCCAGTAGCCCAGTTCTTTCCCACCTTTGCCAGTAGAAATAGACCGTTGAGTAAGGCGGAAAGTCATGGGGTAGATTCTGCCATGTACAACCATTTTTGAGTATATAGAAAATGGCATTCAGTAACTCTCGCATATTTGTTTTGGGTGGCCTACCCCATTTTGATGGTTTGGGTAGCATGGGTGCGATAATTTCCCATTCTTGGTTGGATAAATCGGTATTATAGGATCGGCGCATCTCTTCAGGTTTATACTAGACTTCATCAGTATTTATACCTGCTTTTGGTGCGCCTTTTACTTCCTAAATGGCTTCTAAGTTAGGAGTAGTAGGACTCAATACAAGCTTCCTCCAACTCGACAATGGTAACTATAATAAGCGTCTTGGTCTGAGTTCTAGACAATTTCATGCAGCCTGCTTACGTGAGGGAGATAAATGGGTTGAAAAGCACCATGCTAATTTACTGATGACCCATCACCCTTCAATTTGGTTAGACAGCAGCTCTAAGGACCATTTAGAGAACCTCATTCATACTTCAAACTACTTTGTAGTACACCTGTGCGGACATGAGCATGAGACTCGATATACAGGGGTTGAACAAGGCAGTGGTTGGATTAGACGTACAATGCAGGCTCCTTCACTCTTCGGACTAGAGACGTGTTTTACGGATCAAGGAAATCAAGAAGTTCAACGTTCACACGGTTACGTTGCTAGCAAAATCGAGTTCAACAATGGTGAAAAAGAGGGAAATATGATCCATTGGCCAAGATATAGGCCGGGATCTCCTAACAGGGCATTTCGATTAGAAGCAGATAATGTCAACAACGATTTAAGTGGAGGTATTTATACCTCCCCAGCCACATTTAAGCTAAGAAAGCCATTTGCTCCTCCCCCTAAAAATAGTTCAAGCTGCCCAGATGAATCGCATTATGACGATGTAGTCAAAGCTATTAAAGAGGGTGCACTTGTAGCAATTTTAGGTTCAGAAGTTAACTTATATGGTCGAGGAGGACAAGATGATGATGAAGTGATCGATTGGGAACTTCACTCTAAATTTCCTCCAACAAGTAGGGAATTGGCTTTGCATCTAATTCAAAAGTTTGGCTTGCCCCATAAAAGCAAGAAATTTAGATGCCCCCTTTGTAGCGTTAATGATGAACACGAATTACCGCCAAAAGAATGCTGGTTCAGAGATGAGTTTCTAGATGAGAACGCATATATTTATTGCCCCAGAATGGAGTCGGATACAAAAGTCAAGTCCAAACACATGATAGTGGGTAGAAGCCCCCTACACTCCTCATCACAATATGCCAATCTTACTTCGGACGGGTCGAATAAGCTTCTGGAGGAACTAGAGAAGATTTTTCATGTTGATAAATCAAATGAATCAAAGGATTTTGAATACCAGACAAATCCAGTGCTCGACTTCTTTGCCCATCTTCCAAAGAGCTTAAAGGCTAAAGGTTTCACTCTTCCTTATCCTTTGATAATAACGACCAATTACGATACTGCATTAGAGGTAGCCTTTAAAAGAGCGAACCAAGAATATGACCTAGTTTTTTATATGAATTCAGTGAAGGGGAAAGACCAGTTCTTGCACAGGAAGCCGAATGGAGAAATTGCCCCGATTACAGATCCAAATGATCTCTCTCTAGGAATATCATTTGAAGAGCGACCTGTAATTTTGAAGCTTTACGGTACAACCGACCATATGAATGAGAACGAAGGATTAGTGATTACTGAGGATAATTTCATCGAATACCTAGTAGAAAGAAACATTGATCGATTGTTACACGTTAGCTTAAAAGACAAAATTAATATAGAGAGGAATCATCTCTTATTTTTGGGTTTTGGACTAAGCGACTGGAATCATAGAATTATTCTGCATCGCCTATGGCCGAACCAACAATTAAAAAACTGTTGGTCAATTCAGAGGGTGGTATCTACGCCTGATCAACTCGATCAGAAATTTTGGAACTCTTTAGGGATTGAACCCTTGCAAATCTCTTTGAAAACCTACGTTGATGAGTTAACTAAGCAAATTGACTCTCTTTAATAACAAAGACGCATGAGTTAGCTGAGAAAGTGAAATAATACCTCAAGGAGTGAGTATATGATATTAGCCAATCCAATTGGAAACCCCTATAAAGGACCTATACCTTACTCTGAGACAGATTTAGATTCAGAGCGATTTTTCGGACGCACAAACCTTCAAAAACTTGTTAAGCTCAACTTGCAGAACTCCCCATTGACAGTATTTTATGGAGTGAGTGGTGTTGGAAAGAGTTCCCTACTTAGAGCTGGTGTTGCTTCTGTACTGCGTCGGGAAGCAGAACGCAATCTGCAGAATGGCAACCCCAAATTTGGTATTGTTGTTTTTAGAGACTGGTTTGACAACCCTCTAGAAAAATTGAAATGCCAAATTAAAAAGGATATCCAACAAATCAACGGCATTAAATGCATTGATCCTTCAATTGAGGGTGAAGGTTGGGAAAATAGCGAAGAAAAGAAAACGCTTAAAATCTTAGCACCAGATTTGAAGTTTCCATTTGTTGAGTACCTTCGGGTATGGACGAAGTGCCTTGGGGGAGATAACTGTGGCGAACTCTATATAATTCTCGATCAATTTGAAGATTATTTCTCGTGCCAAGAAGATCAACATTCAAGAGAAACATTTGTTAATGGATTTACTCGTGTAATTGAAGATTATGATTATTCTGAAATGCCTGTAAGGTTCCTTGTTTCAATTCGAGAAGATTTACTAGCCAAAGCCGATCGTTTTTTCAAGGGAAGAATATCTCGTTGGTTTGATAATAGAATCTCTCTTGATCAATTAACAGCAAGTGAAGCGATCGAAGCCATAGAAAAACCAATTACCGAATGGTACAACAAGAAAGTATCATCTGAGCAGCAATTTGAGATTGAAGACAAATTCAGTGAATCTATTGTAGAGAAAATTGCTAATGATAATGATGGCAAGACTATTGAAGCGGCTTATCTACAGCTTGTAATGAGGAAACTATGGGAAAAGGAACAAGAAGAACCTGGCTCCCATAAATTGCGGATTGCGACCTTAGATGAACTAGATGGAACAAAAGGGATTATCGAGCAGCATCTTAAGACACGATTAAAATTACTAGATACGGAAAACGACCGAAGAACTGTAGCTTCTATTTTCCGTCATCTGGTTACACCATCTGGCACTTCAATTTCTCACAATGCTAGCGATTTATTTGAATATACAAATGACAATCAATTTCTTCCTCACCGAAAACTTGATAAGGATCAATTTCAAAAACTTTTAGGCACTCTTAATGAAGATGATCCATCTCGAATTTTGCGGCCAATTGGTGGTACTCGATACGAAATTCTGTTTTCTGCCTATGCCAAAGTAATTTTGAATTGGCTAAATGATTATAAAAAAGAACAGGAAAAGTTTAAACTATCTCGGATTTCAACAATTGCTCAACGTGCTATTACCTTGGCTAAAGAATCGTATGCTCTCTCGCAAGAAGATGGTCACATTCAAGAACATGATGGAGCTAATGATGAGCTAAGTGCTCTGCTTGCCCTGCGAGCTTATTTTTGGAATGAGGAAAGTAGTTTACCCATGCTTAGTCGAGTTGATCAAGCACTTCGTGAAGCATTGAGAATTCCATATTTTAGTACTCTCCTTGAAGGGCATCAGAGAGAAGTTGTGGCGGTTGCCTTTAGTGCAGATGGGCAGCAACTTATTGCAGCAGATATTGAGGATAAGATTTTGCATTGGAATTTACGGCAATTTGACTCTTCACCTAAAGACCCTGGATCAGAGAAAAAGCAACCGATTATACTATCTGTTGCCATCCAGAATGGTGATCTAAAGATAGATTCCTATAATAACTTCTTGCCTGATTCGGGTGATGATGTCAAACTTGGTGCTGAACATCAAACCTTGCTAAGTAAATCTCTAGAGATTTGTACTTCTGCATCCGACCCCGACCAAGATACAGTAGCAGTAGAGCTTCGGGGGCTAAAAATATATCTATTCGAAGTCACCATACAGATTGTGAATAGCAGGACTGATGAAACTGCTCAGCTTGATATCGATCAGGATCGAAACGACTATGCAGTTTCGGCCATTGCTTTTAGTCAAGACAACCGAATTCTAGTTGCTGGTTATAGAGATGGAATTATCCAGTGGCAGGACTTAGAGACTGGAATTACTTTGAGAAACGCCCATAATCAATCCGCTATAAGTGCAATTGCAGTTAGTTCAGATAGAAAGCTTTTGGCTATTGGGAGTGAGGATGCAACTATTCAACTATGGCAAGTTGAAAGCGATCGTCTTTCTCTTACTGCAATTTTGCGCGGCCACCAGAAGAAGATTAATTGTTTAGCCTTTAATTGTAATAACAGTTTTCTGGCTTCAGGGAGTGAGGATACGACAGTGCGTCTATGGGAAGTTAAAAACGATCGGACTGATTACCTATAGTGGGAAGCACATGATGGTTACCCCGTTAGGGCAGTTGCTTTCAGCCCAGATATGAAATGGCTGGCTTCCGGCGGTTGGGATCGGACAAGCTTGGATTGTAAAAGAAACGATACTGTGCGGTTATGGGATTTGACGAAGCCTCAGTCTTCCCCAATGATTTTGCCGGACGCACGTTATGGTAACAGTCCTCTGGCGTTCAGTTCTGATGGCAGGATTCTGGCTTCTGGCGGTTACGATAAAGATAATAAAGTCAGACTGTGGTACCTAAGAGAATTTCAAGATCGTATCGATCAATCTGAAGAATATCTAAATCAGCTTCAAGTAATCCCTACATTCTTACCAGGTCATGATGGTGAAGTTAGGGCTATTGCTTTTAGCCGCGATGGGAAGTGGCTAGCTTCCGGGAGTTGGGATAAGACTCTAATATTGTGGGATCTTACATCCTTGGAATTGTTTTCAAAATTTGAGGGATTTTTTGAAAGTGAAGTCAGAACATTGGCATTCAGTCCTGATAGTAAGTATCTAGTATCAGGTTCTTGGACAGATGGAAAATCAAACCAGAAAACAATTCGTCTATGGGATATCAATCAAATCCTCTCAGTATTAGGCAAAGTAGATGGGAAACAAAAGCCAAAACGAGCGATCTGTCCAAGCGACCTTGCTCAGTCAAATCCTGTGATTGACTTAAAGGGAGGACATGAACAGAGTGAGGTCTTTTCAGTTAACTTCAGTCCGAAAGGGCAAAAAGATACAGAGGCACAAACTAACAATAAAGTGGAGTATCAGTTGGCTTCTGTTAGTGAAGACAAAACATTGCGTCTATGGGGTTTAATCAAAGATGAAGGAGCTGCATCCATCGAGATCAATGATCCTATTATTTTAGGCGGACATAACTTTAAGGGGAGTTCCATTGCATATAGCCCGGATGGGAATATGCTTGCAATAGGAAGGTGGCCTGAGACACAAAACTCATCGCAACCGGAAGGAATCTGGCTATGGAATCTTAGTGAAGCGAGTGCTAATCCTACAGTTTTGCCAATTCTGTTGACAGTTTCTACTCAAGCTGAACCCAAATCTGAAAATGTTGTTTCCTCTGTTGCATTTAGTCCAGATGGACAGTTCTTAGCTTCAGGAAGTAACGATGGAAAAATTCGAGTTTGGATTGCTAAGGCCGACAGTCTTGCAGCAATGGTTCAACAAAAAGTCTGGCGAGATATCAGTAATGATGAATGGAAGGAATATGTAAGTTCAAGCCTGCCAATGGAAAACTTTCCGACTTCAGAAAGCTCAGATACTAGTATAGTGTCTACCCAAAGTATGTTAATTAACGCGGCAAAGGAATGTAAAAAGCTATTGTGTTCTCCCGATTTTAGTCAAAAAGAAATGCTAGGCTCTAATCAAAAAGAAATTCTCAAAATTCTTGAAGAACACTCTTCTGATGCTGGTATCTCTGAAGTAGAAATTGCGGGTTTCTGGAATTCATCCGATGAAGAATTTGAAAAGTTATATCTTGTCTTAGAAACTCTCCGATTGTTAGGTTATTTGCAGATTTCTCATACTGACAATAAGCCTAGAACTATTAAATACAAATTATCTCCAGAGTATCGAAGGTATCGCTATGATCGCTCAATAGAATCAGTTGATGATAATCTACAACATAGAGATAAGAAAAAACATTTCTAAGCTAGGCTAACGGGACAATTTTGAGCGATTATAGCAATTCTGTGACTCATGAGGTACACCCAATCAACAATGAACAATCAACCATCAACAAAAAACAAAGTATGTACTGTACCTCATAGATATGATAACCGCTATAGAATCAAATAGAGGTTAGCGAATTAGGGACTAAAACATAAGATAGGGGAACTGCTAAATCATGGAAAAACTAGGTGAAGTCCTGAAGATAATCATCGACAATTTCGGCTATCTCTTTGGCATCGACTTCCTCTCTCTTTTCGTGTCAGGTGCAACCTGCCTGGGTGCCTTTGCCTTTGTCTGGATTCAATTAGCTGGCAGAGCCGTGCCCAGCGAACTCACCCAGGGTTGGGGAATCGCGGTCATCGTGCTGGCGTGCTATGTTTTGGGCATGATTTGCTTTGCTTTTGGCAGATGGGTTCGCACAACTCTATTTGAACGTTTCCAAGAGTGGCTTTGCAAACGTCGCGGTTATCAAAAAAGTCCTGTCCAATCATCAGAATTCTTATTAGCTGTTCTGAAAGACCATGCCCTTTCAAAGCAAGACTTTGTTAACAAGTATATCGGTTCTGATGAAGAGGATGAAGGCGTGGATGAATCCAGTTTGGCGGAGATAGCCTATCAAGTTGGACCCGAAGGCCAGGAAATCAAAAGCCTTAACCTCTCACGACAATATCGAGTTCACAAACACAACCATCCTTTAAGAAAAGCAAAAGACAGAGCCCCAACTAGCCGCCTTTACACCCGGCTATGGGCGGAAGTACGGCAATCCCCAGATTTAATAGCCTCCTATACACTTCTAAACCGCTACTGGTTTATGGCAGCAACCTATGATGGCTTGGCAACTGCATTAATTGTTTGGTTAATCATCGTCATTGCCTGGTCTTTAGGACTGTGGGGCATCAATCCAAAACTAAATCCATTTACAGGGATTACCCTTTGTGGCACCTTAGTGCTGCTGACAATTACCTGTTGGCGTGAAGCGGAGCGTTATAAACGCTATCAGATCGAAGAGTTAGTCGCCACGTTAGCCTACCAAAAGAGTAAGCTCAAATCTGACCAAGACGCATCTATCGAACGCTAACGACCCTTTTTCCTTTCCCAGGGGGATGCCCTTGCAGTTTCTCGAACATAGCCATGCGTATGAGGCGTTTTTTCTGATATTCCCGAAATTTTGCAGCGAGGGGATGCTTAGAGTCGATTTGCAGGTGCGTAATCGAAATTACTACCAGATTGGGCTTTTTCTCACCATCTTGTGACTCAACAGATAGCGCGCAGAGGATACCACACACATCCCCCATATAGAAAATTTTATCGATCGTTGCGATGGTAGCTAATGCGGATACGGGTAGGAACTACACACCTACCCAAACCATATGACAAGAAAATGACACCTTTGCTTACCTAAAGATCGCACCAATCCTTACTGAAGCATATTCAAGAAAATCCTAGAGTTGAAGCAATCAAACAGCACCATTTGCTGAATGTAACCAGACGGACTGCAACTCGCAGGATAGAACATGCCTTTCACAATTATTTTGAACCAAAACCAAAAGCAAACACGCAAAGCCTCACTGCAATCGATTCTAGCGATCGCGTTTGTGCTACAAATTTGTGGAGCTGTCGGTTTGGTTGGATGGCTGTCTTTTAGACACGGGCAACAAGCTATTAAAGAATTAGTAACGAATTTACAGCGTCAAGCAGCTAACACAGTCTCTCACAACCTGGAAGACTACCTATCTGCTCCTAAAGTAATCAATCAGATTAACAAGCAAGCAATACAGTCTGGGCTGCTGAAGCTATCCAACATGGACAACATGGGAAGCTTTTTCTGGAAGCAAGTGCAGTTATTCCATGTGAGTTACATTAACTTTGGCACTCCATCAGGAGAATTAGTAGGCGCAGAACGCAAGCCCAACGGCAAATTTGGGATTGACCTGTTAACTCGCGATCGTCCCGGTAGGCTTTACGAATATGCCACTGACTCAAAAGGAAATCGCACGAAATTATTAAACCAATACCCATACAACCACCGACTGGAAAGTTGGTACGCCAATGCCGTGCAAGCGAGTAAGCCCGTTTGGAGCGATGTCTATCAATGGGACGGAATGCCCGGTGTGCTAGCGATATCTGCTAGCTATCCTCTGTATGATGCTCGATCCAAGCTAATTGGAGTTTTGGGAGTCGATCGAGTTATCTCAGATATGTCTAATTCTTTGAGGCAGATCCAGATCGGGCGATCGAGCGTTGTCTTCATCGTGGAGCGCTCGGGTTTTCTAGTAGCTAGTTCCTCCTCACATCCTTCGTTTGCACTCGCAAATGGAGAGGCAAAGCGGATCTTAGCCAGTCAAAGTGGCGATCCCCTGGTTAAAGCCACAGCAGCGCATTTGGTCGGACAATTTGGCGATCTGGCTACCATTCAAGCCGATCGGGAGATGGAATTTAGCATTGCAGGCGAAAAGCAGTTCGTGCAGGTGTTACCCTGGCGAGATGAGATGGGCTTAGATTGGCTGATCGCGATCGTAATACCCGAATCGGACTTTATGGAGCACATTCGCGCTAATACACGTTCTACAATCCTGTTGTGTCTGGCAGCATTCTTCTCATCCATGTTTATGACCTCCCTCACAGCCCGCTGGTTAGCAACTCCAATTCTACAATTAAGCCAAGCATCCAAGGAGATTACTGAAGGAGATCTAAAACAAACCGTTGATATTATCCCTCCTTTGTCGTGGTTGCCTCAAATCAGTGAAGTGGAGGAATTAGCAGAATCGTTCAATCGCATGTCAGTAAAGTTGCAGGATTCCTTCGAGGCACTGGAAGCAGCCAATGTCGAACTCGAATCGCGCATTGAACAACGCACGGCAGAACTGCGAACTTCGCTAGCAGAGAAAGAAATTCTTCTACGGGAGATTCACCATCGGGTGAAGAATAATCTGCACGTGATTTCCAACTTACTAGATATGCAGGCAGACTCCATTGAGGACGAGCGAGTCTTGTCTTTTTTGTCAGATAGTCAAGATCGCATTCAAGCAATGGCACTAATCCACGACCACCTTTATCAATTGGCACATTCGGGCTTTATCAATATTGATGATTATATTCAGCGCTTGGTTGAGAATTTGCTGCTTTCTTATAGTGAAGTTAATGGCAACGTTCGAGCAATTCTAGAGATCGAACCCGTGAAATTAGCTATAGAAACAGCAATTCCCTGTGGATTATTGATCAACGAACTGGTGACTAACTCTCTCAAGTATGCTTTCCCAAATCGTCAGCCTGGAGAAATTCATATCGAACTCCATCAAGAGGCCGAACAGAAGCTGCATTTATACGTCTGGGACAATGGTATTGGCATCCCCGATAGTTTGGATTGGCAGAATTCTAATTCCCTAGGCTTGAAATTGATCGGACTGTTTTCGCAACAGTTAAGAGCAGATATGCACCATGCCTTCGCAAATGGTGTTTTCTTCCATTTTGCATTTGAACCGCTAAAGTACAAACCTCGCTTTTAAGGAAACTCTCAAAGATGACAACTACAACTCCATCTAAAATTTTGATTGTGGAAGATGAAATCCTGGCAGCGGAAAACATTGCCAAGCATCTTCGCAAGCAAGGTTATGAAGTGTCAGGCATTGTGCCATCGGGCGAAGAGGCGATCGCTAGATCCACCGAGCTACGTCCCAACCTGGTGCTGATGGACATATCGCTGCAAGGTTCTATTGATGGCATCACAGCGGCAGATCGGATTGGCCATCAGTTACAAATTCCTGTAGTTTATTTAACTGCCTATACTGACAGCAAAACATTAGATCGAGCTAAATCAACCAATCCATATGGCTATTTAGTAAAACCCTTCAAATTTGAAAACTTGCGAGTCAGTATTGAGGTTGCTCTCCAAAAATATCGCGATGAAGTCGTAAAAGAACAACGTTTTGCAGAACAACTGGAAGATTCTCAAGCTGAACTAAACCAACTTAAGCGGCTGCAAGAAGAGCACCGCAGCATCGCCGAAGGCTTATCTCAAGCACTGAAAAATCAAGAATTTAGCTTGTATTACCAACCCCGAGTCAATTTGCGCACCGATCGCATTGTCAGTGCAGAAGCGTTGCTGCGCTGGCACCGACCGCAACATGGAACTGTTTTACCCGCAACTTTTATTGCGATTTCGGAGGCAAATGGCTTAATCGATCCGATTGGAGAATGGGTACTCAGGGCGGCCTGCGATCAATTGCAAGCCTTTCAGGAAAGCGGCTTAAAAAATTTAAGTATTAGCGTCAATTTGTCAGGCTCTCAACTTAAGTTGCCCCATCTGCACGTTCAAGTCGAGCGGATTCTTCAGGATACTCAAATTGACCCGAGATTTATTGAGTTAGAACTTACCGAGAGCACTTTAATCGAAGATATGGATTGGACGGTTAAGCAACTCCATGCTCTCAAATCTTTGGGAGTCAACGTGGCGATCGACGATTTTGGGACGGGATCTTCCTCAATGCTTTTGCTGCATCATTTCCCCTTTGACACCCTCAAGCTAGCTCGCTGTTTTATCACAAATATCGATTGCAGTCCGAAAGATATTACCATTGCCAGCTCTATCATCTCCCTAGCCCACAAGCTCGACATCAAAGTTGTGGCTGAAGGGGTGGAAACCCAAGCGGAACGGGACTGCTTGCAGCAGCTTGGATGCGATGAAATTCAAGGATTTCTAATTAGCCCACCCATACCCGCAGCACAATTTTTAAACCAAATAAGCTCGTAAGCGTATGCGATCGCTTATAGCGGTTTTCACTTGTGAACGGGTTTTATTTTTGGGGTGAAGGGGTGGAACACGGCAGTGGCTCTAGCGGGGAACCCCCAAGACCGCTTGTTGTAACCCACATTGCAAATAATTTATTGGAGGTTCCAAATGCCTAAAGTTCTAGTTGTCGATGCTGTTGCCAGCCAACAAGAATCGATCTGCCGCGCTCTGCAAGATGCAGGCTTTATTGTTAGTCGTGCCAATGATGGTGATGAAGTCATGAAGAATGTCGAACTGCATAAGCCAAATTTGATCGTACTGGACATCATTATGGAGCACGTGAATGGCTTTGATGTGCTGCGCGAGCTGCGCGAGAATGAGAAAACCAAACGGATTCCGGTTGTGGTCTGCTCTACTAAGAATACTGACTTTGACAAGGTCTGGAGTTTAGATCTAGGTGCAGATGCTTACGTCACTAAACCAGTAGATGCCGAACAATTGATCGGTATCGTGCAAGGGCTAATTTAGTTTTCAAGCCCGTATCGCAAACAACAATAAGTACCGCCTTAATTGCTTAGGCTAAGCCATTAATTTAAACTAAGTCAAAGCAAAAGGATTCTTGAGGGGCTGAATGTTAACAGATAACGATCGCGTGCAGGTATTGAGCGAAGCTTTACCGTATTTGCAAAAATTTGTGGGGCGTACCATTGTCGTCAAGTACGGTGGTGCGGCGATGAAGGAAGAGGCGCTGCGGCAGCAGGTGATCCGCGATGTTGTATTTATGTCATCGGTAGGTATTCGCCCAATTTTAGTGCATGGTGGCGGGCCAGAAATTAATACCTGGCTGGGCAAGCTAAATATCGAGCCGCAGTTCAATAATGGCCTGAGGGTGACCGATGCTGCCACTATGGAGGTGGTGGAAATGGTACTGGTTGGCCGAGTCAATAAGCAAATTGTGGAGATGATCAACCTCGAAGGTGGCTCAGCAGTTGGACTATGTGGCAAAGACGGTAACATAGTCCGAGCCAGACCCCATGACAATGAGGCGATCGGGTTTGTGGGCGAAGTTAGTAGCGTTGATACAAGACTGCTAGAAACGCTCATTAAGGCAGGACATATTCCTGTTGTTTCTAGTGTTGCCAGCGACGAAACAGGACAGGCATACAATATCAATGCCGATACGGTAGCGGGGGAACTGGCGGCAGCGCTCGGAGCCGAAAAGTTAATCTTGCTGACTGATATTGCTGGTATTTTAGAAGACTACAAAAACCCCGATAGCTTGATTCGCGGTCTCAGCATTCAACAAGCACGGGAACTAATTAACAAAGGCGTTGTCAGTGGTGGCATGATCCCTAAGGTGCAGTGTTGCGTGCGATCGCTAGCCCAGGGCGTGCGCGCAGCTCATATCGTTGATGGACGGGTACCGCACTCCCTGCTGCTGGAAATTTTCACCGATTCTGGGGTTGGCTCTATGCTTCTGGCTTCGGATTACTCAGATTACTCAGTTTAGGGATACTCTAAAACTGGTTCTCGCAAACAAATCATGATGAAGCTCTCTAATTGGTTGTGGCTAGGCGGCATCTTCTTTTTATTTACCCTAATTGGCGTGATTCTCGCTTTGGGGTATACCGAGTTTGCGCTGGTTTCGTCCAGTCAATTCAAAATCTGGGCGACAGTTGTAGTTGCAGCCTTTGTCCTGCCTGGATTTTCCGCCTTGGCAGGGTTCCCACTTGTAGCTGGGATTTCCGCAGTCGGCGGCGGCTTAGCCCTGGCGATGACCATAGCGACAGGGCAAATTAAAAACACGCAAATCGCCGCATTTGTCGTGGTGTGGCTGGGATTTGTGCTTTTGCCCCTAGCTGGTAACCATCTCTGGAAAAGCTTACCCAAACCCAAAATTGTGGTGTGGCTGGGTAGTGTCTCCTGGCTGGGACTGGGTTTGGGATGGATCCTGACGCGATCGTTTAAATTGTAGGAGTATAGCGGTTTTCAGATGAAAACGAGAAGGGGGTTTGGGGGCGTTGCCCCCAAGAAGGGGTAGAACCCCTTCACCCCGTCAATAAAACCTGTTCTCAATTGAAAAACGCTATACGCATCGCGTGAATTTCTAAACTTACCCTTAATCAACGAGCAAACGATTTACCAGTGCGGTGAACCAACCCTCTGGCAAGAATTTACGCAGGAGTAAAAGCGAGCCAATACCTCCGGCTGGGTAACGTAACTTCCAGGAGCGATCCGTACTGGCTTTGTAGATTACCTCCGCCACTGCTTCCGGTGGTGCGCCATCTACTCCGGCTTGATTGGTTTTGGGGAGTACCTTGGCAATAAAGCGATCGTAATCAGGAATTTCAGGATTGGCAGTCACATCGGCGGAGCGATCGTAGAAATCAGTTTTGATTGGCCCTGGCTCTACAATTTTGACGCGAATATTAAAGGGGCGCAGCTCGAACTGCAAAGCTTCTGAAAACCCCTCCACTGCCCACTTTGTGCCGTGGTAGAGGCTGTAGAGCGGGAATGTGAGGCGACCGCCCATTGACGTGATATTCACAATTACACCCTGCTTTCGAGCGCGAAAATGCGGCAAAATGGCACGAGTTACTTCCATCAAGCCAAATACATTCGTGTCAAACTGTCGTTGAATTTGCTCGCGTGTGGAAGTCTCAAACGCCCCCACTAAACCGTAGCCAGCGTTATTGACTATTACATCGATGGTCGTGAATTTTTCTAAGCTAGTGGCGATCGCGCTGCGGATAGAGTCTGGATCGGTTACGTCAAGGGGCAAGCAGGTTATGCGTTCCAGGTTAGCCAGATCCGCTGCCTTTTGGGGCGATCGCATAGTCGCTACCACATTCCAGCCGCGTTGCTGAAACAAGATAGCGGTGGCTTTACCAATACCTGTAGAGGCACCAGTGATTAATACTGTTCTCATAGGGGAATAACCGTTTGCTTATACTGCACGTGCCGTTGCACTTAACCGCACTCGTAGATGAGGCTAACAGATCGATCTTGCATATGGGAACCCTTCAGGGTAAATTGCTATCTCGGATACTTGGCAACGTAAAGTATAGATATATGCACGGGCAGAGTTTAGCGGGCTGGCAGGCTTTGAAAACAAAAAACATAGCAAGATGGCGGCGAAGAGGGCGATCGCTCTTATTAATGTTCCTGGGTTTGGCGATCGCCCTGGCGACAAATTTTCCGTTTTTGGCCGCAGCTCAGTCCGGGTTACCCACATCAGAATTGCGAGGTGTATGGCTGACTAATGTCGATAGCGATGTCCTCTTCTCGCGCCAAAAACTCGATGCGGCAATTCAAAGACTGCAACGTCTCAACTTCAACACCATTTATCCCACAGTGTGGCATGAGGGTTCTACACTTTACCCTAGCATGGTGACAAAACAAGCATTTGGAGAATCAATTAGTCCGATCCCAGAACTGCAAAACCGCGACATGTTAGCGGAAGCGATCGAGTTGGGACACGCCCGTAATTTAACCGTAATTCCCTGGTTTGAATTCGGTTTGATGTCGGAGGAACGCTCCGAACTAACTCGCAAGCATCCCGAATGGCTGACTGCGCGCAAGGATGGTTCGAAGGTATTTATCTACGGCGATCGCAAGCAACATCACTTTGTCTGGCTCAACCCCCTGCGCCCGGAAGTACAGAATCTTTTGGTTGACATGATTGCTGAAGTTGTCTCTAAATATAAGGTTGATGGCATTCAAATAGACGATCACTTTGGTATGCCCGTCGAGTTAGGCTATGACGACTATACGGTTAACCTCTACAAGAAACAACACAACGGCAACCCACCACCAGACGATATTAACGATCCGGAATGGGTGCATTGGCGCTCTCGCTTCATTACGGATTTGATGGTGAGAATATACTCCGCCGTCAAAACTTCAAAGCCGAATTGTATAATCTCCCTCTCGCCCAATCCCATGAAGTTTTCATATGAGAACTATGCTCAGGACTGGTATCGATGGGTAGGATTAGGATTTGTTGATGAGTTGCTAGTACAGGTATATCGCGATGGGTTAGATACATTTTTAGAAGAATTAGATCGACCGGAACTACGTCGGGTGCGCCGTAGGATTCCTGTCGGAATCGGTATTCTCACCGGGTTGCGCGTCAAGAAAGTCGGCATCGGACAAATCGAACGGCAAGTTAGAGCCACGCGCGATCGCAACTTTCATGGCTTTTCCTTTTTCTTTTACGAAACTTTAGGCAATCGCGACAATGCTTTTCAGACCATGCTTCCAGCTATGGCTACGCGACCTGATAAGCGCAGTATCTTACTCACAAAGGCTGGTGGATAATCTTACCAAATGGGAGCGATCGGTCGATCCTGGACAAAGGGTATGGCAAAGGATATAGATATGTAATTTGAGGAGTGTGATATGCGTAAAGCGCGTGAAATAACTTGGCAGAAACAGGTGCGATCGCTTTTATTAATTTTTCTAGGTCTAGCGATCGCCCTGGCCGCTAACGTCCCCTTTTTCGCTGTCGCTCAATCTGTCAACCCATCCGCACCTCAATCCACTTCACAAACAGCGCCACCCTTAACCGAATTGCGCGGCGTATGGCTCACAAACGTAGATAGCGACGTTCTCTTCTCTCGTGCCAAACTTGAGCAAGCAGTGCAAAGATTGCAACGTTTGAACTTCAACACTATCTATCCCACGATCTGGAATGGTGGATATACGCTTTATCCCAGTCCTACAGCAGAGCGCGTGTATGGCAAGGCCGTGGAGCCAATTCCTCAGTTCCAGGGACGAGATATGCTCGCGGAGGCAGTGGAAATCGGTCATGCCAAAGGACTAAGCGTGATCCCCTGGTTTGAGTACGGTCTGATGGCAGATGAGGGAACGGATCTAGTCCGCCAGCATCCAGACTGGCTGACGCACCGTCGAGATGGTTCCACCGTAATCGTTCAGGGCGATAAGCAGCAGCATCGTTTAGTTTATCTCAATCCTGCCCGCCCAGAGGTGCGAAAGATGTTGGTTAACTTCGCCACTGAGGTGGTTACCAAATATAACGTTGATGGCATTCAATTTGACGATCATTTTGGCGTACCAGTAGAGTTTGGCTATGATGACTACACTGTCGCTCTTTATCAACAACAACATAATGGCAAGCGCCCTCCCAACAACCCTAAAGATCCAGAATGGACGCGCTGGCGCACTCGCTTAATTACAAATTTGCTCATTGAGATCTTCGCCGCCGTCAAAACCAACAAGCCCAACTGTCTCATTTCTCTTTCCCCCAACTCCAAGGACTTTGCTTATACGAATTACTTGCAAAATTGGTCGCAGTGGGTGAGGTTGGGCTTCGTCAATGAAATCGTCGTGCAGGTCTACCGCTACCAGCTCAAAGATTTCCTCCGCGAAATCGACCAACCCGATCTGAAGGAAGTACGCCGCAAAATGCCAGTGGGCATCGGCATCCTCACGGGATTGCGCGTTCGCAATGTCGATATCAAACAAATTGCCAGTCAAGTCAAAGCTACCCGCGATCGCAAGTTCCACGGATTTTCTTTCTTTTTCTACGAGAGTCTGGGCGATCGCGATGCCGCTTTTCAAACTATGCTCCCTACTCCTGCCACCCGCCCCAATAAGCGCACCATTGCTAGCGGGGGTTAATTGCGACATAGCCTCAGGTTAGCGAACTCACCAGATTACTTCGCACTGTGCGCGATCGCCAAATCTCGCAACTTCTTCAAAATCCTGACAACTCGGTATAGATCGTCTTCGCGATCGATAATTAAAGAATAGGATTGCCCGTAAACAAATTTCTCCGGATCGTTCTCAGTACGCTCGAGTTTTAGAAATAGAAATTCGTAACCCGTGGTAATGAATCCGTAGGCGGGCACCCTTACATTAGGGCTGGCTAGATATAGCGGTTTTCAGATCAGAAAGAGTAGGGGGTTTGGGGGCGTTGCCCCCAAGAAGGGGTTCCACCCCTTCACCCCAAAAATAAAACCCGTTCTCAAGTGAAAACCGCTATATGCCAACAGTTGCGGGATTCCCCTAATGACCGAATAGCTAGTGCGTTTTGCCTCAATTACTGTAACCCATAGTTCGGGCACGAATACCAGAATATCGATCTTGCCAGTAATCTGAATACCGTCCTCATCAGATCGAATCTCCATTTCCTGTTCTGCTACGACCCGAAACGGCAGACGGTAGAAACCCGCTAGTTTCAATAATGGCGATAGCACCACCATCTTTACCAGAGGTTCGAGCAGCCCATAGGCAGAAAGGTTTTCGTAGTCCGCACGCACCTCATCCAGTACTTGCTGTTCTGTCTCGGATAGCTCGGGGAGATCCTCCTGCCACTCCGAAAAAAACTCACGATCGAAACAGCGTTCTAAGCTGAATGACTGTATCAGATCGGTGATGTCAAGATTTGCCGCAGAGATTGTTTGCATAATTGCACCTCATGGTTGAATTTTCAGACGATCGCGCCTTCATGCTGAGATAACCAACGCAGCAATACTTGCTCTAAGGTATGATTATCGCGATGGATGCCTTGTTTGAGCCACTGGGCGATCGCGTCGATCGGGGTAAAGCTCGATCCCGTTTGCCAGTTAAAATCCACTCCCATAGATGTCAGGTGCGTGCCTGGCAGTGTCTGAGTTTTGACGGAGCTAGGGAATTTGCGCGTCAGTAATTTTGATAAAGCGGGAATTTCGTCGATGTCATCGTTGAAGAAGCGGATAAGAAGATTGTGGGGTATTTGATAGCCCCTCTCGATAATTTCTAAAGTTGCTTGAGGTGAGGGTTCAAATTCCATGGTGGACATCTCTGGAATCGTACTGGCAAGTTCCTTGAAGAATGGAATGGAGCGATCGGCACTGTAGTTGTTGTAAGCGATAAAGATGTTGCCGCTGCGGTCTGACTGAAATAGGGAATTAATCAGTAAATGCAGTTTACAGCCCATGCTATGGCCGAGGCCGAAGATGGGAAAGTAATCCAGGAATAGTTTGCTGCGTGCTTGTTGGAACGAGCGATGCACGTCAACTGCAATCTGTCGGTGGTCGAATGTATTGATAAATGGAGTCGCTACGATGACGTAGCCGTGGCTGGCAAGTTTTTCGAGTAGCCTGCTGTAGCTAATTTGCGGTGCGGCAGCAAAAAATGCGCCACCTAAAAAATGCACTACCCCTTTAGGCTGTGATGGTGTTAATACCCAATTTTGTTCGACTTGCTTCCATTCCATATTGAGAAATTTGTAATGACTTAATCTTAATGTCCTCACCCCTAACCCCTCTCCCTGAGGGAGAGGGGAATAGAACCAGGGCGGGGGCTGCGCCCCTGCGACCCTTAGGATATTTTCACCCTCAGGGAGAGGGGAATAGAACTCAGGCAGGGGCTGCGCCCCTGCAACCCTTAGGAATGCGAATTAAATAAAGTAGGGTGTGTTAGGCGAAGCCGTAACGCACCAAAAGCTTCGAACACGGTGCGTTAGCGCGGCGTAACGCACCCTACGAAAATTACAGCTTATTTAACCCGCGATCCATAGGATATTTTCACCCTCAGGGAGAGGGGAATAGAACTCAGGCAGGGGCTGTGCCCCTGCGCCCCTTCAAGTATAACGTTTAGAATTCCGATATCAGATGCTCCAGGGCTGTCAGCATTTCCATTGCGGTAGTTGTGGTGGTGCCAAACTGCCTTACCACTATGCTAGCAGCCAGATTGCCAAGCACGGCTGCCTGCCAGTAGGTTGCACCCTCAGCTAAAGCTAGAGTTAGGGCGGCAACGACCGTATCTCCTGCCCCTGTCACGTCAAACACTTCAGTGCGGTTAAAGGCGGGAATGTTTGCTGCCGTGCCATCCTGCCCGAACAGGCTCATGCCATCTTCGCCGCGAGTGATTAAAATCTGCTTGGCATTCGTCAGAGCGAGTAAATCCCGTGCGGCTTTGTCGAAGCGATCGCCAATTTGATAACCCAAAGCCAGTTCGGCTTCTGGCAGGTTGGGGGTAAATATGGTGGCACCCTGGTAGCGGTGTAAATCTTTTTGGGCATCCACAATAGTTAAGGAATGTTTTAATGCTGTCGCGATCGCGCTGGGCATCATTACGCCTTCGCCGTAGTCGGAACATACCACCGCGTCCACCCGATCCAAATTTGCCTCGATAAAATCGGCAAGCTGGGCCTGGACTGCCTCGTTAGGTAAGGCATCTGACTTGCGATCGACCCGCACGATTTGCTGCGTCACGGATTGTCTGGCATGGGCGGAAATGCGAGTTTTAGTTACCGTAGGGCGGCTCGGATCGACGATGAAGCCTGCCGTGTCGATGTTTGCCTCCGCAAAAATCTGCCTTAACGCTTCACCCTGCATGTCATCGCCCACAATGCCAACCGCGATCGCGCTGGCTCCCAACTTGGCAAGATTGTAAATGGCATTGGCAGCTCCCCCTGGAACTTGCTTTGTACCTTCATGACGAATAATCGGTACTGGGGCTTCGCGAGAAATGCGCTCCACCTGCCCAGTTAAAAATTCATCTAGGGTTAAGTCCCCCACGACCAGAATGCGATGCTTGGTAAAGCTTTGGATGAGTTGGCGCAAAATTGGTGCGGCATTGACTAGCTCAGTTTTGAAATCAGGCGCAAGCATGGGGGATAATTAAGGAAAGGCGACTATTATTCTCTAGCAAGCTAAAGGCAAAAAAGCAAAGCAAAATAATATAACCTTTATTAATTGTCCAATAACTCAGTAATTAAACCTATCAGCGTGCTCTCAACTAGTCTCGATCGCTATCCTGCTTGTACATTTCCCTACGGTTGGCCAGGTCTGATTTGCCAGTATGCCGACTACTTGCCCGTGTCCGATCGTACGCCAATTATCACGCTGCATGAGGGCAATACCCCACTAATTCCGGCATTTGCGCTTAGCGATCGCCTCGGTCGCGACATCAAAGTTCTGGTTAAATACGACGGCTTGAACCCCACAGGCAGCTTTAAAGATCGGGGCATGACGATGGCGATCTCGAAGGCGAAGGAGGCTGGCGCAGAAGCAGTAATTTGTGCCAGTACCGGAAATACATCCGCATCAGCGGCAGCCTATGCCAAGCGGGGAGGGATGAAAGCGTTCGTGTTGATACCCGATGGCAATATCGCCAAGGGCAAGCTGGCGCAGGCTTTGATGTACGGTGCCGAGGTGATTGCGATCGACGGTAACTTCGATCGCGCCCTTGAAATCGTACGT
Source organism: Pseudanabaena sp. PCC 6802 (assembly GCF_000332175.1). Lineage (NCBI taxonomy): Bacteria > Bacillati > Cyanobacteriota > Cyanophyceae > Pseudanabaenales > Pseudanabaenaceae > Portococcus > Portococcus stanieri. The sequence goes on along the minus strand of NZ_KB235914.1, from coordinate 4,236,786 downwards.
CAGATGGCGGATAACTACCCGATTACCCTGGTGAATTCCGTGAATCCCTATCGCCTGGAAGGACAGAAAACAGCGGCATTTGAAATTGTCGAAGCTTTGGGCGAAGCGCCGGATTGGCTGTGCATTCCCACGGGGAACGCTGGTAATATCACCGCCTACTGGATGGGATTTAACCAGTATTACAACATTGGCAAGGCAACCAAACTACCGCGCATGATGGGCTTCCAGGCAGCGGGTGCGGCACCTCTAGTCACGGGGATTAAAGTAGAACACCCCGAGACGGTTGCCTCGGCAATTCGGATTGGCAATCCCGCGAATTGGGAAAAGGCTTTGAATGTAAAAGCAGAAAGCGGTGGAGAATTCAACAGCGTCACCGATGACGAGATTATCGCAGCCTACAGCCTGCTTGCTTCCGAGGAAGGCGTTTTCTGCGAACCCGCCAGTGCGGCATCAGTGGCTGGGTTGCTTAAGGTGAGCGATCGCATTCCGAATGGTGCCACCGTAGTTTGCGTCCTCACCGGTAATGGTTTGAAAGATCCCGACACCGCCGTCAAGAGTGCCAAAGCCAAGTTTCATCAAGGCGTAACGCCGGAAATTAGTACGGTAGCCAAAATCATGGGATTTTAAGGTGATGGGAATTCGGTTTTGAATCGCAATCGCTCCTCTAGTGACTACCCATGTACGACAATGTCTGCAAATTCCTGGCGGAAAATTTCTCCGCGGACCTCGCTTCCTGGTTGGTCGGTCGTCCCATTGCTTTTACCCAACTCAGTCCCACCGAACTCAATGTCGAACCAATCCGTGCTGATTCTCTGATTCTGTTAGACTCTCCTGAACTACTACTGCATGGCGAATTTCAGGTTAAGCCCGATTCCACAATCCCGGCTTGCATGGCAAACTATCGCCTCAGAATCTATAACCGCTTTCCTACTAAAGTTGTGCGACAAGTGGTCATTTATTTGCGTCCAACAAGATCGCCTTTGGTACGTGAAACGAAGTTTGAGATCTCTGGTTTATGGCATGAGTTTGAGGTTATCAGGTTGTGGGAGCAGCCTGTGGATGCGTTTTTACAAGCACCGGGGCTATTGCCGTTTGCTATACTAGCTAATGGTCGGAAACGGTTGGAGGTATTGCGACAGGTTGCTAACCAAGCTGAGCAGATTAGCGAAGCAAACATTCGGCAGGATGTAATGGCCGCTTCGGCAGTGTTGGCGGGGTTGGTTCTGGATACAATTTCTATTCGTCAGATTTTACGGAGTGAAGCGATGCGCGAGTCTGTAATCTACCAGAATATTTTGCAAGAAGGCGAGCAACGGGGCGAGCAACGGGGCTTACAACGAGGTCTACAACAAGGAGAATTCACCCTTGTGGTAAAGCAACTCAAGCGTAAGTTTGGCAATATTCCTACTCAACTGGCAAAAACAATTCAACAATTGTCAACGGCTCAACTGGAAGAGTTGGGCGAGGCTTTGCTAGACTTTACAACTCTTGACGATCTATCAAGTTGGTTGCGTCAAAATTGAGTGACCTGAGGCGATCGCTTTGTAATTAATCTACATATTCCGTACCAGAGCGATCGCTCTAGCAGTTTCTCGAAAAAGCGATCGCTTTCCATTATTTTTGAAAGCATGGCGATCGCTCGATTCTTGCATAGATCGCTTGACGATGAAAGTGGAAGACGTGGGCACTGCAAACCCTAGAGACTATATATTAATATGAATCCTATAACAGACTTAAAGTCAGTTCTACAAGAAAGTGGGAACTCCTTTCAATACAACATTTCATATAAAGGTATGCAAACTGTAAGAACCTCAGTTCACCGAATTGGAGAGCTAATTCTTACATCAGGCAGAATAATTGCCTGCGATCCTTTGATGACACCAGACTCTCGTTACTACTTCACTAGATCTATACCTCCAGGACGATATCCAGTATTTGTTAGTGTTGCAGACTTTCAACCATTTGGAACCACTCGTTTCGCTTGTGCTATGCTTCGCATTAGCGAACAACCCACTGAAAAATGGGAAATAGCTGTTGTTAACGACCAGTATCCCCTACACGACGAAGGAGAGATGTATGGATATGGTGTTGATTCTGGTACGGGGTGCTTCATGGATTTTGATGCCATGCAATCTCTTTGTACTTTGGCACACCCCGATCCCCTTGCTTATGCAGCAGCAAGTGAAATTAGCTCAGAGCAAGCATGGAACCTAACTTTAGCAGCATCAGAAAGATTTGAGCGTGAGTTTTGTGACAAAGCGATTGAACAGATGGAAGAAAACCAATTTGGTCTTTATTCTGGTATAGCAAGTTGGGCAGATGTTCAAGTCGATGAAGAGACTTCTGCAAATATAATTTTATTTTCATCAGGTTGGGGAGATGGTGGATATGCATCTTATTGGGGCTATGATGCAAGTGGGGAAGCAACTTGTCTTGTCACTGATTTTGCCCTCTTCGAATCCGAAAATTCAACCGAAGATTGAGGTAGAACTCGATCCAAATTTGTGCTTATCCCTGCAACGATCGTTGAGGGTCGGTTAAGATTGAGGAGCAAGAAAAAACTATAATCATGCCAGTCATTCTATGAACGCTACCGATCTGACTCAGATATTACAAAAAGGGTTTTATGTCACCCTGGGTGCAACCGCAAGTTTGCTAGAGATGCTCCAGGATCCTGCCAAGCGCGAGCAGAATCTCAATTCTCTCCGTCAGGACATCGATAGCCTTACGCAGGAATTAGCAGAAAAAGGCGCAGTTACAGAAGCAGAAGCCCGTAACTTTGTCGATACGCTGATATCGCGCCAGATTAATAAGGACCAACAAACGTCTAATTACTCCAGCACATCAGAGACTGATGCGAATAATTTTACTAACGTGACTGTGAATACCACGGCTTCTACCGTAGGGGAAAAATCCGTACCAGAAGATCTCAAGGAACTGACGCAGCAGATCGCTGACCTCAGAGCAGAGCTAGAAAGCATACGGCAGCAGAATAACTAATGCGCATCGACGTTGTTACCCTCTTCCCCGAATTTTTTACATCACCTCTATCCACCAGTTTGCTAGGCAAGGCGATCGCCCGTAACATTGCCTCCGTCCACCTGACCAATCCGCGTGACTTTACCACCGACAAGCACCATCGGGTTGACGACGAACCCTATGGAGGTGGTGTGGGCATGTTGATGAAGCCAGAGCCGTTATTTGCGGCAGTGGAGTCTTTGCCCGTTTTGGCACGGCGCGAGGTAATCTTGCTGACACCCCAGGGCGATCGCCTGCATCAGAACCTGTTGAAGGAATTAGCTACCTACGACCAGCTAGTTTTGATCTGCGGTAGTTATGAGGGCGTGGACGAACGGGTATGCCAGCATCTTGCCACCCGCGAAATTTCCCTCGGCGATTTCGTCCTGACCTGCGGCGAAATTCCGGCGATCGCCCTGATTAATGGCGTGGTGCGGCTGCTACCAGGCACGGTGGGCAAAACAGAATCCCTCAAGCTAGAGAGCTTTGAGTCTGGATTGCTAGACTACCCGCAATATACCCGTCCCCAGAATTTTCGGGGTTGGGAAGTGCCAGAGGTACTCCTGTCGGGCAATCACGCCCACATAGCAGCCTGGCGCGAACAACAACAACGACAGCGCACCAGCGATCGCCGTCCCGATCTGCTCGATCGCGATGAATTGTGACACAGCTACTAGTGGCACAAATACACCAACAAAACTGTGGAGTAGGATGAGATATTTAATTTACTAATTCCCACATTCTGAATAAGTAGGGTGCGCATTGCCCACCTTACCAATGATGTCCACATTCCCTGTAAAGATTAGATTAATGGCTATTTCCTTGCACCAAGTTCAACCCAGCATGGAGTACCTTCACCCCAATATCAACGATTGGGTGCTGTCGGGGGTACGATCCCTTTTACCTTACTGGCTGCGCTATCGAGCTGGCATTCACAAAATCGAAACCCGCAATATCGATCGCCTGGTGCGCTTAACTCAGCAGTTTCAGGCAGGGAAAGTAAAGTATATTCTGGCATTTCGGCATCCCACAATTGACGATCAGTTTGCCATGCTGCATCTCCTATCGCGGAATATTCCCAAGGCGGCGGCGCGAATGGGAGTCAAGATTAAACAGCCCACACATAGTTTTTTTGTCTACGATCGCGGTATTCCATTATGGGCAGGCGGTATTGCGAAGTGGCTCTATCCTCGCGTGGGGGGCTTGCCCATTTATCGCGGCAAAGCCGATCGCCAGGGCTTTACTACCATCCGCCAGCATATCTTAACGGGAGAATATCCCATCGCGATCGCGCCTGAGGGCGGTACCAACGGACACAACGAATTAGTCAGCGCGATCGAACCAGGCGTGGCGCAAATCGCGTTCTGGGCGGCTGAGGATCTCGAAAAAGCCGGACGGCATGAAAGTGTGGTGGTTTTACCAGTGGGCATTCAATATCAGTACCTGGGAGCGCCCTGGGAGACAATCGATCGCTTATTAATGGAATTAGAACGGGAATGCGGTTTGACGAAACCTCCTCTGCAACCTCAAGAGCGTTACCAACGATTAGTCGATCTAGGCGAATATTTAATTGGCTATGCGAGCGATCGCTATAAAAAGTACTACTCTGCGTACGCTAAATCTTTACCAGATGACAGCGCGTCAATTAACGTGAGGTTGGAGGCTCTCTTAAATCAAATTTTATCGGTTTCAGAAGCTACTTTCGATATCACGCCAAAGGGCAGCATCGTCGATCGCTGCCGCCGCCTGGAACAATCTGTTTGGGAGAGAATATTCCGCAACGATATCAAGGATATGCAAGGGATTAAAGCTCTTTCCACCTTGGAACGCAGTTTCGCCAACCAACTAGCCAAAGAAGCGCATATAAGTGAATGGCACATGCGGATTGCGGAAAGTTTAACAGCAGTCACGGGTAACTATGTCAAGGAAAATCCCAGTCCTACCCGCTTTGCCGACACGTTACTCCTGATCTGGCGGGCGCTGAGTCGGGTAAAATCTGAGACATTTGGCAGGCATCCCTACATTGGCAATCGCAAAATTATTATCTCCATCGGCGAACCTATATCAGTCAGAGATCGCTACGAAACCTACAAATCCAGTCGCGCTGCTGCCAAAGAGTGCAACAGTCAATTGACGAAGGAATTGCAGCTAGCATTGGAATCTCTGATCGAGCTTTCGCCTATGGAAGTCGAGTAAACCGATCGTTGCACATATCTATCCCATCTCTATGACACTCTCAAACTCAAGTCGCATCCAATTTGCTCGCGATCTCAATATCTGTCGTCTGTTGCATGGCATGTGACAAGTATCGGGGGCACACGGTAGGATTGACCACAAAGCGGCGATCGCTCTGATCGGAAAGAGTAGTGGGGTGGGGGCGTTGCCTCTCAAGAAGGGCAGGATGGATGGGATTATTAATCTGCAAATATGAGATGCACCCAAATTATACCAATTCCTACAGATTACTGGAGGGGCGAACGGCCGTTCGCCCGTACATAGATCGATCTGTAGTTCAATTTTGAAGAATTGGTATTAGGCTGTTTGAAGCCAAATTATATCTAGTTTAGATCTAATTTAAATCTTTGACTGGTTTATCCAAGATATTTCTCCCCTACTATGAATGTAGTTGAATATATTTCGCTTAGCCGCAAGATGTATTTATGTTTCAGGTTAGTTACGAGACTATTGATTAATGTTGCCGGAGTTTGACTGACATGATTGTTCTTGATACCATTTTGGCATTCTCCCCTTCGTTAACGGTCATGTACCCTACATCAGACCCGTCTTCAGACCCATTTTTAGATTTTGAGAAGCCTGTACCAATTGATACAGTGTTGGATAGTCGCTATCAAATTGTAAAAGTGCTTGGGCAGGGTGGATTAGGGCGTACCTATCTTGCCGTGGATAACAAGCGCTTCGATCGCAATTGTGTGGTTAAAGAGTTTTGTCCGCGGAACGTGTCGGAAGCTGCTATACCGAAGGCGTTGGAACTATTTGAACGAGAGGCTAAAACCTTGGATCGGCTCAGCCATCCCCAGATCCCCAAGTTCCATGGCTGGTTCTTGCAGGATAATCGTTGGTTTCTGGTACAGGACTATATTGAGGGGCTTACCTATGCCGATATTCTGCGGCAACGCCTGCAAAGAGGGCAAACCTTCTCAGAAATTGAGGCGATCCAGTGGTTGAAGGATCTGTTACCAGTGTTAGCGTATATACACGCACAAGGGGTAATTCATCGCGATATTTCCCCGGATAACATTATGCAACCTTCGATCCAGGAATCTGGGGATCGGAGCGATCGGCAAAATGAACCTCTATCAATGTTGATTGATTTTGGTGTTGCGAAGGTAATTGAAGCTGGTGTGGATATTTCACCCGAAGCCAGGAAGATCTGGGGAACAACTGTCGGCAAACACGCATTTTCGGCACCGGAACAAATGCTCACCGGAGAATGCTCGTCTAGCAGTGACTTATATTCCCTAGCTTTGTCTGCCCTAAATTTACTCACGGGCAAGGATCGATGGGAATTGTTTAATAACGGAACAAAAAACTGGAGGTGGGATACTCCGGTTCCGCTCAGCGATCCATTCATCCGGATTTTAAGCAAACTATTGCGGGAGCAGCCGCAAGACCGCTATCAGAGTGCAACTGAAGTTTTGAAAGATCTAAAGGGAATGGAGCAGGGTGGCGGCTCGACTGAGGGTCTTTCTAACAACAAGACTAACAATAGTGGGTATCAATTGAACCCAAACCAGTTGAAAATTAGGGCGTTGGTCTGGCGCGGTCTGGTTGGTATTGTCTGCATTGCCATCTTTGGCACAATTGTGGGGATTTGGTTGCCTCGTAATTCTGAGGTATGTCGGTTGCTCAACAACTGTCCCAAGAATACCGATCTATTTGATAAATCAAAGTGAACTAAAGTTTGTAGGTGGTTTATGTTAAATCAAAGGTTTTCAATAATTCTGATGGTTCCAGTCGTGGCGATTTTGGTTGGCAATATCTCCGGTTGCTCTAACTTCTCTTCGGTACAGGCTAAAGAGGCTAGCTTTGTTTGCGCTCAGGTTGACGGAGTTCCCACTACGGTGGCAAAGACAAAAAATTCTGATATTCCTATCATTAAATGGGTATCTAATAGCTTTGATGCGGCAGGTTGGTCGCCGGAGAAACGCTGTGCGGAGGTGTCTGGTAGATTTCAAACCTTTTATCAATCTGGCTCTTTGAAATATATCACCACGGGACAGATCAATGGTGAGAATGCGATCTGTACTGCTAGCCGCGAAGGTGGCGACTGCACGGACTTATTATTCACGGTCAAACCTGGATTTAACCCGCAGGTGACTTTGCAAAGGCTAATTGCGATTCGGCATGGCAGCAACGAAACTTTGACAGAGACTGGGAAACGACCTTATCTAGATGTTGATAAATTTCTAGGAGTTGACTCTTCGGGGCGATCGCCGAAGCCACTCTGGTAAGGATATGATTTTGGTTCTTTTTGACGATATTTAAATGACCGATGCAATTCTTGTAGGGGTAGCGCCCCCGTGCCTACCCCCCACGCATCGGGGCAACCACGAGGGGATTGCCCCTACAGGATTTGTTCAATTGCAAATAGATAGATTCCTCTATTTTGTGGAATCATTTCATGCGGAAATGTGCCTATCTCTTATGTCTCAACCTTTTCTCGCCTTGTGAGAGAAGGGCAATAAGCAAAAATTCTATGGATAAAGATTATGAGATTCCCAAAACTGTTGTTTGCCCTCACTTTGGTCTCAGCTATTACGCTGAATAGCTGTACTACCCAACAGCCTACTTCTTCGACGACAAGTTCTGTGAAGGAGAGCGCTAGCGTGGATATACCATCTTCCTGCTCTCATGGCGCTCCTATCGCCTATACTGGCTCCACTGTCCAAAAGGTGAGCGAAATTGCCAGAGCAGTCACAGTTTGCATCACCAGTCAAACCCCTGGTTCTGGCGTAATTATCAAACGTCATGGTAACGTCTATACAGTTCTCACAGCAGCGCATGTGGTAGCAACTGAGGATAAGTACAAACTCGTTGCACCTGATGGCAACCAGTATGCCGTCGAGTACAGCAAAATCAAACGCTTTCCTGACAAAATTGACCTCGCGATTTTGCAATTCACCAGCGACAAGGACTACCGCGTGGTTGAGATTGGCGATTCTCAAAAAGCCGTGATAGGCACGCCCAGTTATGTAGCTGGATTTCCACTTCAGTCTGCGGAAAGTACGATCCAGAACTATCGCTTTAGTGACGGACAAATTTCGGCCAATGCTGTACATCCACTGGAAAAAGGATATGCTCTTGCATACTACAATGACACTTTTAGTGGGATGAGTGGAGGCCCAGTATTAGACGAGCAGGGAAAACTGATTGGCATTCACGGACAGAGTAAAGTTAGGAATAACTTGATTGAGAACAAAGGAATTAACCCAGAAACTGGCGATAAAAGAGGCTTAAGCCTGGCTATTCCCATCTATACCTTTTTGAGTTTGATTACACAGGTAGAACCAGTACTGGAATTTCAGCCTGTGGCTGCTGTTGCAGTGTCGACACAACAGACTGCAGATGATTTCTTTCTCCAGGGACTTGATAAGATAATCGTAGGCGATCAGCAAGGAGCGATCGCAGATTATGACCAAGCGATTCGTCTTAATCCTAACTATGCCGACGCCTACTTTAAGCGAGGGTATGCCCGCTCTGTTATACATAAATTTGATGTGAGAGAAAAAATTCAAGCGATCGTAGATTATGACCAAGCGATTCGTCTTAATCCTAACTATGCCGATGTCTACAATGAACGAGGAATTAACCGCTCTGCATTGGGAGACAAACAAGGAGCGATCGCAGATTATGACCAAGCGATTCGTCTTAATCCTAACTATGCTAGCGCCTACTATAACCGAGGGATTGACCGCTTTGATTTGGGAGACAAACAAGGAGCGATCGCAGATTATGACCAAGCGATTCGTCTCAATCCTAACTATGCTAGCGCCTACTATAACCGAGGAGTTGCCCGCTCTGCTTTAGGTGATAAAAAGGGAGCGATCGCCGATTATGACCAGGCAATTCGTCTCAATCCTAATGATGCCGATGCCTACTATAACCGAGGGAATGCCCGCTCTGCTTTAGGAGACAAAAAGGGAGCGATCACCGATTATGGCCAAGCGATACGTCTCAACCCTAATGATGCGCAGGCTTTCGGCACCCGAGGACTTGCCCGTTCTGCTTTGGGAGATAACAAGGGAGCGATCTCCGATCTTCAGAAAGCGGCAGATCTATATCAAGCTCAGGGCGATCGAGATGGATATCAGCGAGTAATTAGTCTGCTAAATCAAATCAGTCGTTAGTTTTTTCCCATTCCAAACAAACTACATACTCCTCTCAGCATCAGATTATGAACACTTTAAACCGATTAATATTAATTTTGGGAACCGTCTTAGCAGGAACGATGACTCTGGTTGGTTGCGCACCTCAGCCAACAGAGAAACAGAACGCACCTGCACCCGCAGTCCAGGAAAGCGCTAGTAGTAGCACCTCGTGCTCTCATGGTGTTCCTATTGCCTATACTGGCTCCACAGTCCAAAAGGTGAGCGAAATTGCCAGAGCGGTGACGGTCTGCATCACCAGCCAGACCCCTGGCTCTGGCGTAATTATCAAACGCCAAGGTAATGTCTACACTGTCCTCACAGCAGCGCATGTGGTAGCAACTGAGGATAAGTATAAGGTTGTCACACCCGATAGCAAACAGTATTCCATCGATTACAAAACGGTCAAACGCTTCCCTGACAAAATCGATCTCGCTATTTTGCAATTTACTAGCGACAAGGACTACCGCGTGGTGGAGATTGGCGATTCTGCAAAAGCAGTGGCAGATACACCAAATTATGTAGCAGGATTTCCCCTCCAATCTGAGGAAAGCACTATGCAGAACTATCGCTTTAGTGATGGGCAGATTTCGGCTAATGCAGGATATCCACTGAAAGAAGGATATGCTCTAGCCTACTACAATGACACTTTCAGTGGGATGAGTGGAGGGCCAGTATTGGATGAGCAGGGAAAATTGATTGGTATTCATGGACAGAGCAAAGTTGCGACTGATTTAGTTGAACAGAAGGGAATTGACCCCGAAATAGGGATGAAATTTGGATTGAACTTAGCTATTCCTATCTATATCCCTATGCGTTTCATTGCCCAGTTAGAGCCAGGATTAGGATTTCAGACCGTTGCTGCTCCGACAGTACCTCCTGAGCAGAAGGCAGATGATGCTTTTCTTCAAGGGCTTGATAAGCATATTGCAGGCGATCGGCAAGGAGCGATCGCAGATTACAACCGAGCAATTCGTCTCAACCCTAAATTTGCTGCTGCTTACTTTGGACGAGGAAATATCCGTTTTAGCTTAGGAGAGCCCAAGGAAGCGATCGCAGACTATACCGAGGTAATCCGTCTCAATCCCAATTTTGCCCCCGCCTATTATAATCGTGGAAAAGTTCGCTCTGATTTGGGTGACAAAAAGGGAGCGATTGCAGATTATACCCAGACAATTCGTCTCAATCCTAATTTGAAGATAGCCTATAATAATCGAGGACTTTCCCGCTCTGCTCTAGGCGATAAAAAAGGAGCGATCGCGGATTACGATCGGGCAATTCACCTCGATCCTAACTTTGACCGAGCCTACATGAACCGTGGGAATAGTCGCTCTGATTTGGGATCTCACAGGGAAGCGATCGCAGATTTTGACCAGGCAATTCGCCTCAATCCTAACTATGCTGATGCCTACGTTAACCGAGGAATAACTCATACTCAGTTAGGAGATCCAAAATCTGCGATCGCAGATTACGATCGGGCAATTCGCCTCAATCCCAATATTGATATTGCTTACAATGGAAGGGGGATTAACCGCTCTGATTTGGGTGATAGAAAGGGTGCGATCGCAGATTATACCCAGGCGATTCGCCTCAATCCTAATAATGATAGTTTTTTTACTAATAGAGGGATCGCCCGCGCCGAGTTGCAAGATAAGCAGGGTGCGATCGCGGATTTCGATCGGGCAATTTATCTGAATCCTAAGAGTGCGCTTGCCTATAAGAATCGGGGGATTAATCGCCTTGCTTTAGGAGATAAAAAAGGAGCGATCGCCGATCTTCAGAAGGCTGCCATTCTATATGAGGATCAGGGTAAGCAATCTAGATATCGAGAAGTAATTCGTCTGCTAAGCCAAATCAGTCGTTAGTTATTTCTTGAAGGGTAATTTCAATCAGCCATTTGCCCATCTCTAGATTAGATCCAATATTTAAAGGAAAGTATACTATTTTCTACCGATCGAGAAAAATTATGAACCCCGAATATCCATTCCTAAAGATTCAAGATCCAGAAGGTAAAACATCCACGATCGAACTCAAAGAGTTTATCGAGCGACAACAAGCCCAACCTCGCATCACGATCGGACGCGGCGATGATAACGATATCGTCCTACCCGATCCGCACAAAAAAGTCTCCCGCCAACATGCCGCGATCGAACGCGGCTCTGGCCGCTGGTGGCTGGTGGATACAGATAGCGCCAATGGCACCTTCCTCCGCCAGGGAGATGGCAAAGCCGAAATCGATGTCCGCTCCGAAGGCAGCGTCCCCCTCAAAAATGGGAATGTGATTCTGATTCTGGGTAAGTGGACTGAAAACGATACGCCTATCTTCTGGCAGTTGACCTTTCGCGATCCCAACGAGACTGACCTGATCGATAAGTTTCAGACACCCGAGTTTATCGAATATCACTTCAGCCAGCAACGACTATATCGAGCTACTCGCCAAACCCGCGAAGAGATCCGCCTCAGACCCCAAGAGCGATTGCTCGTTCACCATATGGCAAAGCGCAATCGTGCTAATAACGACGAACCAATTGTTTGCGATTATGAGGAACTGATTCCAGCGATCTGGACAGAAGCCTTTGGTCATTCTACCAATGAAGTTAGTGCCTTGGTCTGGGGAATACGCGATAAAATTGAGCGAGATGCTGGCGAACCGCAATTCCTTAAAACTATACGTGGGAAGGGTTATCTCCTGGATATCAAAATTCTTAACTAAATTGGCAGTGCTGCACAGTAATAATGACCCTCCTAGCAGACACCATCGGACAGTTGGTAAAGAAACTGGTAGAACGAGCTATATCGAGCGGTTTAATAACACAGTGCGACAAAGGGGCTAATAAGTTATTATTAAGTTATATTAAGCAAACGACTTGAAGCTCGATAATAGAGAGGGTAAACATGGTGCAGGCGATCGCTACCAACAGAGAGTTAAGTTTAGCAGGCGGCAACGATCCAGCTCGCTTCGACTGGAAAGAAGTATGGTACCCCATTTACTACGTTCGGGATTTGGATCGCGCTAAGCCCCTGTCATTTACATTGCTGGGACAAGATCTTGTCATCTGGTGGGATCGAACGGCGGCGACCTGGCGCGTATTCGAGGATAAATGCCCGCATCGCCTCGCACCGCTATCCGAGGGGCGTATTGCCGAAGATGGTACGCTGGAATGCCCGTACCACGGTTGGGCGTTTACAGGGACGGGGGCTTGCGATCGCATTCCACAGCAGGTTGATGGCAGCACCGCAGAAATCTCCAAACGAGCTTGTGTCAGATCGTTTCCCACGGCGATTCGCCAGGGCATGTTATTCGTCTATCCCGGTCAGGCAGATAATGCAGCGAAGGTAGATATTCCCATTGTCGAGCCACTAGAGGAATCTGCCGATGAGTGGGTTTGCGTCGATACATTTCGCGATCTCCCCTACGACGCGCTAACTCTTATGGAAAATGTCTTGGATTCCAGCCACTTGCCCTATACTCACCACCGCTCCGTTGGCAACCGCGCCAATGCTGCCCCAGTAGAGTTGGAAGTTGTGGCATCAGGTAAATGGGGATTTCAAGGAAAATGGGAAGAAGGCCCCCGACGCGGTAAATTGGGACGACAGGATACCACGTATATCGCTCCTGGTTTGATGTGGCACGATCTGACCTCAAAGCAATTCGGGCGCACGTTAACCGTTGTCTATGCAACTCCCATTCGCAAAGGTGAATGTCGATTATTTGCCAGATTTCCCTTCAAATTTGCCACCAAATTACCGGGTTTTTTAATTAAACTCTCACCGCGCTGGTACTCTCATATCAATCAGAATGCGATTTTAGAAGACGATCAAATCTTTTTATACAGACAAGAGCGCTACCTGGAAGCACATGGTGGTAGCGATAACTTTGCCAAAGCGTTTTATTTACCCACAAAGGCCGATTTGTTTGTCATAGAATTGCGGCAATGGGTAAATTGCTACAGCATCGATCCATTCCCTGGCGACGTTTTGCCGCCAGCTATACCTAAGGCAAAGCTCCTGGATCGCTATCATTCCCATACGGTTAATTGCGCTAGCTGTCGTACGGCATTGGCAAATATTCAGCGCCTGCGCAAGGGAGCGGCAATTATAGGGGCGATCGCCTGCATTATCTCGCCATTATTAGCGGTGACGCTGGGTCAGGGTTCTGTAAGCGCGATCGCGATTTTGACCGCCCTCAGTCTAGTCTGTGGCGCAGGATGGATGGGATTGGGACGATTAGAACGTCAGTTCTTTGAAGGTCGAAGCATCCCTCCCCGCAATTTGCCCGAATCAAAGCGCGATAGAAAGTCATAAGCCCGTTATATTGCAGGCATACTCAAATATCCGATGTTTGGATTATTCTAATTCCTGAAGATCCTCACTACATACCAGATGAGGAACAGTGCAGGCGCGCTCGCGATCGCTTGGAGGAAGAGTTTGAAGAGTTTTGCCTCGATCGCTATGGCTCCTTGGAAGCAGAGATATCATCTAAGGCAAAGTTTGAAATTTGGGCATATACTGCTAGCTAACACCAATTCTCTAAAGTAAAATTACAGATTGCTGGAGGGGCGAACGGCTGTTCGTCCGTACATAGATCGATCTATAGTTCAATTTTGAAGAATTGGTATATAGCGGTTTTCACTTGAGAACAGGTTTTATTTTTGGGGTGAAGGGGTTCTACCCCTTCTTGGGGGCAACGCCCCCAAACCCCCTACTCTTTCCGATCTGAAAAGCGCTATAAGTTCCCATAGAATACGTGGCTTGCCAATTTCAAATTGTCCTAGCTACTTCTGTAATTATCTCTCTTAGCCAGACATGTGCAGCGTGGTTATGAGTACTGCGGTGCGAGCGCATCGATACGGAAAATCCTTCAATAGGTAGTGGGCATGGAAAGATTTTTAAGTTTTGAGTAGTAGAAAATTCATTCGCTACTCGTTTGGCAAGGGTTGCAATTAGGTCGGTATGAGACAAAATGAAGGGCGCGACTAGAAAATGGGGGATAGAAATCGAGATATGTCGCTTCAAGTTTCGCTCAGCCAAAATTTTATCTACACGACCAACCATATCCTCTTGAATTGAAATTAATAAATGGGAAACCGATAGGTAATCATCCAAAGTAAGACGATCTCCGATTGCTGGACGATCGTAGCGACACGCACAGACGTATTTTTCCTGGAAGAGAGGTTGTTCCTCATGCCAGAGAACTTTCTCTGGGAATAATCCGCAAATAAGATCGACTTCACCGCTATCTAATAAGGCAAGGAGATGCTGGCGATCGCCAGATCGCACCTGAATTTTAATATTGGGAGCCCGTGTTCCCAGAAGCGACAGCAGGCTTGGAAGCAATACAAACTCGACATAATCTGTCATGCCAATTGTAAAGACCCGATCGCTAGTCATGGGGTCAAAATTCCGTTCTAGTGACAGGGCAGCCTGAATTTGCTTTAGTGCGGGTTGAATATGCTGGGCGATGGCGATCGCATGAGGTGTGGGCTGTAACCCAACCCTGGTTCGGATAAATAGTTCGTCGCTAGTTAAATTGCGCAATCGTGCCAAGGCATTACTGGTCGCTGGTTGACTGAGTCCAATGCTCTCTCCGGCACGGGTAACCTGGCGTTCGTTCATCAGCGCATCAAAGACAACAAGTAAATTGAGATCTATACTAGTAAGATTCATTTGATGAATGTAACTTATACGAAATATCTATTGGACAAATACATGGTATCCGATCCACACTAAGAACGTTCGCATATTTGTCAGTATAGTTATGGAGACGATCGCTAAATCTATTCTGCTAATTGTTGCCAATCCTGCGATGTCAACAACGCTGGGAGTACCCGTCGGTTTCTGGGCATCTGAATTAATCCACCCCTATGATGTCTTTGTCAAAGTGGGCTGCCAGGTGACGATTGCTAGCCCCAAGGGGGGCAAGGTGGAATTTGATGCTATGAGCGACCCTCGCGATGCATCGGGTTATTCCAAGGACGATCTTCTTTCACTTCAGTACATCAACCAGCCAGAATTCATGCAATTGCTGGAGAATACACCTGCGATCGCCGCTTTGGATATTGGCGAGTTTGATGCTATTGTCGTGTGTGGTGGACAGTCTCCCATGTTTACTTTCCGTCAAGACACGGCTCTCATTCAACTGTTCTCCAACTTCTATCTCACTGGCAAACCTACGGCAGCTCTGTGCCACGGTACTTGTGTGCTATTAGAAGTTAAACTGCCAAATGGAGCATATTTGATTGAAGGGAAAACTATTACGGGATTTGCCAACAGCGAAGAAGATTATGCCGATCGGGTTGTCGGTCAGAAGGTCATGCCCTTCCGCATCGAAGATGAAGCTAAACAATTAGGAGCTAACTTTGTGACCAAAGAACCCTTTACTCCCCACGCACTCAGAGATGGTAATCTGATCTCAGGGCAGCAGCAAAATTCTGGTGCGGAAACTGCAAAACTGGTTTTACAGGCGTTGGGAGTTTAGTAATGAATATTGCTTTTATCGGAGTAGGAAATGTGGGCGCGCCGCTTGCAGATCGGCTGCAAGACCAAGGTCATACAGTGGCGATCGCCGCTCGCGATCCTCAGTCCCAAAAAGTTCGAGATGCACTGAGTCGCAATCCTAATTTGCTTGTGCAGGCACCTTTAGAAGCAATCGAGTCAGCCGAAGTGGTATTTTTAGCAACTCCTTTTGCCGCGATCGAGCCTGCCCTAACACCTCTCAAGTCTGTCCTCGACGGTAAGATTTTAGTGGACTGTACCAATCCTGTCGGTGCTAATTTGACCCACGGTTTGCAAAGTCAAATCTCAGGCAGCGAAACCGTTCAGCAATTGGTGCCGAATGCTCGGGTTGTCAAAGCATTCACGATTTACGGCTACGAAAACTTTGAAGATAGCAACTATCCTGGTTATGGAGAGTTGAAACCTGTCATGTTGGTTGCTGGGAATGATTTCTCTGCAAAAGAAGTAGTCGCCGATCTATGCCATCAACTCGGGTGGGAGCCAATTGATACGGGTAATCTTTCCATGAGCCTGCACCTGGAACATATGACTTTATTGTGGATTAATATGGCAAGGGTGCAGGGTCGAGGTGCGGGATTTGTGTGGGCAATGCTACAACGGTAATATCAATTCTCCAAATTCTAGTAAGGGTGAATCGCGATTCTCTACTACTCGTCCTGGTCGATAAACTCGATAAATCTAACCGTGGGCTGAGGAAGATTCTGGAATTGAGCCGACTTAGCTTCTATCGTCTGTAATTGTCCGAGAGCCAAACTACAGGGCATTCCGTATTTCGCCTGAACCCGATCGCTGGCAATTGTGAGAGATTGGCGCGATCGCTCCACAAAATCCTTTAATGTATAATCGCTACTGGGAGTGAAGTATTTCTTGACAACTAAGGAAGGAGAGTAGCAAGTCTCTTCGCTACCATCAGGCCATTGGATTTTAAAATGAATTTCAGGCATAGGAATCAAGAAGTGTTTGATAGTGTTTAATATGCATTCTAGCAGAAGATTCCCAGGTATACTGAGCGACTGCAGACTGACTGTTTTGAATCAATGCATGGGAAATATCGGACGACAAGATCGCTTTCATAGCCTGAGCGATCGCTCCAGGATCGTTGGGATTGACGAGCAGAGCTAGATCGGGAGAGAGGAACTCCGTGAAGGGCGCTCGATCGGAAGCGATCGCAGGTAGACCAGAGGCGATCGCTTCTAATACTACTAAGCCCCATCCTTCCACTAGGGATGGAAACACAAAAGCATCGGCAGTGCGGTTGAGTAGGTAAATAGGGCAATCTTGAGACTCATGGCTTTATTCCACCAAATCCAGTCAGAGCCTTTTGTTCGAGATCCCAAAAGAGCACTTCTTCTTGCTGCGATCGCAGAGTCAATTTCGCTCCCACTTCCACTTCACCGATAATTGCGCAAATTAAATCCTGTTCCTGAAAGCAATCCCGCACTGCTGCCACTCGATCGCGGCGAACGCTGAGTAGAAAACCGTAGCTGGGGAAGCTCAGCAGCCAGCGATCTAAAGACACTCCATCTGGACGAGGAATCCAATCCAAATTCAGAACGGCACCGCAACTCGAGGTTTCCAGCAACATCAAAACTGTGCCAATTAGCCCTCCATTGCTAATGTCTTTCCCAGTATCGCATAATTTTGCTTCTGCTAGATGGGGCAGAATCGCAAGATTTTGACGGAGTCTCTCTGGGGGGGCAGTGGTAGCGGCATCCCAAAAGGGATAGTGGGGATGGGGTTTGCCACGCAGATCGATGGCAAGCAGAAGGCGATCTCCCGGTCGAGCGGTAAAACTGGAAATCAATTTCTGAGCGCGACCTAAAATTGCCACTGAGAGAGCATTATAGGTACTGTGACAATTAGTATGTCCGCCCACGATGGGAATTTGGTAGGCTTGAGCCGCCGCATTCATGCCAGCCCAAATGCGATCGATCGAAATTCTAGCTGTATCCTGGGGCTGGCTCCAGAGAGTATCGACTACAGCGATCGGGCGACCGCCCATCGCGTAAATATCGCTCGCGTTCACCATAATAGCGGACCAACCCGCAAACCAGGGTTCGGTTTCCAGAAACTCTGGCAGCATCCCCTCAGCAGCAAATAGCAAATACCCATCCCCATCTGGGATTGCCGCACAATCGTCACCCACTCTTATCGCCGATGTAGTTTTGTTTGCGAACGAGGAATGGAACTTTGCCGCGATTTGGATATCCTGCTTTTGCAGCAAACTAAGCGACTGTCGCAGTTGAACGGCGAGGGATGCTAGCATTGATTGCCTCTTGCGGTGATGTAATGGAAAGATATGATGGATCGGGTGGATAGTAACTCAAATCTGCTTCCATCAGGTGATGGAGGCGATCGCAAATGGTTACTTCTTCTAAAGATTGCCAGTGCAGTCGTTGAAAGAAGCGCACGTTTTGCAGTTGTACCGTAGCGAGGAAGCGATCGCACCCCCAAGCATTCGCGGTAGTAACGGCTTTATAGATCAAGCCCTTGCCGATCTCCCATCCTTTGCGATATTCGGGATGAGTACCCAAGCGTCCGCCATACCAGAGACCTGGTTCCGGCTGATAAATCCGCACGACTCCTACAACTTTCTGCGTATCGATGGCGATCGCCACTATAGGATAGGCAGTTCGATCGATTTCATCCCAATCGTCATTGTTGCTAAAAAGTTGCTGCTCTTGGGCGAAGATCGCCCGCCGCAGGTCAAAGTAGGCTTCGATTTCCGATAGTTTTGTCGCTAATCTAAATTCGTAGTGAGACACGATTTGACATCCAGGTTTATGTTTTATAGAGCTATAGCCAACAGGCTTAGGACTGGGGGCAGGGGTAAAACCCCTGCGTAGGGGCGCAGCCCCCACACTCCCCGTACTAAGCTATACTTCAAACTGAGAGAGCGCCGAGCAAGCGCCGCACTTAGCGCACCCGGCTTTGATATCTGTGGAAGACATGCTCGATCGCTTTAACATATCCCCCACTCGCTCGTATATCGCGAACATAAACTCGCTCCTTGGAGCTGGATGTTGGGCTAACGGGGTGCCTGTAATCGGGACGAAGGGCACGACAAAGGGATACACGCCCAGTTGGATTAAGCGATCGCACGTCGCCACCAGAGTATCCAAACTATCCCCTAACCCGGCAAGCAGATAGGTACTGACCTGGCCGCGACCAAACACCTGCACGGCGCTGGAAAATGCGGCAAAGTAATAATCTAGAGGTATAGTGGCTTTCCCAGGCATAATCCTCGCTCTCACTTCCGGATCGGCTGCTTCCAGATGCATGCCCAAACTATCGATTCCGGCACCCTTCATCCGCTCGAACCAGATGAAATCATCGGGAGGTTCGCACTGAGCTTGAATCGGCAGATTGACGCGCGCTTCGATCGCTCCGGCGCACTCTGTTAAATAGGCGGCACCGCGATCGCTGGTGTTGGGCGTTCCGGTCGTCATCACCATATGTTTCACTCCATCCAGTCTTACTGCTGCTTCAGCCACTTCGGCTAACTGGTCTGGGGTTTTGCGGGCGATCGTGCGATCTGCTGCTAGGGACTGTCCGATCGCGCAAAACTGGCACGCGGTAGCGACATTGTTATAGCGCATGCAGGTTTGCAACACTGTTGTCGCTAGCACGTCTTGACTGTGAAGCAGGGCTATTTTCCAGTAGGGAATTCCGTCTGCAGTGGAGAGGCTGTAGAACTTGGGATGTGGGGGGAAAAGAATTGGCGATATACTTTCCCCTTTAAATTCCAAGATCGTATTGCCAGGAGAAGCTTGAATATTGACCGTATAGGGAGATACGGCAGCAGAATTATTATAGATCGGTACCATAACAGTGGTGCCTCCAATCGTTACGGCTTTGTGATCGGAGGGACCTGCACCGCCCTTTCTGCCAGCGACCCCAGATTCTTTATCCAATATCTTTAAGCCAAAGGATTGGAGTTCAGTTATGAGCTGTTGTTTGTTCATTGTTACGGATAGATTCAGGGAAAGTGGGTTCGGGAACAGTTAGCTCTGTTATTAATGGCAAGTTGCTGGAGGTATTGGGCAATTCTGCCAGGGGTTTGATGGAGCTCCTCACTGTTCGATCGATTTGCAGTTGCAGTAGATCGGGGCGGGAATAGTGTCCAACCGAATCCATCATGCGCTTGCGCTTTGCAATTAGAGAGAAGTCCAGATCCGCGATCGCCATCCCTTCTCCTTCCGCAATAGGAGGGCAGAGATGCGTGCCTTCGGGTGAGATAATCGCGGTATAGCAACCTCCACTCAAGACCTTTTGCAGTTTTTCGTCCGGTGTAATTTGACTGACCTGTTCCGGTGTAAGCCAGCCCGTCGCGTTCACCACAAAACAACCGGATTCCAAAGCATGGTGTCGCATGGTTACCTCAATCTGCTCGGCAAAAATTTGTCCCACCATCGCACCTGGAAATTGACCGCAGTGGATTTGTTCGTGCTGAGCCATTAAAGCAAAGCGAGCTAAAGGGTTGTAATGCTCCCAGCAAGCCAGAGCGCCCAATCTTCCCACGGCTGTTTCCACAACTTGCAATCCAGCGCCATCGCCCTGTCCCCAAACCATGCGTTCGTGATAGGTGGGCGTGATTTTGCGCCGTTTTAGAAGTAGAGTGCCATCGGCATCAAATACGAGTTGGGTGTTATAGAGGGAACCATGCTCCCGTTCGTTCACCCCCAATATCACGACAATCCCATGCGATCGCGCCGCACGACCGACCGCATCGGTGACAGCACTGGGGATCGCAACCGCTTCTTCATAGAGGCGCATGTGTTCTTTGCCCATGAGAACAGGGGGTTGAACAAAGGAAAAATAGGGATAGTAGGGAATAATGGTTTCTGGGAAAACAATCAGTTGAGCGCCTGCTTGAGCTGCTTTTGCGATCGCCTCCAAAACTTTTTCCGTTGTACCATCCCGACTAAATAGAACTGGAGCGATTTGTACGGCGGCGGCTCGCACAATTTTTAAATTGTTCACAAATTCCTCCTTAAGTAGAGAAACAGTGATGCGTTACGCTAATCGCTAACGCATCCTATAGCGGTTTTCACTTGAGAACGGGTTTTATTTTTGGGGTGAAGGGGTGGAACCCCTTCTTGGGGGCAACGCCCCCAAACCCCCTACTCTTTCCGATCTGAAAACCGCTATACACAACTGATATCAAATCCTTACCCCTCAGCACTCGGGCGATCGAGAGGAATTGCCTCCTTTACAATCGATCGGGTTTCCAACAAGTTAAATTAGGACTGCGTTTCGATCCAAAATTAAAGCGTCCAGGTATCCAGGATAAACGCGCCATCTTTACGATGTAGCAGGACTAGATCGAGCACATCAAGGGGATTGATGGGGCGAATACCGGGAATTAGAGAAGGTTCGCCGTGACCGTAGAGTGCTTGCAAAGCAAAGCGACAGGCATAAACCTTGCCGCCTTCCGACATAAACTTGGTGATTTGATTTGTGAAATTCTGATGTCCTGGGAAGGCTTCATCCCCGAGCTTTGGAAACCCTCGTTGAACTCCTAAGGTTACGCCTGGGCCATATAACAAAATAGAGGTTTCAAATCCTTTCCGTTGCAGGCGAGTTGCTTGCAACATGTTTACAAGTCCAATCGATCCTTCAAAGGCAACAGTATGAAAAGTGACTAAGGCTTTCTCTCCTGGCTCCGCTTTGACATCAGGAAAAACTTTCTCTTCATAATCTACAAAGAAATCGCCAACTTTATGGGCAGGCGTTGTAACCTCAGGCATAACTTTCTCCTTAAATGGTTCTAAATCACTAGGTTACGGTTCGTGAAACTGCCATTTTGTGTAGCACGTTACCGAAGTGCGAAGTCTATCACTATGGTTAGGGGAAAGGCTGTCAGGCTCCATATGCTCGCGATTGACCTATCGATTTCGATAGGGGGGTGTCACGATCCCAGCAAAAATTCATTTACGACACTCCAGCCGCCTGAACTGACTGCTTTCTTCTTGCGAGCAGCGATGTAATCTGCAATATATTGGGCATCGCGGGCAATGCCTGAGAATCTGCCCGATCCCCAGGTATAGAGCCAGGGCAACCCTAAAAAGTAAAGACCGGAAACAGTCGTAACTCCTCGTTCGTGACCTGGATAGCCCTTGCCATCAAAGACGGGAATTTCAACCCAACTAAAATTGGCATGATATCCCGTACACCAGATTACTGCGCCAATATTTGCTTCCACATAGTCTAGATCCAGAATTTCTGCTTCAGGCTCCCAAACAGCCTGGTAGGTATCTTCCAAGGGTGCCTCGATCTGATGTTTTTGAATAAAATTGTCGATTGTTTTTTTGATGCTTTCCGACACCGCATCGGCTCCATCTAAATTCTGCTTGAGATCGGGGCTGAATTTCAATTTGCGATCGCAAATATCTATTAGTCTACCGTGCAACTGCATCCCCGCCACAGCAAACTGACGCAGATCGATTTCGCGCCCCCCATCCCGGCCAGTGAGATAGTGATTTGCTTTCGCTCTCACTTTTTCCTGTTGGGGATGGTCGTCAATGGTTAGATCGTAATATCCCATCCGATCCAGCCAATCTACGACATCCTTGCCTCTGTAGCGTCTGGGAGAGCGCGGTGCGCTGCCAACACATAAATGCACCTTTTTGCCTGCCAAATGTAAATCCTCCGCAATCTGACACCCGGATTGTCCTGTTCCCACTACCAGGATGGGGCGATCCGGAAGACTTTGCGGGTTTTTATATTCAGAAGCATGGATTTGTACGATCTGCGCAGGAAGGCGTTCCGCCATCTTTGGACGTTTGGGAATGTGATAGCCACCCACCGCAACTATGACCTGATCTGCGGTGAAGTCTCCAATGGATGTTGTAATTTCAAAGCGATCGGTCGATTTATTTTGGCGCGCGCTTGTCACGGAAACCCCTTCTCGAATGGGTGGGTCAACAAATCGCGCGTAATCTTTAATGTACTCGACAATCTCGTCTTTTTGCATAAACCCATGCGGGTCGTTCCCGGCATAGGGAAAGCCCGGCAGTTGGCATTGCCAGTTGGGAGTTACCAGACAAAACGAGTCCCAACGCCGATCGCGCCACGCATAACCGATCTGGTTTTGCTCGAAAATAATATGGTCTATGCCACGTTCTTTGAGGCAGTAGCTCATGGATAGACCTGCCTGCCCTCCTCCAACAATGGCTACAGCATAATGCTCTGTCATGGGATTATTTCTCGATTATATAAACTGGTTAGAACTGATGCAGAGAGCCTATAGCTATAGCGGTTTTCACTTGAGAACGGGTTTTATTTTTGGGGTGAAGGGGTGGGGGCAACGCCCCCAAACCCACTACTCTTTCCGATCTGAAAACCGCTATAAGGTGGGCATTCTCCACCCTACAAGACTAGATTTGAGTGGAGATATCTTTTTGTAGCATTGATTACAGAAGCGATAAGTCTAGCGGTAAGGAGAGGTAGAGCGATCGCAAATACTCCTCTTGCTTCCAAATTCCTATCTAAATCAACAGGTCACTGAATCCACCCATTAATCAGAGCCTGATGAATGGCTTGATAGCGAGTCCGCACTTTAAGTTTAGCCATTACGCTATTGATATGAAACTTGACCGTACTTTCGCTAATGACCAGTCGATCGGCAATATCTCGATCGCGATCGCCTCTGGTTAAAAGAGTGAGAATTTCCACTTCTCGCTCCGATAGCACTTGTCGATCGCGCTCGCAAACATAGGGAATACTGAGCACCACCTCAATCGCGCGATTATTTGGGCTGATTTGAACGCGCATCGCGCCGCCAAGAGAGCGCAGCATAAAATTAAGTTGTTCTAGCTGAACTTGTAGCCAATGCTTTGCCTTCGAGCGCATTGTTGGTACGAGCGCTTCTAAAGTCACTGACTCCTCAGCATAAATCAATCGACCGTAGCTGCAGCCGCTCTGCTTCAAACACTCAGCCACTTGTAGAAACAGAAAATTTACCGGAGGACTGAGAGATCGCTCAGTTCCAATCAAAGTTAAGCGTGTTGTTTTGAGAATGCTAACCAGTCGATCGGATAGAACCGGATTTTCCACTGTAGGCGGATGGCTAAGCCAGATTTGTTTTTCCTTTTGGTATTGAATCGCGTTATCTAAGGCGATCGTAGCGATCGCGCATAGGGTTTGTAGCACCTCCAGGAATTCTGGCTCTAAGCGTCCGTGACTAAAAAACGCCAGAACTCCCACCACCCGCTCGCCCACCGTTAAAGGATAGCCTGCAAACCCATTCATATTATTGGCGATCGCCCAGTCGCGATCGCCTACCCAGGATTCTTGAGGCAGGTTGTTGCTGAGAAAAGATACGCGATTCTGCGCGATTTTGCCTACCTTGTAAGCCCCCATCGGCACGCGGGAAAAGGAACCGTTTGTGTGGGTATATAGCCCTGACGAAGCGACGAGTTTGAGAATGCCAAGATCTTCCTCTAGTAACCAGAGCCGTGCAAACGCACAATCAAAGCGAGCGACTAAACCATCCGTCACCCGTCGAGCGATTTCCTCTGGCTCCAAGCATCCCGCCAAACTCTGAACGATTTCCGTCCCCTGCTGCAGGTCAAACAGAATCCGCGTTGCTTCTAAGCGATCGCTCAGGGCGTTAGACATTTGCCTACATGAAACATACTCAGTCCTAATTGACGCGCAAATAAGCCCTTGACTTTGTATCTCAAATCACAAAACCTTCCGGTACTTGTTGGTCTGGGTAGAGCGATCGCCTAAAATAACCTCATACACTACTCTGCCGAGAAACCATCATGAGCCAAACTAAGGTCGGCGTACGTTGGACTATTCAGGATGTAGAAGCGTTACCAGATAACGAATGGATTCGTTATGAAATTATAGATGGAGAACTGTTTGTGACGCGTGCCCCTCACCATAAACACCAGTATGTAATCGGACGAATTTTCTCAGTATTGGACAATTGGTCTCTTGACAGCGGTTTAGGGGAACCCTCAATTATGCCCGGCCTGATTTTTTCGGATTCTGACAATGTTGCTCCCGATCTAGTTTGGGTCAGTTACGAACGACTCGCTCAAATTCAAGATGATGCCGGACATTTTCGCGGTGCCCCGGAACTAGTGGTGGAAGTACTATCGCCTGGGAAGGCGAATGAAGATCGCGATCGCTCTGCCAAGCTGAAGTTGTATTCGGTGCAGGGCGTGCGGGAATATTGGATTGTGGATCGCATCGCCCAAAGAATTGAAGTATATCGTCGCGAGCAGGCTCAGTTGGCGCTAGCAAAAACGCTGTTAGTTGGAGACGCAATTACTTCTCCTTTGCTACCCGGCTTCACCTGTGAGGTGGCACAGATATTTGTGTCGCGATCGCCCAAAACAGCAGAGACGTAATTGAATTATAGCGGTTTTCAGATGAAACCGAGGAGGAGATTTGGGGGCGTTGCCCTCAAGAAGGGGATGCAGGGAGGTCTTGGGGTTCCCCGCTAGAGCCACTGCCATGTGGAACCCCTTTACCCCATAAACAAAAACCCTTTCTCAATTGAAAAGCGCTATAACTACATTCCCCTGCTTGTGTCCGGTATCGACGTAGCGGTGAGCCTCTGCGATTTGCTCGAATGGATAGCGGCGATCTATGACTGGTTTGAACGCTCCTGCCTCAACTAAACTCGCAAGGAAGCGCAAATCTTCCGCACGTTCCATTGCTACCCCACCAATTACTTTCTTGCTGCTTGTCGCTGAAGCCCATAGACCTCGAAATATCGAGTACAGATCGATGTGGACGGCTCTGAGATAGATTCCATTGTGTTTTAGCGATCGCAGACAACCTGAAAACGGACTTTTGCCTACCGTGTCAAACACAATATCGTAGCTCTTACCGCTTTTGGTAAAGTCCTCTTTAGTGTAATCGATCGTCTCGTCGGCTCCTAGGGATTTTACCAATCCCAAATTCGCCGTACTGCATACCCCTGTAACCTCTGCACCAAAGTATTTGGCAAGCTGCACGGCTGCCGTCCCTAACGCTCCAGAAGCTCCATAGATCAGCACTTTTTGCCCGCTCTGAATATTTCCCTTATCTCTAAGGAAAATCAATGAGGTTGTTGCTCCAAAAGTAAGGGCAGCGGCTTCCTCATAGGGGATGTTGACGGGCTTTATGGCGATCGCTCCTTCTTCAGGCAGGCATACGTACTCAGCATTGCCGCCAAACCCCATTCCCGTTCCCCCAAACACGCGATCGCCTGCTTTAAAAAGAGTTACATTTTTGCCTACTGCTTCAATTTCTCCAGCCAGTTCGCACCCCAGTACGGTGTTTTTCTTGGGTCTGAGCAACCCATAAAAAAATCTGACGGGAAATGGATCGGCTTTTCGTATGCGCGAGTCTGCTGACGTTACTGTCGTTGCATATACTCTAATCAGTACTTCATTGCCCTTGGGAGTAGGTTTTTCTATCTCCCTTAGCTGCATAACCTCAGGCAATCCGTACTCTGTGCATACAAACGCTTTCATGAGTGTTCCTCAAAAATAGACTTAGCGAATGAGGTATTTTAGACGCAGGCAGTCGGGCGGCGCAAGCCGCCTAAAAATTAAGACGGGCATGGAAGGAAGTACTAGAAAAAGTGGGAACTCAAGTAACTAACCTACGCGCTGCGCTAATCGTAATTTTGCCGATCGCGATCGCGAATTTGTCGCCATTTCCGCTTCGGTAGCGATAATTGGCTTTTTGGTAATAACTTGCAGGCGATCGTCTTCCTTAAATGCATGTTTGACTAAGCGATCTTCTAAGCTGTGGAAGCTAATTACGCCGATCTTGCCACCCGGTTTGAGCCAGTCTGGTGCCAGTTTTAGCCATGTTTCCAGAGATTCCAATTCCTGATTGACTGCAATGCGCAAAGCTTGAAATACGCGAGTGGCGGGATGAATTCTGCCGTAGCGATAGCTGCGCGGCACGCAACGGGCGATCGCTTCTGCCAGTGCGGTAGTGGTATAAAACGGTCTTTGGGTCACAATTGTCTTGGCAATCCGGCGCGATAGTCTCTCCTCACCAAGTTGGTAAAAGATATTGGCTAATTCCTCCTCGGAACTGTGGTTGATTAGCTCTGCGGCAGTAAGCGATCGCCGCCGATCCATGCGCATATCCAGATTGCCCGTTTCTCTGAAGCTAAAACCTCGTTCCGGCAGATCCAGTTGTGCCGAACTTACGCCCAGGTCGGCAATGATGCCATCAAATAGCAGTCCATTAGGGGGCAGGTAGTCTTTGAAGTTACCATGCCAAAACTGTACCTGCGATGGGAAGGGGGCTAGCTTTACTCGTGCGGCGGCGATCGCCATTTCATCGCGATCGATTGCGACTAACTGCACCTGCGGCGCAGCCGCGAGGATTAAAGCACTATGCCCGCCACCACCCACAGTACAATCCAAATAATTTCCGCCAGCTACAATCTCTAGCCCTGCAATCAGAGCATCAGCTAGAACTGGAACATGGTGAAATTCTTGTGCTGGGACAGACTTTAGATCGGACAATGTCATAAAAATCGCAGTGCGATTCAGAATAGTTAAAATTGGACTTGCTATTGCTGTTGCAGAATCCAGCCTACAGCTTTGGGCAGATCCGCCGCAACATAATCGCTTTGAACCGGATGTTGATAATCTCCAGATAGTACCTGCGCTCCATAGCCACTCGCAACCAGAATAGCCTTACAGCCTGCATTACGAGCTAGATCGATATCGGTTGCTTTATCGCCCACCATAAAACTGCAGCGCAGATCCAGATCGTGCTGCCACGCGGCTGCCACTAACATACCCGTATTCGGCTTGCGCCAGGTAGACCAATAGGTTAGCTCGGGATTAACTCCCCCCTCTGGAGCGCTGAGCGAACCGCAGTAGTAGAGCGCGTCCAGGCGTGCCCCTGCCTCCTGTTGCAGTAAAGATTGCAGGCGGACGTGCAGAGCCTCTATGTGGTCTAAAGAGTAGTAACCTCTGGCTGCTCCCGCCTGGTTGGAAACAAGACAGCAAAAAATTTGCCGATCGTTTAGCGATCGCACCGCCGCTGCCGCTCCAGGCATAAGTACTAAGTCTTCGAGGCGATCGATGTAGCCTGCTTCCTGGTTGAGCACGCCATCGCGATCGAGAAATACCGCTGGTTTGAGCATAGGGTTGACTGGTAAATCGCTAGTAATATGCAATAGTATGCAATTAAAAGTTCTACTACTATGTGTCGCTTACTGGGCTATTTAGGTCAACCTACACTTTTACATAATCTGATCGAAAAACCAACGCACTCCTTAGTAGTACAGAGTTACAAGCCTCAGGAAATGACGGGGGGATTGTTAAATGCGGATGGCTTTGGCATTGGTTGGTATGACCTATCTCGACAAGCTACGCCCTTCACCTACAAGAACATCCTGCCGATCTGGAGCGATATCAATCTACCTCATCTCAGCCACTACATCGAGTCGAGTTGCATTCTCGCTAATGTCAGAAGCGCCACGCCCGGTCAAGCCGTCGATCTCAGTAACTGCCAGCCCTTTAGCAGCGATCGCCTCCTGGGCATTCACAATGGCTATATCGAAAACTTTCGCGCTTCTCTCTATCGTCCTATGCGCAAGGAACTCGATGACGATCGCTATCAGGCAATTGGCGGTACGACCGATTCCGAACATATTTTCGCGCTATTGTGCCATAATTTGCAGCGATCGAACGACCTCATTGCAGGACTGCAAACCACGCTTCTACAGGTACTGGATTGGGCGCGAGTATTTGGCGTGAAAGTCTCTTTAAATTTAATCCTCAGCGATGGCAAACAACTGGTTGCCTGCCGTTGCGCCAGCCTTTCACCCGCACCATCGCTATACTGGTTGCAAGGTTGTGTCGAATTTCCCCGTGCGATCGTAGTTGCTTCAGAACGATTATTCCCGGATGAAGCCTGGATCGCTTTCCCAGAGAACAGCATCTTAGCGGTTTCTCAGGATTTGCAAGTCAAGTGGCACGGGCTTACCTAACCAACCAACGCCGCGATCGAAGCGGCATAGGCTAGGATGGATTATCATACATTCGATGAGGGACTCAGGGAGATTCTAGTAGGGGCAGGTTTAGCCCGTATCTAACGAATCTAGTTGTAGGTTAACTACAAAACCTGCCCCTACAGCAAGGTATGCTTTGCCATGCGATTTACTAGCTGATAGGAACTTTGTTCGTGAATACATCAGGGAATATATCCAGGAATACTGTTGACTATCTTCGCATCAGCTTAATCGATCGCTGTAATTTTCGGTGTCAATATTGCATGCCCGAGGGAGCAGAGTTTGACTACATTCAGTCGCAGGAGATGTTAACAAATTCGGAATTGATCTCGCTTCTACGCGAAGTATTCATTCCCCTGGGCTTTCATAAGTTTCGTCTTACAGGCGGAGAACCATTGCTGCGGCGGGGCATAGTGGATCTAGTCAGGGAAATTGCGGCTCTTCCAGAGACAGAAGATCTGGCGATGACGACAAATGCTTATCTACTATCGGATATGGCGCGATCGCTCTACGATGCAGGTCTGCGACGGATCAATATCAGTCTCGATTCGCTCGATCGCGATGTCTTTCGGCAAATTACCGGACGCGATCGCTGGGAGAGAGTCTGGCAAGGCATTCAAGCAGCCCATACAGTGGGCTTCGATCCGTTAAAGCTGAATGTGGTGGTTATCCCAGGTGTAAACGATCGCGAAATTCTCGATCTTGCCGCCCTCAGTATCGATCGCGCTTGGCACGTCCGCTTTATCGAATTCATGCCGATTGGCAACACCGATTTATTCGAGCATAAAGGCTGGGTAGATTCTGCCACCCTTCGACAACTGATTAGCGATCGCTACGGCTTGATCGAAAGTAACTGTCGCGGTAATGGCCCCGCCGATATCTTCCAAATTCCTGGTGCCAAAGGTACGCTTGGTTTTATCAGTCAGATGTCAGAGTGCTTTTGCGATCGCTGCAACCGCGTGCGTCTATCTGCTGATGGCTGGTTGCGTCCCTGCTTACTGAATGAGTCCGGTCAAATCGATTTAAAAACGTCGCTCCGGAAGGGAGATGGATATGAAATATTACGAGGCAAAGTAGAGGAATTACTGTTTTTAAAGACAGAGATTAATTTTAAAGATCGCGATCGCGGCACGGGCGAACAAAAGACATATCATCGTACCATGTCACAGATTGGCGGCTAGATTGGGCATGTACAATAAGTATTAATAAGTTGGCGATTAATCTATGAACTCTCTAACTGTAAGCTTAAAACCTGCAATTGAACTGACAGACGAGCAATTTTTTCAACTTTGTCAAAAAAATACTGACCTTAGATTTGAGCGCAATGCACAAGGAGATTTAATTATCATGGCACCCGCAGGTAGCGATACAGGCAGGCGTAATTTTGAATTTAATACCGATCTGGGAATTTGGAATCGTCAAGCAAAACTAGGAGTTGCCTTTGACTCTTCTGCTGGGTTTAAGTTGCCTAACGGGAGCGATCGCTCTCCAGATGCAGCGTGGATCTTAACAGAACGGTGGGAAGGACTGAGCTTAGAACAACGCGAAAAATTTGCACCCATCTGTCCCGACTTTGTGATGGAGCTAATGTCGCCAAGCGATAACCTCAAAGTCATTCAAGAGAAAATGCGAGAATACCAGGAAAATGGAGTAAGGCTGGGTTGGTTAATTAATCGCAAGGATAGGCAAGTCGAAATCTATCGTCTTGACGGATCGGTCGAGATACTACAATCTCCAACTTCGCTCTCAGGTGAAGATGTATTACCTGGATTCACGCTTAATCTTGAAGCAATTTGGTAACGACTGACTTGCTGCAAAGAATAATAAGGGTCATAGCGAACCTGGCTTGAGGAGACAGATTTTGAGCCTACCACCGATAGTTCTAGGTTGCAATCAGGATTTAAGCCCAGGAATGGTGGGATGGAAACTAAGTACTCGATCCGCAGGGATAGGAGGCGAGAAGAGATAACCCTGGAATTTCAGACAGTTGAGCGATCGCAGATGCTCCAACTGACCTGATGTCTCTACACCTTCAGCGATCGCTTCGATTCCCAAACTCTTAGTCAACGCCAGAATTGTCTTCGCAATCTCGGCATTTTTGGGATTGACCCCAATCTCTCCCACAAACGAGCGATCGATTTTGAGTATATCTATTGGTAGTTGCAAAAGATGGCTTAAATGCGAGTACCCCGTACCAAAATCATCAATACAAATCTTCATTCCTAGCGCTTGTATGCGTTTTAGCATCTGTCCGATCGTGGCTGGCTGGCTCACAGCAGCACTTTCGGTAATCTCTAGTTGAATGTGATGCCCTTCTAAACCTGTCTCTTGCAAAATTTGTTCTACTCGATCGGCAAAATCAGGTGATAGTAGTTGTTGAGCAGATACGTTCACGCTAATCTGAACCGCTTGTAGAGTTGGGCTTTGCTCGTTCCACATTAGTTTCTGCAGACAGGCAGTACGCAGAATCCATTCACCAATACTGACAATTGTGCCGGTCTCTTCAGCGATCGGAATAAATTTCAGAGGAGACACTAGACCTAAAGTGGGATGTTTCCAGCGTACCAGTGCTTCAAAGCTAGCAATCCGCCCTGGATCGAGCGTGATAATCGGTTGATACCAAAGCTCAAGCTCGTTTCGAGCGATCGCGTATTGCAGGTTGGCTGCCAACTGCAATCGCTCGGTAGTTTCAATCCGCATCAAGCCATCGAATACAACATAGCGCTGCTTTCCTTGCGCCTTGGCGCTAAACTTAGCAAGGTTGACATTACGCAGGATTTCTTCAGGTAAATTGAATTGCTCGGGATCGACAACTACACCGACAATCGCCTCTGCCAGGATATCCTGTTGTCCGAGACGAAAAGGCTGCTGGAATGCCTGTAAAATATTTTGAGCGGTAGTAACTGCAGAACTTGCCTCAGCGATGTCTTTGACGAGAATGGCAAATTCGTCGCGTTCGAGTCGCGATATGTAGACCGCACTATTTTCATTGACTTGCAGACATTCCTGTAGTCTAGTGGCAACGCTTTTTAACAATAAGTCTCCGATCGCTGGCCCCAGACTATTCTCGATCAACTTAAAAGAGTAAAGCTCTATTAACAGTACTGCAAATGACTGCGGTGTAGAATGCTTAGCCGTCGCAATTGCCTGTTGCAAGCTCACGAGAAATGCCGCACGATTAGGCAGGCCGGTTAAGGCATCAACATAGGCAAAGTTCTCAAGTTTGCCGAACACTTCTTGCAGGCGCTCCACCATACTATCGAACGAATCAACTAGAGTATTCATCTCTTTGGAGCCGCCGTTCGATACCACTGGTAATTGCCAATTACCCTGTGCCACTTCATCAGTTGCTTTAGTCAAGCGTGCAATTGTTCGCGTCAGCGATCGCGAAGTCAGCATCCCAATCGCGATCGCTACAAACAGAGAGATGCCGCACAGCAGAAACGTCGTGCGATTGTTTTCCTGGATTTGACGCGAGAAGTCCTTTTCTGAAACAACTGTCAGGACTAACCAGTCCAGGTTTTCGTTAAATCGATACGGAAGCACTGAAAGAAAATATCGGTCATTTTGAATAAACAACTCAACTGTCAGAGACTCATTGACTTGCTTGAGATTACCCTCAGTTGACAACAGGTACCTTGTGCTCTCGCGCATGATGGGATTGTTAGTGTCAGTTGCCAGAATACGCTGCAACGGTGCGGTATCGTTGGGTGCGTTTACGTTAGATGGCTTATGAGAAGCAGCAACTAGTCGTCCCGATCGCTCGATGACGAATAGCTGACTGGATGGACTGGGCTGAATACTTTGTAAATACGCATCAAAATCATCTAAACTCAAATCAATCCCTGATACTGCAATAACTTGTCCGCTAGGGTTGCGAATCGCCTCAGCAGTGGTAATACCCAGCACCCCAGAGGCAAAAAGGTATGGCTCTGTCCAGATCGGTTTTAGCTCAAGCAAGGCTTGCTTGTACCAATTCCGTTGGCGAGGATCGTAGCGAATGCGCTTGAGCGGCTGTTGGCGATTTCCTTGACTATCCAGGGAATAGAGAACTCTTTGTTGAGTCTCAAGATTTTCGATCGCTGTCATTGTATTATCAGAACGTACTGACAGAAACCTGCCTTTTTCATCCCCTACAAAAAAGGCTCTTTGATAAGAACGATTGCGACGAACTTGCTCCCAAAAGTATTTTTGTAAATCTGCCTCTCTATCTAGAGATATATGACCTTGTTGGTAAGCAAAAGTATTGGATTGGACGACCGCCTCGGACCGATCTAACAGTCCATCCAATCGCTCCTTGACGCGCAACTTAGCTTGGACGAGCAACCCAGTGGCAAGATCGCTAACCGTGCGCTGTCCGTTTTGATAAGACAGCCAACCTGTAATGCCAATTGCTGCGACAATTTGAACTACAAATGGGGCAATCAGGATTAAATTTAATGGCAATGAGCGCGATCGCTTGTTTTTTTGCTGCATGACGTTGCTGCACGAGGTTAGGTATTCTTAATTAGCGATCTCGAATTCAGGGGTTCTAGCATCTATTACCAATTATCAATGGGGACAAAGATATGCATTGATAATAATCTATTTATCAATGTTTTCATCATTCCTGAAAGACTAACTAAAACTACGCTTGGATGTCAAACTAAGCGAAGAAATTTCTTTTTGCCAACCTGTAGGACTCTACCTCTCAATTCCTCAGCAGTAGCAAAGCCTAGGTCGGCATTTTGCAATTTTTCGCCATCTAGACGCACCGCACCATTTTTGATCTGACTTTGCGCTTCGCTATTGCTTTTACACAATCCACTTGCTTTCACCAAATAAAACAAAGGCGTAGGAAATTGCACTTGAGACAGATCGAATTCCGGCACTTCGCCTAAACTTTCAGTTGAGCCGGATAGGACGATCTTCTCCGCATCCTGTTGGGCTTGCCGTGCCGCCTCAGGGCTGTGATACTGACCCACAATTGTCAGCGCCAGCAGCTTTTGCTTTTCCCGAGGATTTGCAGGTAGCGAAGCTATTTCGAGATCGGTTAATAGCTCGAAATAGCTATTAACCAAATTATCTGGCACTTTTTCCAGTTTTGAATACATGGAGAGCGGATCTTCAGTCAGACCGACGTAGTTGTCCAGTGACTTGGACATTTTTTGCACGCCATCAAGACCAACCAACAGCGGCAACAGCATACCGAATTGCCTTGGCCCATCATAGTCGCGCAGGCGCTGAGCCATAAAACCGCCAGGAGATTTCCCACCATGCGATTGCAGATCTCGACCTACCAGGATGTTGAATTTTTGATCTGTGCCGCCCAACTCGACATCTGATGCGATCGCCACCGAGTCAAAGCCTTGTAGTAATGGATAAAGAAACTCATGCAGGTAAATAGGAGTGCCTTTCTCATAGCGCTCTCCAAACTGTTCCTTTGCCAGCATTTGTCCTACGGTCATGCTTGACAACAAGCTAATTATTTCTGACAAGTCTAGCTTGCCCAGCCATTCGCTATTGTGGTGTAACTCCAAGCATTTGGGGCTGAAGTCCAGGATCTTTCGAGCTTGATCGAGATACGTAGCAGCATTATGAGCTACATCTTCGGCGCTAAGACGCGGGCGAGCCTCCGATTTGCCAGTTGGATCGCCTATTTGGGCAGTAAAATCTCCAATAATCAATACTGCTACGTGACCGGCATCTTGAAAGGCACGCAATTTACGGAGAGCAACCGTGTGCCCGAGGTGTAAGTCGGGACGAGTGGGATCTATGCCTAACTTGACGCGCAAACGGCGACCTTCTTGTTTAGCAATCCTAAGTTTGTCTGCCAAAGTATGAGAGCAAAAACTGCCATCAGTAGTTTCTGTTCCGACAGTATCGGGAAAGACTTCGACTACGCCGCGTTCCAGCAGCGACTTCAGTAACTTAATTTCTTGTTGTGGCAAATTGGGGTCAGTGTCGGTTAAACTCACAGCAGAATTGGTTTTGTTGAGCGAGTGTATTACAGTGGCATCTAATAGTTTAAAACAGCCTAGACCTGTGAAAAGAGATGTTTTAAAAACCGTTGCTAAAACCGTTGGTGGTACTATGCTGGCAGCAGTTTTGCTAGGCGGCAGCGCGATCGCTGGTGGTTTAGTAGGTTTGGCGCTGAGTTTCCGAGATCTACCTGATGTCAGGGTGTTAAAAGGATACGCACCGACAGAAACCAGCTATATATACGATATTAACGGCAATCTGATTGCCAGGCTGCACGGCGATGTGAATCGCGAAGTCGTTCCGCTTAATCGCATTTCCCCCCATCTCAAACGCGCTGTCCTGGCGATCGAAGACGCTTACTTTTACACGCACAAAGGTGTCGATCCTAGCGGCATTGCTCGTGCCGTGCTGGTTAACTTTAGAAGCGGCGAAACAGTGGAAGGTGGCTCTACTCTGACCCAGCAGCTAGTCAAAAACCTGTTTCTGCCCAACGAAAAAAGCATTAGCCGCAAATTAGCTGAAGCTGTATTGGCAATGCGAGTAGAGCAGGTATTTACCAAGGATCAAATCCTGGCAATGTATCTCAATCAAGTATTTTGGGGCAGAAATACTAACGGAGCCGAAACCGCAGCCCAGAATTACTTCAACAAATCCGCCGCCGACCTCACCCTCGCCGAGGCAGCCATGATGGCAGGAATCATTCAGGCTCCCTCGGTATTCAACCCGTTTGACAGCTATAAAACCGCAAAACACCGCCAGGGATTGATCCTGGATCGGATGCTAGAGCTAGGCTGGGCTACACCCGAGGAAGTAAAAGTAGCAAAAGCTCAACCAATTAAACTCGGTAAGGGAACATCCTACGAAGCTAGCCGCGTACCTTATGTTACCCAAGCTGTTGCCGCCGAGCTAGAGGAAAAATTCGGTAAAGATGCGGTTTTAAAGGGTGGACTGCGGGTTCAAACTACGATCGACTTAAAAATGCAGCGCATTGCCGAAGAAGTCGCCAATCAAGGCCATCGGGAGTTAGTCGATCGCGGCGCATATGCCGATCAACTAGCACTGGTGGCAGTCGATCCTCGTACGGGCTTTGTGAAAGCGTTAGTGGGTGGAGTTGGCCCCTATCAGAACAATCAATTCAATCGCGCCGTGCAAGCCCGCCGCCAGCTAGGTTCGTCATTTAAACCTTTCGTTTACTATTCCGCATTTGCTACCCGAGACTACGCGCCCGACTCAACCATCCAAGATACTCCCGTGACCTATTCTGATGGTGATGAACCTTACGTGCCGCGCAATTATGACAATACTTTCATGGGGCCGATTAGTATTCGTCAAGCCGTGGCTGTTTCGCGCAATATTCCTGCTATTCGACTAGGGCAGTATGTAGGAATTAAGAAGGTAATCGAAGACTGTCGCAAAATGGGGATTACCAGTCCACTCGCACCCGTAGTGTCCCTGCCATTAGGAGCGGCTGATGTTACGCCACTTGAAATTGCCGGAGCCTATGCCATGTTTGCCAATGGCGGTTACAAGGTGAGGGCAACCCTGATTGCTAAAGTAACCGATAGTAATGGCAATGTCATCCTCGATAACACGCCAAAGCGCGAACTATTGCTCGATCCGGTTGCGGTTGCGGAAGTTACAGATGTACTTAGGGGTGTAATTAACAATGGTACCGGTACATCCGCAGCCCTGAGCGACGGTCGCCCCGTCGCAGGCAAAACTGGCACGACTTCTGACTTCCGCGATGCCTGGTTCGTCGGATACGTACCCCAATTAGCAACCGCGATTTGGATTGGTAATGATGACTATTCGCCAATGGCAAACGGCGTTACGGGCGGTGTTTACGTCGCACCGATCTGGCGCAACTTCATGGATAGGGCACTTGCCGGATCGCCCGTCCAGAACTTCCCTGTACCTTCAGAAGTGGAAACCCCTAATAAAAAGGGTTGAATCTTATTTCTAAGGAATGATGGCGATCGCTTGAGTTTTTGTTACATTACTTAATATAAAATTCAAGCCACGAAAAGCCATGACCCAACGCACAGTAATTAAAGACGATCGCGGACTCCTCAACAATTTTGCCTACGAACCCCCCGTATATTTCGATGAGGAACCCCGTGTAGGTTTCACCGAGTTTGCCGAAAAGTGGAACGGTCGCTTTGCCATGCTGGGCTTTGTCCTTTTGCTCGTGATCGAATATGGTGCCGATGAGGGCTTTATAAGCCTGTTGCGCTCCATCAACTAATCTCCAAAAATCTCCAAAATCTCCAAAACAGGTAAACCGAATTTAAGACGTGAATTGAGGGAGCTAGCAGCT
This sequence comes from Pseudanabaena sp. PCC 6802, assembly GCF_000332175.1. Classification (NCBI taxonomy): domain Bacteria; kingdom Bacillati; phylum Cyanobacteriota; class Cyanophyceae; order Pseudanabaenales; family Pseudanabaenaceae; genus Portococcus; species Portococcus stanieri. Next base: position 4,199,597 of record NZ_KB235914.1, on the reverse strand, counting down.
CCTTTTTTTTTGGCGCTGGCTAATTTCCGATCGCTTGCTTTATAGCCGTAGACAGATCTGTTAGGACAGGGGGTGTGGGGGCTGCGCCCCCACGCAGGGGTGGAACCCCTGCACCCCGTCCTAAGCCTATTGGCTATAGCTATAATTATCGATCGTGCCCAAACAAAACCTGCCCCTTGCTAGCTGTTGTGGGCAACTACTCCGATCGTTTCTAGGGTGGGATCTGAACTACCATTAACCGTGCCTCCTGCTTGTTTAATTGCCAGCACAAAGTCTATGGCATCGCGAGTAATAACTTCGCCAGGACAAATAACGGGAATACCTGGTGGGTAAGGGCAGATTATTTCGGTGCTGATCCGATCGCAAGCTAACTTAAATTCCACGCGATCGCGCTTGGCAAAGAACGCCTCTCTTGGGGAGATTTGGGGTTGGGGTTTAGCATTTGTCATGAATTCTTGTGTTTGATGCCCAGACTGTCGCACAAATGCTAAACCCTTACCTTGTGACTGCCCTCTGCGTGCCTGCTCTAAACGAATTAATGCCCTCACTAAGCGCTCGATATCTTGACTGGTGTTGCCAAACGTCAGAATAAATACCAGTTGTCGCAGGGTGGGCATTTCTGCCATTACACCCAATTGCTCGTACAGAATGGCATCGGCATCAAAGCCAGTGATGCCTAGTCGATCTACCATAACTGTGAGGCGCGTGGGGTCGAGCGTGGGAATTTGTTGGCGATCGAAGGTATCCAGGTTGGGTAGGTTGTGAATTTGCGATCGCGCCCATTCTGCCAGCGCTAAAGTTTGGCCTAGCAATTCCTTGCCATGTACTGCCATTTGCCGCCGCGCCACATCCAGCGATGTCAGTAGGAGCAAACTGGGACTGGTTGACTGCACGAGCTGTAACGCCTGGCTGACTCGCTCGCCCCCTACCAGATTGCCGCGTAGATGCAACATAGAAGCTTGAGTTAGTCCGGCATTGACTTTATGCGTAGATTGCACCACCAGATCCGCGCCCGCCGCCACCGCCGAAATGGGCAGATCGGGATGAAAGTGTAAATGCGCGCCGTGGGCGGCATCGACTAATAGGGGTATGCTGCGATCGTGGGCGATCGCCACTAATTCCTCGATCTCACCACAGACCCCAAAGTAATTCGGACTGACGACAAACGCAGCTTTAGCCTCGGGATGAGCTTCCAGAGCAGACCGCAAAGTACTTGGGGTTACACCCAGATCGAGATCGAGCGTCGCATCATACGACGTTTCCAGATAAACAGGTACGGCACCGGATAGGATCAGCGCCGCGATCGCCGCCTTATGACAGTTACGCCCTAATAAAATCTTGTCGCCTGGCTGACAGGTTGCCAGCAGCATCGCTTCGATGCCGCACGTAGAACCATTGACTAGAAACCAGGTGCGATCGGCACCATAGGCATTTGCTGCTAATTCCTGCGCCACGGCGATCGCTTCAGGTAAACCAGGGAGTTCGGGCAGATCTAAGCGAAATAGATTGTTGCCGATCAAATCTGCAAACTCAGGATCTATACCCTGACCGCGTTTATGTCCGGGCATATAAAATGGGGCATGATTAACCCGCAAATAATCGCGCGCAAATTCTAGCAAAGGAGCGATTTCTTGATTCATTCCCCAAACGCCACGCAAATATAGCTGTAAATAATCAAATTTTGAAATGAGCGCGTGGAGGAGCTACTACCCCCACGCAGGGATTCTCCCCCTGCACTCCATCCTCGCCAATCCCGCAACTGCCATAAGAGAAACTGGAAAACCCAAAAAATAAGTTTGACACGTACTGGCACAATCGGTATATTATAGAATTTGCCCAAAATTTTGCTTCGCTTAGAAGCTTAAACTACGGCTGCAAAATTGCCAGCTAGCATATGATTTCATATTACTTAGCATGGCACCAAAAGGAGTATTAGGGAGATAAATAGTGGCTCGCATTGCAGGGGTAGACCTTCCTCGTGAAAAGCGCGTCGAGATTGGCTTGACTTATATTTTTGGCATCGGACTATCGAGTGCTAAGAAGATTTTGGCAGAAACAAAAGTCAACCCCGACACCAGAGTAAAAGATCTTAGTGACGCGGAAGTAACAGCCTTACGCCAAGAGGTTGAGACAAATTACCAGGTCGAGGGAGACCTGCGCCGTCTTGAAGGTTTAAACATAAAGCGCCTTGTAGATATCGGTACGTATAGGGGCAGGCGACATCGTCTTGGCTTGCCCGTACGCGGTCAGCGTACCCGGACTAACGCACGTACTCGACGCGGTGGTCGTCGCACTGTTGCTGGTAAGAAGAAAGCTCCTTCTAAGAAATAGAGTTTCTACGATATCGAGCGTTGGTAATCGAGCTAGCCAGAGTAATTTCTGTGGCAGAAAAATTACCAACGCGATCGGCAACTGGATCGCTCGACAAAATCGCCATCTAAACAATAATTCAAAATTACTAAAGCAACCAACTAAATTTAACTATGGCTCGCCCAGCAACTCGTCGCACTGGTGTGCGTAAGCAAAAGCGGAATGTCCCGACCGGAATCGCCTACGTGCAATCTACTTTTAACAACACAATTATTACTATTGCCGATACTGGCGGTGATGTGATTTCTTGGGCTTCCGCTGGTTCCAGTGGTTTTAAAGGTGCCAAGAAAGGCACTCCGTTTGCGGCACAAACCGCAGCTGAAGGTGCTGCCAGACGGGCTATGGAACAGGGAATGCGTCAAGTTGAAGTGATGGTCTCAGGGCCGGGATCGGGTCGCGAAACTGCGGTCAGAGCCTTACAGGCAGCAGGTTTAGAAATTACGCTCATTCGCGATATCACTCCCATTCCGCACAATGGTTGCCGCCCGCCCAAGCGCCGTCGCGTTTAATATTTCTTGCTTTCAGTCTGCAATCTGCAAATTTTTCACTCTAGTCCAATCCTTCTGAGATCGCATCGGTACAAAAATGGCAAACTTCACGGTTGAGTGTATTGAGTCTTATGAAGATCCAAAGAACAAAAGTCAGTACAGCAGGTTTGTACTGGAGCCCCTAGAAAGAGGACAAGGTACTACCGTTGGTAATTCCCTCAGGCGAGTATTGCTATCCAATCTAGAAGGCGCAGCCGTAACAGCCGTGCGCATCGCCGGAGTTAACCACGAATTTGCCACAATTCCTGGCGTACGCGAAGACGTTCTGGATCTAATTCTCAATATGAAGGAGATTGTACTGAAATCGTACAGCTCCGATTCACAAATCTGTCGCCTCACTGCCAGAGGCCCTTGTACGGTTACGGCTGGCGATTTTAATCTGCCCTCGGATGTTGAGGTAATCAACCCCGATCAGTACGTCGCTACTCTCTGCGAGGGGGCAACTCTGGAAATGGAATTTAAGGTTGAAACGGGTAAGGGCTATCGCTCCGTAGAGCGCACGAAGGAAGAAGTTTCGGCAATTGACTTTTTGCAAATTGACGCGATTTTCATGCCCGTGCGTAAGGTTAAGTACATGGTGGAGGACGCTCGCATTGGCAGCGGTACGTCAAAGGATCGCCTTGTAATTGAAATTACCACCAATGGCAGCCTAACCCCCCAAGAGTCACTGTCTCAGGCAGCCGACATCCTGGTTGGCATGTTTACACCGCTCCAGGAAATCACCCTGGCTCCACCCAAGGAAACTCTGGAAGATGACGGCGATGAGACCAAGCAAATTCATATCGAAGAGCTGCAGCTTTCGGTAAGAGCTTACAACTGTCTCAAACGCGCCCAAATCAATACGGTTGCTGACTTGCTGGACTACACCCAGGACGATTTGCTGGAAATCAAGAATTTCGGTCAAAAATCGGCGGAGGAAGTCGTTGAAGCGCTCAAGCGCCATCTTGGGTTGACCCTGCCCCAAGAAAAAGCAGCTAAAGCTGGTTAAAGATTCGATTATTTTAGATGGGGTGCATGGGATGCTATCCCTTGCATGGGATGCAGTCCCACCCCCTGTATTAACAGAATCCATCTAAAGTCATTTAAGTTAGTTAACTAATTAAGTAAAGGTCTAGTAAGTAAAAGCCATGCGTCACCGTTGTCGTACTCCCCAACTGAGCAAGCCTGCCGATCAGCGCAAGGCTCTCCTGCGTACCCTTACCACCGAGCTAATCCGTCGAGGTGAAATCAAAACCACTAAGGCAAGGGCACAAGCCGTGCAATCCACTGCCGATAAGATGATTAACCTGGCTAAGGATGGCTCTCTGCACGCGCGTCGCCAAGCACTTGGTTATATCTATGACAAGGCGCTAGTACATTCCTTGTTCGAACAAGTGCCTTCGCGTTACAGCGATCGCGATGGTGGCTATACTCGCATCGTGCGCACGATTCGTCGTCGCGGTGACAATGCGGAAATGGCAGTAATTCAGTTGGTCTAGCGTAAGAGACTGTAGAAGCTGTCATGGTTGCTGTTGTAGACTCCCCAATGCATCGAGTTGCCCTCGCGATCCAGTACCTGGGCACTCGTTTTCATGGTTGGCAGCGGCAGTCAAACGGCATATCAGTGCAGCAAACCATTGAAGATATTCTCACGGGTATCTGCAAGCATAAAGTGGTCTTACATGCGGCAGGACGCACGGACACGGGCGTGCACGCCTCCGGACAGGTGGCTCATTTTGATACCAACAGCCCGGTACCCCCGGAGCGCTGGGCAAAGGTACTGAATGCTTACTTGCCCGCCGATATTCTGATTAAGGCTTCTGTCGCGGTTTCCTCCGACTGGCACGCCAGATTTTCCGCCACCTGGCGGCGCTATCGCTACACCATATTTACTAATGCCACGCCCAACCTGTTCGTGCGCGATTACAGTTGGCATTATTATCTCGATCCGCTAGATCGAGATTTAATTCAGGCAGCGATCGCACCGATGTTAGGCAAACAACACCTGGCGGCCTTTCAGCGTGCTGGTTCCAAGCGTCCCCATGCCTGGTTAACCGTGCAGGAGGCGATCTGCTGGCGCGAGGGCGACTTTGTCTATTTGGAAATGCAGGCAAGTGGATTTCTCTACGGCATGATGCGCCTGTTGGTAGGGATGCTGGTGGAAGTGGGGCGATCGCGCCTGAGCGTGGGCGAGTTCACTCGCATCTGGCAGCAGCAACGCCGTTGCGATGTCAAATATGCCGCACCACCACAGGGGTTATGCCTGCTCGGTGTGGGCTATAATAACGATCCCTTTGCTCAAATTTCTGCCGATAATATTACGGCTGACAGGCGGCAAAGGCCAGTGGCGAGATTGCCTGGGGAGATAGTCATGCAAGTTTAAGTTCGATCGTTACTGCTCCGCAGCTTTGCATACGCTTTGACCAAATACGTTAAACCCAACCACCTCTGAAATCTCAATCAATTCCATGACTACATCAACCTTCAATCAAAACCGTACCTTTTTACCAAAGGACAGCGATCGCCAGTGGTACCTGATTGACGCTGCCGATCAGCGCCTGGGTAGACTGGCTGTTGAAATTGCCAGAATCCTGCGCGGCAAGAACAAGCCTACCTACACCCCTCACCTCGATACGGGCGACTTCGTGATCGTAATTAATGCTGAGAAAGTTGCCGTAACGGGCAAAAAGAGTTCCCAAAAAGTTTATCGCCGTCATTCCGGTCGTCCGGGCGGCATGAAGGAAGAGACCTTCGATAAGCTAATTAAGCGCGTACCGGAGCGCATCCTCGAACATGCTGTGAAGGGGATGCTGCCCAAAAACACCTTAGGTCGTCAGTTATTCACCAAATTAAAAGTCTATGCGGGCGAAAATCATCCCCATGCCGCACAGCAGCCTCAAACACTCGTACTCAACACTATTCCTGGAGATAAATAGAACATGCAAGCCACCGATCAGTCTAATCGTGCCGTTTACTGGGGCACAGGTCGCCGTAAAACTGCGATCGCCAGAGTGCGTCTCGTTCCTGGCAGCGGTAATGTCGTAATTAACGGCAAGCCTGGCGATCTATACTTGCAGTTCAATCCAGATCACATCTCTGGTGTAAAAGCTCCGTTAGAAACCTTAGGACTGGAAAACGAATACGATGTCCTGGTGAATGCCCACGGCGGCGGCGTGACCGGACAAGCCGATGCGATCAAGTTGGGCGTAGCTCGCGCCCTCTGCGAACTAGCACCAGAAAACCGCAAGCCCTTGAAGGTAGAAGGTTACTTAACCCGCGATCCTCGTTCTAAGGAACGCAAGAAGTACGGCTTGCGCAAAGCACGTAAGGCTCCCCAATACTCGAAGCGGTAATTTTTATAGCTTTCAGCGCTCAGCTTTTGAGTTTGCCGTACAAATATAAAACTTTAAGCCTGCGATCGCAGGCTTTTTGCGTTGTACGATCGTTGCCGGATCGGAATCTAGCAAGAGGCACAAAAATTCGATCGCGGCTACAGTATGCTAGCAATAGATACAGGCTTAGGAGCTAACCCATATGAGCGATCGGTCAACCGTCAAACAACCTATGATTGTGGCAGAGGATGTCCATAAGTGGTATGGCAGCTTTCACGTTTTAAAAGGGGTTAGCCTCACTGTTAGCGGCGGTGAAGTAGTAGTAATTATGGGGCCGTCTGGCTCCGGTAAATCCACTGTAGCCCGTACCTTTAACGCTTTAGAAGAATATCAGCAGGGCAAGATTGTTATCGATGGCATCGAATTATCTCCCAAGCAGAAAAATGTGGATGCGATTCGCCGCGAAGTTGGGATGGTATTTCAGCAGTTTAATCTCTTCCCTCATCTCACGGTTTTGCAAAATATCACCCTCGCACCAATGCACGTGAGAGGTTGGAAGAAGCCCAAGGCAGAGGAGGTCGCCTTGCAGCTTTTAGAACGGGTGGGAATTCTCCCGCAGGCGCACAAGTATCCAGGTCAGCTATCTGGCGGTCAACAGCAGCGCGTGGCGATCGCCCGTTCTCTCGCCATGCAACCCAAAATCATGTTATTCGACGAACCCACATCGGCACTCGACCCGGAAATGGTGAGAGAGGTATTGGATGTGATGCGATCGCTGGCTGATTCGGGAATGACAATGGTAGTGGTGACGCACGAGGTAGGTTTTGCAAGGGAAGTAGCGGATCGGATCATCTTGATGGATGGTGGCGCGATTATCGAAGAGGGAAACTCCGCTGACTTTTTCCAAAATCCCAAAGAGGAGCGCACTCAGAAATTCCTATCGCAGATTTTATAGAGATTAAGTCCCAATCTCGATTGATAAACTTATTGCTAAAAATACCCTTGTACTGCTTAGCTCAGGTACAATATGTCTCTAACAACTACCCCAATCAAATTTGAAGCAACCTCTCCTCCTTTCCGTTATGACGAAGCTGGCGGTATCCGTATCGGTTCGAGTCGAGTAACCCTGGATAGCGTGCTTGCCTCATATCAAAATGGCTCTACACCCGAAGAAATTGCTATTCAGTTTTCATCTCTGCGTTTAGAAGACATATACAGCGCCATTACTTATTATCTAAACCATCGTCAGGAAATTGATGGTTATTTAGAACAGCGCAGCAATCAAGCTCAACAACTGAGGCATCAACTTACGGAAAGGCATAACTTAATCGATCTGAGGCAGCGCTTGCTTGCCCGCTATCAGTCAAAAGGAAGTAAATAGCAAGTGCGGCTTCTAACTGATGAAAACTTTAACGGAGCTATATTACGCGGTCTGATGAGACGCTTGCCTGACTTGGATATAGTACGAGTTCAAGATGTTGGGCTTATAAATGCTAGCGATCCAGATATTTTAGAGTGGGCTGCCAGCGAGGGACGCATCTTGCTTACCCACGATGTAGCGACTATTACGATGTATGCCTATGAAAGAATCGATCGAGGACTGCCTATGCCTGGAGTTGTTGAGGCGATCGCAACAGCGCCTATTGGTAAGATTGTTGATGATTTAGAACTACTAGTTTTGTGTGGTAAGCCTGAAGATTACGAAAATCAAATTCTTTTTGTTCCTTTTTCTTAATGTGATGACCTTTTAGATGAATGAGGATATTTCTGCTACCCAAAAACTTGGCTATGATAAGTATGCTCTAGAAGGAGGTATGATCGTGGATATACCGATAATACTGGTGCAGATCCAAAATCATGTTGTTAAATGAACCCCCATCAGCAGATCCGGAAATAATAGATGAGATATGAGGCTTTTGTTCAAAAGTGGGAAACAAGGTTAAAAGTAGATGGCTAACAACAAAGCCTTAAAATCCACCTGTAGGCATTATCAGTATTAAGCAAGAGAAACTGACAACGTAGCAAAGAGATCTTTTTGTTAAGACTTAACTCAAGTGCAATTCTATTTGTCTAGAATAGTGTCATTGATTAACTTTTTGACTTAGGGAAAATCTATGTTTGGTAAGAAACCGCATTCGTCTCAATCTATTTCAATTAATGGCGGTCAAGTTTCTGGCTTAGTTGGAGTAGCAGGTGAGAATTTAGTTCAAATTCAGCACGATTCCCAGGCTTCAGGAATGCAAGTTGTAACGCAACAACGCGCAGTAGAGTTACTAGAAGAGCTTGAGGAACTATTGAAAATGCCTGCCTTGCCTTTAGAGTACCAGAATAAGGCTCTGCGATATTTAGGTGCTGCTAAAGAGGAATCACAAACTATAAATCCTGACAAGCAGTTCACAGCAGATAGCTTGAAAAAAGTTGCTGGTGTTCTAAAAGAGGCTAATGAAACTATCGAAGCAAGTCAAGGTATTTGGCAAAAAGTACAGCCAATTCTCAATCAATTGCTATCTTGGCTAGGTTTTGCTTCTAATTTATTAGGCTAGAGAACTGGAATGAAGTTATTTTTACTTGATGCATAGATATATGGCAGAGAATTCCCCCAAACCCTCAGAACAAGATCAAGACCTTAGCATTTCAGGCTCCTCAGTGCAGAATAGCCAACTAGGTCAAGCGGGACGTAATTTGACACAAATTCGAGACTCTGTAGTCAAGATCATTAAAAAACCTGTCAGTATTACTGTTGGGGTTTTAACAGCTATTGTTGGTGCAGTTGGTATTATCTTTGGTGGTAAACATTATATTATCAGCATTCAAGGAAATGTTGGAGAGGGATCTACTGTTGCTAATGAATTAACTATTTATAAAGGAGATCCTCCAGAGGTTCGGCAAAGGAAACTAGAACAAGCCAAAAGCTTAATTGCTGAGGAGATCTTCACAAACATTACCAACATGGATGCCCGATTAAGTTATGTTGAAACTGCTCTAGAAGATGATAATTTTGATCAACGTCTTCAAGATGTCCGTAATCAGATTGCTCCTTCTCTCAATCATATCTTCGATTCAGGCTATAACAGGCTGATTCGTCAACAACAAATTTCATCGCTTCGAGGAGCCTTTGCTAGTCGCCAATTATCCGAAGTGCGAGGGCCGTTGATTCAGGTATTGATTGATGGAAATGCAGATGCAGAAAGAGTGCGAGTGTTTTACAGCAGTTTAGCAGAAGTTCAAGATGTCTCAGAATCTCTGCTTAAGGGGTTGTCTACCGCAGCAGCAGAAACTTCTACAGATTTGGAAATAGTTTCCCATCATAAGAAACGTGTAAAGCTTGATTTAGAACGGTTACTCAATCGATCTGAAATTGCATATCTCTACGGCTTGATGGTGCTAGATAGTCTAAAAACTCCATTACCTAAGGCTCAAGACCATCTCAGCCTTCTCCAACATCTTAAGCCACATGAACTGATTAGTAGAGAAGAAGCAAATCAACTGTTAGTAGTAAAAGTTAAACAAGCAGAAAGCCTTGTAAAACGACGGGCCGCGCTTGTTGAAGAAGCCAAGAATCTCCGAGACGCAAAACTTGATGAGTACGCAAAACTCAACAAAGAGATAGTAATTCAACCTTCCGATCCTCAAAACGAGGTTGTGCGTAAAGCAATTATCTTACGGGAGCTAGGTCGAACTAATGAAGCTGTTGTAGCATTCTCTCGTTACGCTGATATGTTCTCTGAAAAAGATCCAACAGCAAAACAGTATTCACGAACTGCTCAATATTTTACAATGCAACTTAAAAAGCTTGATGTTAGTGGTGGAGTTTATCTATACGAGATTGAGCAAAGTGGAATAGCTGATCGTGCTGGACTCAAAGTTGGTGACATTATTATTGGATATGGAGATAAGACTATTGCCAATATTAATGATATTAAGATGGCTCTACGTGACAATTCCATAGAAAAAAACTCAACTCAGCTAACTTACTTGCGAATGAGCAATACTGGTATATTTCAACGTCAAACAGTGTTAGTTAATTCTGGGGCTCTTGGCGTTGGGATGATGCATATCTAACTCCTGAAAAATGGCAGGATTACAACTGTATAGATTGTTAAGTCCTAAAAATGGATCAATAAGCGTATAAAATAGGCAGTTTAAGATGGTTAAAGATAGGGATCGAGCGATCGCTTTGATGTCAGAGCTAGTAACAGAAATGGGACAGCGCTATCACCGATTTGAGAAAGCTAAATGCGCAGATATCCAAACCTACAATCAGAAAATGGAAGGACAGGATGGACAATTCCTGTCGCGCATTGTTTGTATTTTTGATGAATATGCCGACTTTATGGCAGAAAAAGAAACGCGTACTGAACTAGAACAAAGTATCAAACGCCTCGGTGCAATGGCTCGCGCCGCAGGCATCCACTTAATTGTTGCCACGCAGCGCCCAGAGGCCAAAGTAGTCACTCCCTTAATTCGTTCCAATCTGCCCAGAAGGGTTGCATTGCGCACAGCTAGCGAAGCTGACTCGGCGATTATCTTAGGTGGCAAGGAAACATCTGCTGCAAATTTATTGGGTAAAGGCGATTTGTTATATCAGTCTGGGGCGCAACTTCTGCGCTTGCAGAGCTTATTTGCTGATGCGATCGCCCTATACTTATCTTGATTTCACCCGATCCTGCAACCATTTATCGGACGGCTCGGTCGTACCAAAGCTCAATAGAGTGATAATTCATCCAATGCCGTGATCGATATGCTAGTAAATTTGCCAAAATAAATCTAGTCTTAGTTAATGTAGCCGTAGACAGATCTATTAGGACGGGGTGCAGGGGTGGAACCCCTGCACCCCGTCCTAAGCCTATTGGCTATAGCTATAACTCTCGATCGCCTTTAGGAGAAGCTTAAATGTCACAAATCATTACCCAAATCGATCGCGAAACTAGCGAAAAACTCGCATATATTCAGCAACAAACCAACCAATCCCTGCCCGATATTCTTAGTGATGCCATTGATGCTTATTATCAAAAGCTAAAGCGTAAACAGGAAAAAACACCCTTTGAACTTTTAGAAGAATCAGGTTTTATTGGCTGCTGTTCTGTAGAAAGCGATCTCTCTGTTAAGTACAAGGAAGTTCTTGCCACCGAACTTGAAGCAAAATATGGTAATCGTTGATACAGGTTTCTGGCTGGCTTTAGCAGATCGCCAGGACACTAATCACAAGTTAGCTAAACAAACGCTACGAAAGATCGATGAGCCACTGATTACAACATGGTGTGTAGTTACAGAAACCTGCTATATGCTGCTGACACGCAAGGGAGTACCTGCCCAGACCGCTTTCATGACCGGGATCGCAAACGGAGCATTTGAGTTGTTTGACCTTCAAAATCATCAGAAAAATGGGTTTGAAACCCCGTCCTTTAGCAACGCGGAGGACGGCTTTACATCAATCAAGTTGAGCACTTCACAGAATGCGTGCTATAATGTGAAGCATGACGCAAAGAGCATTCAAGTACCGATTTTACCCAACGCCCGAACAGGAAACCCTGTTGAGACGAACGTTGGGCTGTACTCGTCTCGTCTATAATCGTGCCCTCGCCGCCAGGACTGAGGCATGGTATGAACGGCAAGAACGAGTAGGGTACGTTGAAAGCTCTGCAATGCTGACCGATTGGAAAAAGGAAGCCGAGCTTCAATTTCTCAATGAGGTTAGCTGCGTTCCATTGCAGCAAGGATTGAGACATCTCCAGTCTGCATTTGCTAACTTCTTTGCGGGTCGGGCTGGATACCCAACCTTTAAGAAAAAGCGTAATGGCGGCAGTGCTGAATTTACTAAATCGGCATTTAAGTTCAAGGACGGGCAAGTATATCTTGCCAAATGTTCCGAATCGTTGCCGATTCGTTGGAGTAGGATGCTGCCAGAAGGTGTTGAGCCATCCACTGTTACGGTGAAGCTCTCGCCCTCTGGACGATGGACAATTTCTTTGTTGGTAGATGTCGAGATAAAACCATTGCCAATTGTTCCTAATCAGATTGGAATAGATTTGGGCATTACAAGTTTGGTTGCATTGAGTAACGGTGAAAAGATTGCTAACCCTAAAGGCTTTAAAGCGAAACGCCAAAAACTGCGTAAAGCACAGAAAGCGTTGAGTCGTAAGCAAAAAGGTTCTAGCAACCGAGAAAAAGCCCGTCTCAAAGTAGCCAGGGTGCATCAAGAAATTAGCGATGCACGACAAGATTTTCTTCACAAGTTGACGACTCAATTGGTGCGTGAAAACCAAACCATTGCCATTGAGGATTTGGCTGTGAAGAATATGGTCAAGAATCGGAAGCTTGCCCTCTCTATCAGTGATGCTAGCTGGGGCGAACTGGTCAGACAACTCACATATAAGTGCGACTGGTATGGCCGCACATTGATTAAGATTGACCGTTGGTTTCCGAGTTCTAAACGGTGTGGGCATTGCGGCTACATCGTCGAAAAGTTGCCGTTGAATATTAGAGAGTGGGATTGCCCTAAATGTGGGATGAACCATGACCGAGATATCAACGCAAGTAAGAATATTTTGGCGGCAGGGCTTGCCGTGGCAGTCTGTGGAGCGAACATAAGACCCGATAGGCATGAGTTTAAAGGGCAGTTGCGAAACCCCAGTAATGGGAAGAAACAGAAACCTAAGTCGTGAGTCTTAGGAATCACCGTTGCTTTAGCTCGGTGAGGATGTCAACACGCTCAAAGAATAGCGCAACTCATGCAACAATATGCCAATTTGCCAATGGACTTAGCTGATGCATCCCTAGTTATACTTGCTGAGGAAATCGGTCATGGCCGTATTCTGTCTATCGATTATCGAGATTTTAATACCTACCGTTGGAAGAACAATAAACCATTTGAAAACCTTTTTCAAAACTGACCATAACGCCGTACTCCTGCAACCATTTCTCTAGCTTCTCAATAGCACCAAGGCGAAATGGATCGATAATTTATCCAATTGAAAACCGCTATATTCTGCCTTCTATTCGATGTTGGATGAGGAATTTCGCCGAAAAAGAAAAGCTAAAGTAATACCAATTCTCTAATGCTATGCTACAGATGCAAATCCCCCTAAATCCCCCTTGAAAAGGGGGATTTAGGGGGATTTGCATGTACAGTAGTAACAGATATATTTAACACGACTTCCATAATCGCTATACACAGAACAAAGTCTACCTGCGCAGACCCCAGGAAAAAGGGTTAACAAACCAGACCTAAAGTATGCATCTACTAATATGTATCTAACAGCGCCGTATCTTTAGACAGGGCTAACTGCAGCTTACAGAACGATTCAATATGCTTGCGAAATTCCTGCATGTGATGTTCCACCCATTTCTGTCCCTCATGGCTACTATTGTCAATGCCATTGGCATAGATATGCACGATCGGCTCGCCAGCATCGGGTAACACCAGTACCCAATCATAGGGAGAATAGAAAATTTTCACTCCATCCACCAGTTCCAGTTGTTTCTGGCTGTATGACTCCACTAAATGCCGCATCAACGCCCCCTTAACGCTCCAGGGACAGCGGACAAAATCCGATCGATGGTAGAACTTGGGCAACCCCTGCCGCACTTGCGATAGAGTTCGCTCTTGAATGGTCAGCCACTCAATAATCTTGGCGACACAAAACATGGCATCAAAACCAGGATGCAGTTTGGGGAAGATAAATCCCATCTCCGCCGAGCCTCCCAGAATAGCTCCCTCAGTCTTTTGGCACGCCAGCATTAACGCTGTAGGACTGGATTTAGTCCGAACTACCTTACCATGATGCTGAGTTGCCACTTGCTCGACCAAGCCCGAAATTGAAACTGGTACGACTACTGTACTGCCTGGCTGTGCTGTTAGCGCCATATCCACGATCGTACCAGTGAGAATCTCATCTCGGATTATTGCTCCAGTTTCATCAATTAGAATCATTTTCTCGCCATTAGCGAATACCTGTACGCCGAAACTCGCTTTGAGTGCCACTACCACATCGCTCAGTTGCTCCAGCATTTTTTCGCGTTCGCAGATGGGAGGTGCAACTTGATTGAGACTGGCGTTCAGCACGATCACGTCACAGTTAAACTTGCCCAGAATGCGCGGCAAAACTGCCCCAGAAACTGCGTAGACATAATCAATAATCACCCGTTTAAAACTACTATTGCGGATTGCTTCTATATTTAAGTTGCGGGCAAAGCCGCTGTTGTAATAGTCGAATACGCGGGATGGATAAGAGATTTCACCAATCTCTTCCATGCGAGCGCGGCGAAAATCTTCTTTAAAGTAGGCATTCTCAATTTTCTTTTCCTGGGTTTTGTCCAAATTGATACCGTTACTGTCGAGAAATTCAATCAGGACGTGATCGTTCTTATCTGGATGAATCCGAACGTGCACGCCACCTGCTACGCCCAAACCCGGTGCGGTAAAGCGGGCGATCGGTATGGCTTTATCTTCTAAGTTCTGGATATTAGCGCCAACGGACATTAACCCAGAGATTAGCGATCGCGTCACCATTCGACAAATCGGGCGCTGATCGCGAGATACCATCACCTGCGCTCCAGGGCCTAGAGTCGCCCCATAGGCAGCTCCCAACTTCACGGCAAATTCGGGCGTAATATCGACGTTAGCTAAACCTGAAACTCCCCTCTGTCCAAACAGATTGCGGGTAGCCATCGAACCCCAAATCAGATTGTTATTCAGCGTTGCACCTGCCTCTACCTTTTTGCTCGGCCAGATCCGCACGTTAGGGCAAATATGCGCTTCCTCGCCCACGATCGAGCTAGTGCCAATCACCGCACCTTCCATCACGTGACTGCGGCGATCGATCCGCGCATTACGCGCCACCGTACACGCCCAAAGGTGGCTTTCTTCACCTACAACTACTCCATTACTGATAATTGGCCTTTGCAAGTCCGCATCAGAGCCAATCGTAACGTGATCGCCAATGATGGTGCCAGCGGAAATACTGACTCTGGGACCGATCGAACAATTAGCTCCAATCAGGACTGGCGCTTCGATGCGGGCTGTAGGATCGATTTCTGTATGCTGGCCCACCCACACGCCCGTGCGCTGCTGTAGATAGCCCAAATTCAGATTTACCCTGCCTCTAATTGCGTCGTACTGCGCCTGGCGATAGGCATCGAGCGAACCAATATCGCACCAATAACCGTCTGCCACATAGCCGAACATCGGCACATTGTTACTTAGCAATACTGGAAACAAATCCTCTGAGAAATCGCTGGGAGTATTCGGTGGGAGATAGCGCAGTACTTCTGGCTCTAGAATGTAAATTCCTGTATTTACCGTATCGGAAAACACCTCGCTAGTGGATGGCTTTTCTAAAAACCGTTGGATGCGGTGTTGGTCGTCGGTAATCACAACCCCAAACGCCATGGGTTCGTTAACGCGCCTGAGGAGTAAAGTGGCTTGCGACCTGTTTTGCTTGTGAAAGCGAATGGCGGCGCTGAGATCGAAGTCGGTAATACTGTCGCCGCTCATGACCAAAAACGTACTATCGAGCAGGCTTTCCACATTTTTAACGCACCCTGCCGTGCCGAGCGGTCGATCTTCCTCCACTACGTAGTGCATGTTAACGTCGAAATCGTGCCCATCTCCGAAATAGTCTCGAATTACATCGGGCAAATAGTGCAGAGTTGCAATTACTTCATTAATCCCATGCTGCTTGAGCAGATGTAAAATATGCTCGGTGATGGGGCGGTTCAGGATAGGAACCATGGGTTTGGGTAGATCGCAAGTGAGCGGGCGCAGCCTCGTTCCCGATCCGCCAGCCATCAACACTGCTCTCATAGGGATGCCTCCAGAATTACAATCTGGCTTTTAGTCGTTTTAAAAGTGCATGACTTATATAAAACCGAGCCCCCCACCCCCCCACACTTAGGGGAATGCAAAGCCTGGGGAAAGTTAGCTTTTAGAATCCCCCCCTTGATAAGGGGGGCTAGGGGGGATCGGGATTTCAGCATTCAAGTGTGCAGGTTCTAAAGTTTTTAAAGGGATTTCTAAAGGGAATAGAGGATAACGCTTTCTCCTCCCGATCTGCGAGGAGAAGGGTTATGTGTTGTTTTTATATTTTCTACGCTTCGATCTTAACTGAGAGAATTTTATCGCCCTTACGGATGGCATTCACCACATCCATATCCTTGGTTTGCCCAAATGTAGTATGTACGCCGTCCAGGTGCGGTTGGGGCGAGTGGCAGATAAAGAACTGGCTGCCTCCGGTATTAGGCCCCGCATGAGCCATGGAGAGAGTTCCAGCAAGGTGTTTGTTGCTATTGATCTCGCATTTAATTCTGTAGCCAGGCCCTCCAGTACCATCACCCTTGGGGCAACCACCCTGAATCATAAAATTGGGGATCACGCGATGAAAGGTTAGCCCATCGTAGAACCCCTTTTGAGCCAGATCGGTAAAATTTTTGACGGTATTAGGAGCGTCGAGATCGAACAATTCTAAGTTAATAGTGCCTTTTTCCGTTTCCATAATGGCGCGAGTCATAATGTTACTCCTGTTAAATGAACCTTGAATTTATATTGCTATATTGCCTGCGATCGCGCCTATATAGCAAGCAAAGCTATTTACTCATAGGTAATAGATAGCATAAGCGATATGCGTTAGAGGATGTGGTATGCAGATTTACCGAGTAGCAATTGGCTACCAGCTATTAGCTTGCCCCCCATACGTACAGGATGGCTGAAGAGTGGCTAAGTCGATAGTTTCTGAGTCAGAATGTAGTAGAAGCTAAATGATAAAAACAAAAGCCAGACAGTTATGGATAGTGCTAATTTACTAAAACAGCTACTGATGATCGGGGTAGGCACGACCTCGCTTATGGCAGAGCGCCTGAAGGAAGTCACCGATGAATGGGTCAAGGAAGGCAAAATCGACCCCAAACAGGCGACGGACTTTATCAACGAGATGACCGAACGGTTTAAAAGCGATCAGGTGAATCTGGAGTCCTTGATCCAGCGTCAAATTCGCAACGTTATGCAGGATCTGGGCGTACCCCGTCAGAATGAAATTGACGAGTTGCGCGGGCGTATCGATCGCCTGGAGCGGCAACTGAGGGATATGGAGGATAAAAATTGGCGCTAACCGCATCTGAGTCACCAGGCATACTTTACTTAGTCGGTACTCCCATTGGCAATCTAGACGATATGACGGTGAGAGCCGTCAAAACCCTACAAACTGTGGATTTAATTGCCGCTGAAGATACGCGCCATACGGGTAAGCTCCTGAAACATTGGCAAATTGAGACTCCCCAACTTAGTTACCACGAGCATAACTGTCAAGAGCGCATTCCAGAACTGATCGATCTCCTGCGTTCGGGTAAAGCGATCGCCATCGTCACCGATGCCGGAATGCCTGGTATCTCCGATCCTGGCTGCGAATTGGTGAAGGCTTGCGTTGAGGCTGCGATCGCGGTGGTGCCGATACCGGGCGTGACGGCAGTAATTACTGCCCTAACCGCATCCGGCTTATCAACGCACAGATTTGCGTTTGAGGGCTTTTTGCCGACGGACAATCAGGAACGGCGATCGCGCTTAGAAGCATTAGCCTCAGAAACTCGCACGATTGTATTCTATGAAGCACCGCATCGCTTGCTAGAAACTTTGCAGGATCTAGCCGAGCATTTGGGATCGAGTAGACAAGTAGCGATCGCCCGCGAGCTAACCAAGTTACACGAGGAATTTTGGCGCGGCAACCTGGGCGGCGCGATCGCCTACTACAGCGATCGCCACCCCAAAGGAGAATTTACCCTTGTCGTCGATGGGGCGACTGCCACGCAGATAGTCTGGACGGAGGCGCAGTTACTGGCAGAACTAAAGGCGATCATGCTGTCTGGGGATGGGGTATCGCGATCGCAGGCTAGCCGCCAACTGGCGGCAGTTTCTAAGTTGCCCCGCCGTTACCTTTACCAGCTAGCTTTGACTGTCGATTTGGAGCAAAGCACTACAGTAACTAATTAGCATATTCAAGCGATCGCTAGCTTGCTGTTGTCGCTGGACAAATGTGTCGGGGTTGCGCGCTGCGTGTAACATGGTAAGGTCTGCACCCAACAAGCGTAATTGCTTATTAATTTCTACGTAGTGCGACAGAATTAGCTCTTCGTCAACTTGAGTTTCCCCGGCTTCGTGGGGATCGGGATTGTCGAGAATTTGCGTCTGAAAGAAATCCTGTACTTGAGCGTGCAGAGCAAGCAGCTTTTTTGTACTATTGGTACTGCTAGAAGTTAAGTCTTGAGCTAGCCGTTCCTCGATCGCTTTAAACTGACTTTTCAAATTAAGGTATTTAGCAGGCTGATAAACCATACCAGTATGTATTCAAACACTCTCCCGACCATTACAACATGTTATAGCCTTTAGCGGTTAGCTCAATAGACATGTGGCACGAAGAATTGCTCGTTGCGTGGCGGTCGCACGTAGTTAGGAGCAGATTTACGCGGGGGTAGTTCCAGGGCTTCTGGGGTCATGTCAACGTAGGGAATCTTGCTCAGGAAGTGAACGATGCAGTTGAGACGGGCGCGTTTTTTGTCGTCGGCTTCGACTGTAAACCAGGGTGCTTCGGGGATGTTAGTGTGGGCAAACATTCGGTCTTTGGCTTGAGAATATTCCACCCAGCGATCGCGCGATTCCAAATCCATCGGACTCAGTTTCCAGCGACGAGCTGGATCGAGCGTGCGTGACTGAAACCGACGCTCCTGTTCTTCATCGCTGACCGAAAACCAGTACTTGATCAAAATAATGCCCGACCTGACCAGCATCCGCTCGAATTCGGGACAGGTTTGCAGAAATTCCTGATACTGTTCGTCGGTGCAAAAACCCATTACGTGCTCGACACCAGCGCGGTTATACCAACTGCGATCGAAGCAAACGATCTCGCCCGCTGATGGCAGATGAGCCACATAGCGTTGAAAGTACCATTCCGTTTTTTCGCGATCGCTCGGCGTACCCAGTGCCACAACTCGACAGCCGCGCGGATTTAGCGGTTCGGTAATGCGCTTAATCGTACCGCCTTTACCCGCAGCATCGCGCCCCTCAAATATAATCACGATTCGAGCGCCTACATGTTTGACCCAGTATTGCAATTTCACTAACTCTACTTGCAGTCGGACTAGTTCTTTCTCATATTCTCGACTGGAGAGCTTAGATTGGCTCTCGCGCTCGGACATAGTTATGTAGGTCGACATGCCATTATTGCTGTCAACGAGCTTGTCTTCTTTCTTCTTCTTTTTCTTCTTCTTGGCATCTTTAGATTTTGGTGTGGGTGATTCGGCGATCGCAGGTGAAAATTCGTTCATGATTCAAAACTCCAGATCTTTACGCATTTTCTTGAGTCGCTTGCTGGTCTCCGCATCAATTACGTGTCCTAACATGCGTTTGGGGGACTCTTTTCGCGGCTTCTGTCGATGTTTTACACTACTAAATGTCGATTCTACCTCAAACTCTAATGCCTGGGCTGACATCCACTCCGCACCGAAGCCCACCGCTGTCATCTGCTGGGCGCGGTCTGAGGTGACAACGATTACACGCTTAAGGTGACGCAGAGGATGGCGATATAGCTGGGCGCAGATTTTTTCAATGTAGGTGTCGGCGGTTTGCTTGTGTTCGGTAAAATACAGCTTGAGATTTTTGGTTACTTTCTCAGTTACGCCGGGAGTAGCTAGATTGTAAGCATCAAACACGAGCGTCGTCTGATAACCATGATAGGCGCTAAAGTTAGTCATTACCTCCACTAACTCTTGCCGTGCGGCATCAAAACCCTCCACTTCGCGAAGTGTCATTAGCCTGTACCAAGCTCCAAGAACGTTGTAGCCATCGACTAACATGACTGGTGGGTGAGATTGCGACATGTCGGTAAACCATCTACACCCCGAACAAAACTAGGCAAGAGCTAGGCTGACTCCGGCTTTGGAAGAGAGGACGGATGGTGTAGGATCTCTGCGGTAGACAACTGCTCCACCATTTCAGCGGTAATCGTGCAACGGGTCACATCCTTACGCGAAGGTAGCTCGTACATAACATCGAGCATGAGTTGTTCGACTATGCCGCGCAATGCTCTGGCTCCAGTTTTGCGTCGATAAGCTTCCTTAGCGATCGCCTTAATCGCGGCTGGGTGAAACTCTAGCTGCACGTTGTCCATCTTCAGCAGCTTTTGATATTGCTTGACTAACGCGCTACGCGGCTCGGTCAGAATTGACATCAGCGTGCTTTCATCGAGTGGATCGACGACAGCAGTAACGGGAACGCGACCGATAAACTCGGGAATCATGCCAAACTTAACCAGGTCGTCGGGCTGTAGATGCTTTAAAACGTCGGCGGTGCGTTTTTCCTTAGGTATGCCATCACCTTGTTGAATAAAGCCCATCGACTTCTTGCCAATGCGCTGCTCAATCGTCTTCTCTAAGCCGACAAATGCACCGCCGCAAATAAACAAAATATTCTTAGTATCGATTTGAATGCAGTCCTGGTATGGGTGCTTGCGTCCGCCTTGGGGGGGGACGTTGGCGATCGTGCCCTCCAACATCTTCAGCAACGCCTGCTGCACGCCTTCGCCGGATACATCGCGAGTGATCGATGTATTTTCACTCTTACGGGCAATCTTATCAATTTCGTCGATGTAAATAATGCCCCGTTGCGCCTCTTCTACATCCAGATCGGCAACTTGTAAAAGACGCAGAAGAATATTCTCAACATCCTCGCCCACATAGCCCGCCTCCGTTAGGGTTGTGGCATCGGCAACGGCAAATGGCACGTCCAGCATTTCTGCGAGGGTTTGAGCCAGCAGGGTTTTACCGCAACCTGTAGGCCCGATGAGCAGAATATTCGATTTTTGTAGCTCTACGCCATCTTCATAGGGATTGTTTTTGCCATTAGCATTACCCGAAGAAGATTGCAGGAAGCTGAGGCGCTTGTAATGGTTGTAGACGGCAACCGACAGTACTTTTTTAGCTTCATCCTGACCGATCACGTTTTCGTCAAGGTAGCGCTTGATATCGCGCGGCTTGGGGATCTGATTGAGGTTAAAGCTTCCACCAGACTTATTCTTGCGCTTTTCTGGTTGTGGCTCTTTGCGCTGGGGTGGGTGCGATGAAGAACTGCTAAATAGTTCCTCATCCAGGATTTCGTTGCACAGATCGACGCATTCATCGCAAATGTAAACCCCCGGGCCAGCAATTAGCTTGCGAACCTGCTCTTGGGATTTGCCGCAAAATGAACATTTGAGGTGGGAGTCATATTTACTTGGCATATTCTTCTCAATTGGCTACGCTAGCGAGAACCGGAGTTGGGTGTGTCAATGATTTCTTTTGAGTGACAACTTGATCGATCAGCCCATACTGCTTTGCTTCCTCTGGGGACATAAAAAAATCCCTTTCGGTATCGCGCTCAATTCTTTCTAGGGGTTGACCTGTATGTTCGGCTAACAAGCGATTCAAAGTATTTTTATGATGCAAAATTTCCTTTGCCTGAATTTCAATATCGATCGCTTGCCCCCTAGCTCCACCCAAGGGCTGATGAATCATAATGCGCGAGTTGGGCAAAGACAAGCGCTTGCCTTTGGTTCCGGCTGACAATAGGAAGGCTCCCATGCTAGCTGCTAAACCCATGCAGATTGTAAATACATCAGGTCTAACATGCTTGATCGTGTCATAGATCGCCATACCAGCGGTGACAGAGCCACCGGGCGAATTGATATATATGTAAATGTCTTTTTCCGGATCTTCAGCTTCTAGAAACAAAAGCTGGGACATGATCACGTTAGCCAGAGAGTCGTCAACCTGTGTACCCAAAAAAATAATCCGCTCGCGCAAGAGACGCGAAAATATGTCGAAAGCCCTCTCTCCCCTACCTGATTGTTCGATTACCATCGGTACTACCTCATTAACTGGGGTACCTTCAGCGAACACCTGGCTGGGTTGGTCTGAATATAGAGCGTTCAACATGGTTTCACCAACTTTACTATTTGCAGTATTACTCCACTGAGAGCTATTATGCCTCAAATGTTGTTAAAGTAGCGGCTAGGCCTTAACCTTTTTCGTCTTTTTGGTTGTTTTGGCAGGTGGTTTCTTGTCTGCAACCTCTGCTTCAGAGGCGAGCGCCTCTGAAGCTGGTGCTTCTGGGGCTGGTGTTTCTGGGGCTGGCTCGGTGACTACTTCTACGGTTACTTCTTCTGAGGCAGCGGCTGTCTCGGCGATCGCTTCTGGCTCGGCGACTGTTTCTGCAATCGCCGCTGGTTCTGGTTTTAGTTCTCCCTCTGCCACGTACTCGATCTGGGCGTTCTGCTTCAGGAACTCCATTGCCTTTTCAGTCAGCAGTTCGTCTGCCACTACTTCAGCCAGTTTTTGAGGATCGACAACCTCGCCCTGCAAAGCCTGCAAAATTTCCGCTGCCCGTTTGTCTTCTTCTTCCTTAGTATTTTCTAGTTTTTCTAGCTTGGCGACTTCTGCTAGGGCTAGCGTGCGCTTGAGGCGGGCGATCGCTTCCGGCTCGTTAATCCGCCGCATTTCGCCAATTAACTCCTTGGTAAATAGTTGTTTGGCCAGCCTTGCCCCCTCAGCACTGCGTTGCAGGTACATTGCCTGTTGTTGGAGCATGATAGTTGCTTCCTTGTTAACCAGGCTAGTAGGTAGATCTGCCTCTATCTCCTGTACGAGAGCCTCTAAAATGGCTTTTTCAGTATTTTCCCTGGTTTTATCCTCAGCCTCTTCTACAGCGCGGGTCTCCAGATACTCGCGCAGTTCTGCCATCGTCTCCTTTTCGCTGATCGTCTTGGCAAAATCATCGTCGAGGGCAGGTAGCTCTCTGGCTTTGAGATCTTTGAGCGTAGTTACGAATTTAACCGATTTACCCGCCAGATCGCGGCTGATGAAGTCTGTTGGAAAATCAGCATCAATCTCCTTGGTTTCCTCCACGGTCATGCCCGCAATCCCCTCAATTAGTTCGGGGATGAAGTCATCCACCTCCATATCGAGCTGGAGATCTTCAGCACCAGCATCTGGCATCTCCTCTCCAGTAGTTCGATCGATTACGATCAGATTGATGGTGACGACATCGCCTATTTGCGCGCCCCGATCCTCAACGGGGACAAGGGTAGAATGCTTAATTTGAAACTCGCGTAATGTCTTGTCTGCCTGTGTGAGGTCTGGCTCGATCTTTTCGACTTTAACGCTCAGACCTTTGTAATTCTTGAGCGTTACCTCTGGCTGCACGTCGATCGCGGCGCGAAAATTAAATGTTTGTCCGTAGGCAAAATTCGCCAGTAATTCTTCAATGGGCGTAACTAGCTCAAAGCTACCAATGGCATCGATATCTTTTTGTTCTTTGAGGGCTTGGGTTAGGGTTTCTTCCAGGAGATCTTCCAGTACGCCTGCCTTGATTTGCTCAGTACCTATTTGCCGCATCACGAGCTGCTTAGGTGCTTTACCCTTACGAAATCCCGGTACCTGAACCGATCGCGTCAATTTTTGCACCGTGCGATCGTAAATTGCTTGCGATTTTTCTCCCTCGACTTCGATATCAAAGCAGACTTGGCTTTTAGGGAGTTTTTCTAGGGTAACCTTCATGGATTTGCTCAAAGTTTTAAGATTGCAGTTGCGCCAGATATTGGCAAATATCTAGTTTATATCAGTTGGCCATTATCGGTTAGCGATCGTCAAGAATTCAATATCTATCGACTCTCTTAACCATTGCGCGATCTTGTCTGGCGACTGGAAGTCGCAGCTAAACAAACAAAGTCCACTGGCGCGGACTAAGAAAAAGGAGAATTCTGGCAAATATAGCCGTAGACAGAATCTGTTAGGACAGGGGGTGTGGGGGCTGCGCCCCCACGCAGGGGTTCCACCCCTGCACCCCGTCCTAAGCCTATTGGCTATAGTTGTTATATATCGTGTATTTACCGATTTAGGGTCAGTTCGTCCTTATTGCCAAGAATGCCTTGCGGTCGCCACAGCATTAACAAGATCAGCGTAAGACCGATTAACATTAGCTGAATTGCCTCAAACTTGCCGCCGTCAGCGCGGATTTGAGCTGGTAAAAACCTGGGCAGTACGTTGTAAATCTGGAAAATCGCAGCTCCTATCAGTACGCCTAAATTACTACCCGCCCCACCGATCGTCACGATCGTCCAGGCTTGGAAAGTAATTAGCGGTATGAATGAATCTGGATAAACCGTAGTCAGTTGCCAGGCGAAAAAGCTGCCTGCCATACCGGCGATCGCGCCACCAATGACAAATGCCTGCAATTTGTACCAGAATACATTTTTTCCCAATGCTTTTACGACTTCCTCATCTTCGCGAATTGCTTTGAGGACGCGCCCCCAGGGCGATCGCACCAACCACTCCAACCGCCAGTAGACCAGACCGAGCACGACTAAAAGGATCGCTGCAAATAGGAAAGGGTAGGAGGTTGGCGGTACCAGCCCAAATAAGGGACGCTCGTAGCCATATACGCCTCTGGTGCCCCTGGTGAGCCATTCCTCGTTATTCACGACCAATCTGACCATTTCCGATACACCGATCGTCACGATCGCCAGGTAGTCTTCGCGCAGACGTAGTGTGGTGCTGCCGATCGCCAGGCCAAGGCAGCCAGCTAGAGCAGAAGCGATGAGAAAGGCAAAATACCAGGGTACGCCTCTTAAGCTAAGCAGGATGGTGGTATAGGCTCCAATGGTCATAAATGCCACGTGCCCAAAATTGACCAGCCCGGCGAACCCCCATTGCAGATTTAAACCCAGACTAAAGAGGGCAAATATGGAACCAAGAATGACTAAAGTAGTGATGTATTCAAGCATTGACAGCCCTAAAAAGATTTAAGCACAGGATTTCTTTACAGGATTTCTTGTAAGTGCAAGACAAACCCTGGCAATACGGTTTCACCCGACAGACTAGCAGGGTTTTGCAGAATTTCTACTGGCTGTGCGGGTCGGTAAATTTCTACCTGTTTGGAGTCGGGATCGAGCAGCCATCCCAGTTGCAGTCCGTTTGCCAGATATTCTTGCATTTTGGCTTGAGTATCCCCGAGCTCGTCGGTAGGAGACATTAGCTCGATCGCAAAATCCGGACAAAGCGGTATGAATTTTCGCCGTTGCAGAGGTGTGAGCGCCTGCCATCGCTCCAATTGCACCCAGGATGCATCTGGGGAGCGAATCGCACCATTTGGCAGTTTGAACCCAGTAGACGAATCAAAGGCAATTCCCAAATTTGTCTGGCTATTCCAAATCTCAACACGGGTGCTGAGCTTGATATTACGATTGCCAGTTTCGCCTCCGGTCGGGGGCATAATAATTAAATCTCCTTTTGCAGTACGTTCTAATCTCAAATCCCGATTTGTGCGGCAGATCTGCTCGAACTGCTCGTCTGTCAGTTCCAGGGCAAGATGTAGATCCAGGGTTAGAGCGGTCATAGGTTGCAATCCCAGAATATTAAATGGTTAACCGAGCGATCGCGGTTTGTACGTCTTTATCGCCGCGCCCAGAGCAGTTGATCACAATGCGTTTGTCTGAAGTTAACTGTGGCATCAGGGTTTCCAGGTAGGCGATCGCATGGGCAGTTTCCAGCGCCGGAATAATCCCCTCTAGTCGAGATAAGCGCTGGAAGGCATCCAGGGCTTCTCGATCGGTGACGCTGTAGTATTCGGCTCTGCCAGAATCTTTCAGGTAGCTGTGTTCTGGCCCCACGCCGGGATAGTCGAGTCCGGCACTGATGGAGTGGGCTTCCTGTACTTGTCCCTCCGCATCTTGCAATAGGTAGCTCATGGCTCCATGCAGAACGCCTACTCTGCCCTTAGTTAAGGTGGCAGCATGTTTGTCGGTATCTACACCTTCGCCAGCAGCCTCAACCCCGATCAGGCGCACTGTTGGCTCTTCGACAAATTCGTGGAACAAGCCCATCGCATTGGAACCACCACCAACGCAGGCAAGCAAGATATCCGGCAAGCCGCCCCATTTTTCCTGGCATTGCGATCGCGTTTCCCGCCCGATGACAGCATGGAAGTCGCGCACCAGCATGGGGTAGGGATGCGGCCCCGCCACCGATCCCAAAATATAATGGGTAGTCTCGACATTGGTAACCCAATCGCGAATCGCCTCGGAGGTGGCATCTTTGAGGGTTGCCGTTCCCGCAAATACAGGTCTGACTTCTGCCCCCATTAACCTCATGCGAAATACATTTAATTCCTGGCGCTTCATATCCTGGTCGCCCATGTAGATCGCGCATTCCAAGCCAAACCGCGCGCAGGCGGTGGCAGTGGCAACGCCGTGCTGTCCCGCACCAGTTTCGGCAATAATCCGTTTTTTGCCCATGCGTTTGGCGAGGAGAGCCTGAGCGATCGCGTTGTTGATCTTATGCGCGCCCGTATGGTTGAGATCTTCGCGCTTGAGGTAAATCTGGGCGGTGCCGTAGCGATCGGTCAAGCGCTCCGCAAAGTAGAGGGGGCTGGGTCTGCCCACATAATCGCGCAGTAGCCCATCCAGTTCTGCTTGGAATTCGGGATCGTTTTGATAATACTTTGCCGCCACTTCCAACTCGCTCAAAGCGCTCATGAGGGTTTCTGGAACGTATTTACCCCCAAAAATACCAAATCGCCCCAGTGCATCTGGGCGACTGTTGGCCTGAAGGGAGGGAATAGATGCGAGGGGAGTCTGTGTCATGGTCTCAAAGTCTAGTTACTGTTGTTTTCAAGAATACCAAACGTAGACTAGATTAAGCGATCGTTAAAAACCGATCGCGGGATCGACAATACATTGAATAATTGGTATAAATCAGCAGATCGAATACAGCTTATGCAATTAGCCCACCGCGTTAGTAAAGTCACTCCATCTATGACTTTGGCGATCGATGCCAAGGCTAAAGCTCTCAAGGCAAGCGGGATGGACATTTGCAGTTTTAGTGCTGGCGAGCCAGATTTCGATACGCCAGAACATATTAAAGCGGCGGCGAAACAAGCTCTGGATCGGGGTAAAACCAAATATGGCCCTGCTGCGGGAATGCCAGAACTCAAGCAGGCGATCGCCGATAAACTCGCCTCAGAAGATCGGCTTGAATATACCGCAGACCAGATAATTGTCACGAATGGTGGCAAGCATTCTTTGTATAACTTGATGATGGCGTTGCTCGATCCGGGTGATGAGGTAATTATTCCCGTGCCTTACTGGGTGAGCTATCCCGAAATGGTCAAGCTAGCAGATGGCGAGCCAGTATTTGTCATCACCGATGCAGCTAATGGCTACAAAATTACACCAGAGCAACTAGAAGCAGCCATTACACCGCGTACTAAGCTGTTTATCCTCAATTCGCCCTCTAATCCCACAGGGATGGTATATACGCCCGAGGAGATTCGCGCGATCGCAGAAGTCCTGAGCCACCACGAACAAGTTGCGATTGCCGCTGACGAAATCTATAAAAAGATTCTCTATGATGGGGCGCAGCATTTAAGTATTGGGGCTGTGAGTGCGGAGATGCGATCGCGCACGATTATCAGCAGTGGCTTTGCTAAGGCCTACGCTATGACCGGATGGCGAATTGGCTATCTAGCGGGGCCCTTGGATTTAATTAAAGCTGCCACCAAGATTCAAGGTCATAGTACGTCAAATGTCTGTACTTTCGCTCAATACGGTGCATTAGCTGCTTTGACAGAGTCCCAGGATTGCGTGGAGTCAATGCGGCAGGCTTTTGCCCAGCGGCGCGAAGTCATGTTCCAGCGCTTGAATGCAATTCCAGGTATTAGTTGCCTCAAACCCGATGGGGCATTCTACCTCTTCCCTAATATTAAGGAACTAGGTTTGAGTTCGCTCCAATTTGCGGAGATGCTACTAGAAGAAGCACAGGTGGCAGTCATACCAGGCATTCCCTTTGGCATGGATACGAATATTCGCCTTTCCTACGCCACCGATCTCAATACGATCGAGCGCGGTTGCGATCGCCTGTATACGTTTGTAAAAAATCGGATTAACAATCAAAGACCCACAGTCCGTTAGAGGGTAGAGCTTTCAGCACTCGGCGATCGGCTAATAACATCCAGATACGGTAAGCAAGTATTCCGTACCGATCGCTTCGAGTCCGCCCACCAATACGTTGATTTGATAGGGAGATTCTCTTGCCCTCGGTTCCCCGGTAATTACTAAAGGCTTGCCTTTTTTAAGGGGGGTAGTTTGGTCGTAGAACTTATCGAGCGTATTGTTACTGTACTTGAGAAATAGCTTGATGGCGTAGTTGGCATTATCTTTGGGAGTAATCGTTGCAGTATACAGGTTAAAGTTAGTCCCGCTCGGTACTGCAAAATCAGTGTTCCAGTTATCGTTGGTGAGTAGAGTACCGCCCGGAGTAATCTTTTTCTCAACGACTGTACCAGCACCACCAACTACTTCTAGCGGGCGGCAATTTCTGGCTTCAACTCCTGAAGTCATGCTGAAGATCGCACCTAGCAAAGTTACGGGTGCGATCGCCCTCGTCAGTATTGTAGGTATCGCTAGTCTACGTGCCTGTAACAACATAATCTAACACCCTCAAATCTATAGAAACAGTAAATTTTTTACGGAGCATTTGTACTGGGAACACCAAGAGCAAGGGGGGATTGGACGTGTGCTTCCTGACGTGCGTCGGTAATCAGCCAATCCAGAGCCGCCGCCTGTAGATCGATCGTGGCACCCGTCTTATCAACGCAATAGCGACCGAATACCAACTTATCAACTAAGCGTACGTCGGCAAGGCGCGAATATTCAAAAATGACGCTGCGCTCTACCACAGCCCCCTTACAAACATGGCAGTTGGGGCCAATCATCGTTGGTCCAATAATCTTGGCTCCCTCTTCGATGCAGGTCATGCCCCCAATGTATACAGGCCCTGTAATTTCCACTTTATTCCAGTCCACCGATACATTCAGACCCGTAAATACCCCTGGTAATACTTCACGCCCCGGAATCTTGACATTTTTGATCTTACCTTGCAGTACATCCTGAATTGCTTGCCAATAGTCGGGTACTTTACCAATGTCTACCCATTGAAAGTCCATCGCGATCGCGTAGAAAGGCGCTCCCGCCTTTACCAACTGCGGGAATAGATCGCTACCGATATCGTATTGCTTGCCAGAGGGGACGTAGTTAAGCACCTCCGGCTCGAAAATATATATACCCGTGTTGATATTATTACTGAGAGCTTCGTCAACCTTGGGCTTCTCCTGGAAGTCTAAAATTCTACCCTCATCATCGGTTACCACGACACCGTAGCTAGATACCTCTTCCTTCGGTACGGTTTTGGTAACGACTGTTGCCATTGCACCTTTAGAACGGTGCCACGCCACCACCTCGCTCAGGTTGAGATCGATCAACGCATCGCCGCACATCACCACAAACGTGCTGTCAAAGAAAGGCGAAAAATCCTGAATTTTCTTCAGCCCACCCGCTGAACCTAAAGCTTCCCCTACCAATTCACCATTGATGATACTACCTTCAAAGGAGTAGGCCATTTGCACGCCAAACTTTTGACCGTCACGGAAATAGTTCTCAATTTCCTCTGACAAATGGCTGACATTGACCATGATTTGATCGAAGCCATGCTGCCGCAATAGTTCGACTAAAAATTCCATTACGGGTTTTTGCATGATCGGGATCATTGGCTTTGGCATCACGTATGTAATAGGGCGAATTCTCGTCCCTTTGCCAGCAGCCAGAATCATGGCCTTCATAAGCTTTTCTCCTCAGTCCAACCTGCGTCCTTATTTGTTTTACCCATATTATCCGCTCTCTAGAACTTAGACAAAGTTAGACTTTGAAGTCTAGTTTCTGCTTCATTGAGACTCACCTGGCTTTTGCCATGAACCTTAGTCTCTCCACATATAGCTATAGCCAATAGGCTTAGGACGGGGTGCAGGGGTTCCACCCCTGCGTGGGGGCGCAGCCCCCACACCCCCTGTCCTAGCAGATCTGTCTACGGCTATACTTATCTTAGTTGTCGTGAGTTTTTTCGTAGCGATCGCCTCGGACAAACTCATACAATACCAGCACTAATGGTAATGGTGCGGCTGTTATAGATACTCATGGTTTTTTCGATGCCCTCAGCGGACAGAGTTTTAACTGTATCTTCTACCAATCTCAGGATGTCGGGCAGGGCATGGGTTTCTTCCGGATTAAAGCTACCTAGAACGTGACTGATAGCTGTAGGTACGGCATGAGTGCTCCTGCCGATACCCACCCGCAAGCGCGGAAAATTTGGCGTGCCTAAGTGGGAAATTATCGATTTCATGCCATTATGTCCGCCCGCCGAGCCGGATGGACGCAAGCGAATTTTGCCAAAGGGCAAGTCCATTTCATCATAAATGACCAGGACAGACTGAGGTTCGATCTTAAACCAGTCACAGAGCGATCGCACCGACTGACCGGAAAGGTTCATATAGGTTGTAGGTTTGAGCAGGCGTACCCTTTGACCACTAGGATACCTACCGTCACCGTAGATGCCTTGAAATTTGCGATCGGTCGTAAGTTGAATCTGCCAGTGACTGGCTAGATAGTCGATCGCCATAAACCCAATATTATGACGAGTATGCTTGTAGCGATCGCCAGGGTTACCCAACCCCACAATCAGGTCAATTGGCGGTGCAGCTAAAGTATTAAATTCAGGCATCTGCTGATGGCTTTGAAGACTCGCTCGATGTCTCGACAGTAGTTGAAGGCTTGGTACTTTCTTCTAATAGCTCTGCCTCGCGCTTAAACTCAGACTCAAACTCGCGGGAAGCATCTTGAAATCCTTTGATGGCCTTACCCACACTGCGTCCAATTTCCGGTAATTTTTTAGGCCCAAAGATCAGTAGTGCTACTACCATAATCACGATCATCTCGGGTAAACCAATACCAAAAATATTCATCCTGCCTATACCCCTGTCTAATTCAGATAGGTATGCCCTGCCAACTAGCAGGGCATACCTTTGATTTCCTAACTTGTAGGCAACTAGCGGTCTAGCCGCCCCAGTTTAAATTAACGCCTTCTAGAATTAAAGACGAGTTATATACCTGGAGAATAACGAGCAAAAACACCAGGAATAGAGCCATAAATGTTCCCATAACCGTTGTAGTTCCCCAACCACGGGAAACCTTGCCATATTCAGCATTTAAGGGCCTGAGAATATCTCCCAACCAAGTACGTTGTGACATAGTGCGACTTATTTTAAAAGAAATTTAATTTGCTGTTGTCGTACAATTGTACCAATATATTAAGCGATCGAGATATTTCATGGAAAATGATGCTCTGTATATTACTTTAGCGATCGCGGTGTTTACGATCTGTCTAACTGCAATATCGATTTATACAGCCTTTGGCCCACCCAATAAAAAACTAAGCGATCCATTTGAGGATCACGAGGATTAGTTGTTGCCGTGAAAAATCCATTGGTAGGGGCAGGTTTTGTACGAGCGTTATCGTTATACCAATTTGAACAGTAAACACGACAGATCGAGCGGGGTGAAGGGGTGGAACCCCTTCGTGGGGGCGTTGCCCCCACCCCCCATCTGTAACCACAACAATTTAAATTGGTATTAACAAGCAAAAACTTCTAGCTAAACCTGCCCGTACATGGAGCATATCAATGAGCATATCAATGAAAAATTTACAGGTAGGATTAGTTTATTAAGAAACCCATCAAGAAAGTTACCAAACCATCAGGGCGAATTCCCATGGGTCTCATCCAGGCGATGCAGGCTGCGAGGATGAACCCGGTTAAACAAAAGATTGTTGGTACGCTTAGGGTAGATGCGGATTCTGACATGTTAGAGATCTGGTTGCAGCCGCTGTAGGCGGTCAGGATGGCATAGGAAATACTGAATACAGCGAAAATTGCCAGAGCGATCGCGCCATGCGATACTCCTACCAAACCGCTCAGTAAAACTAAAGCTCCTATTGGTAGTAATGAGGCTCCGGCGATAAACAGATCGCCAACGAAGCTACCTCTACCGCGCAAAAAGCTCCGCATGACAAAGCTAGAAACGGCAAAGCCTAGAAATACCACTCCACCAGTGAAAATCAATTTATCGGTAGGTACGGTATTGTTGTAGATCTGCCGCCAGAGCATATAGGCACCTATGGTAAAGCAGAGGTTGAAAATAACTGCTATGCAGATACTCAACCTGACTGCTCGAACTACAGTTAACCTGGCATAGACAGGCAGCATCCCCCCCAAAGGATTGGGTATGAAATTACCCAGAGCCATGCGAGTGTCATCGATCAGTTCCCTGGTTTTACTAACAATTTGCCGCGATTTATGTTTGACCTTGAGCGATTGTAGGGTTGACTGCGCCAACTGCACGCCCGGCAGATCCGAACATGCTGTAAATGCTTCCACCGCCATCTGTAGATCGGCGATCGCATGGGTGCGGTCGTCTAGATCGACATAAACTAACCCTCGCCTATAGTAGGCTTGCCCGTAGTTTGGCTGCAATTCCCCAGCCTTGGTAAAATCCTCAATTGCCGCCTGGCTGTAGCCTAAGCGAAACCTCGCCAGTCCTCGATTATAGTAGGCTTCCGCAAAATCAGGGTTTAGGCGAATTGCCTGAGTGTAGTCGATAATTGCCGAGGCCGAGTCTCCTAGTTTGTAATAAGCGAGGCCGCGACAATTATATGCTGCCGTATAGCTAGCATGGAGCGCGATCGCTTCTGTAAAGTGCGCGATCGCTTCTCTGCAATCAGCTCGGTTGAGCTTATCTAGGCCGCGAGTATAGGCAGTTTCAGCATCTTGCGTAGGATTGCCTGCCTGCGCGTTACTTGGCCGTGCATTATTTAAGTTATTAATCAGGCGATCGTAAACCAATCTCCGTTCGGGATCGTTTAACACCTGATAGGCTTCTGTTACCTGGCAAAACTTGTCTTGGGCAGTTAGATCGGTCTGGTTTAAATCTGGGTGATATTTACGAACTAATCGATAATAAGCTGCTTTAATATCAGCAGAACTGGCATTTTGAGGCACTCCCAAAATTTCGTAGTAGTTACTGGGTTCTTGCATTACTTCGCGAGCGATCGCCAATTCCTTAATTGCCGATTAGTAGCCTAGGGGTTCAAAGGGCACGCCCAGATCTTCCCTAGTTGCTTCGCTGGGTTGTGCTAGCGATCGTCTAGGTGCGGACTGCAAGAAAATTGATTGCTCTGGAGTTTCCCTGACTAATCTCTGGTTGGAATTTCTTTGGGCATCGCGGATCAGACTGTGCTCTAGCAATCCTTCTGTGGCTGTGAGGTTGCGCTCGTGACGCTTTAGTTCCTCTAATTTCCTGTACTGCTTGTTCCAAGCCTCTTGAGCATATACAGTCCAGCTATACACGCCAAAAACAGCAACAGTTAACAGAACAGTGACAGTAATTGACAGCCGTTGGGCAGATATGAGGAAGCGCAACCATTTAGGCACGGGATAAGTATCGAACTCGGGTAATGTTTGGACGGTGCCTTGACTGCGGCGAGACCGCCCGGTGACTAGACCGTCAGTCTGAGGATTAGGAGACATCTTTGCCCTACTAAATGCCATGATACATCCGCCTTTAGATTATTTGTAAGATCTACGAAGTTATATAGCAATCCTATCCGAATTGCAAAATTTCTTCACTAGTAGCTGATAGCTAATACCAATTCTCTCAAGTAAAATTACAGATTGCTGGAGGGGCGAACGGCCGTTCGCCCGTACGTAGATTGATATGTAGTTCGATTTTGAAGAATTGGTATAAATCACAAATAGCATTTTTTCCCTGAAAGCAAAAGTTGCTGCGGAACTAATGCACGGTTAATTTGTTACTTATACAAATACGATTGCGCCCGCTTACTTTTGCTTGATACAAAGCCGTATCTGCCGCACTGACCAACTCGGCTAACGTTGAGCCACAATCTGGAAATGCTGCCACCCCACCAGAAATTGTTACCTTCCCAAGACTCTGTCCTTGGTATTCCATTCCTAGGTATTGAATCCCTCGACGTAGCTTTTCTGCCCTTTGCCCAGCAATTTCGATCGGACATGCCGGTAACACGATCGCAAACTCTTCCCCACCATACCGACATGCGATATCTGTAGGTCGCACGGAACCCTTCAGAAAAATCCCAATATCCCTCAAAACAGCATCTCCAGCTAAATGTCCAAACGTATCGTTTATGTTTTTGAAATAGTCGATATCGAGCACGATCAAGCTAACCGCATAGTTCCCCTGTTCGCCACGATTGAGCAGGCGTTCTAAGATCTCTTCAAAATAGCGACGATTGAATAAACCGGTTAAATGATCTCGAATACTTTTAAGTTTAAACGTATGCAGTACTTTGAGATTCCCAAATGCAATTGTCAGTTGGTTAACTACTTTCTCAACAAACAATCTGCGCTCCTCAGTCCAGGGCACTTGAGAGGTAGGATACAGATGCAAAACACCTACTACATTGTCTTCGATATTAAGCGGGAAACACAATAGCTTTCGATCCTGTAATAGTTTCTCCTGATGACAGCAAAGGCAATACTCCTCAGGATTATTCGCAGTACTGCTGGCATTAGATAAGCAAGACTGCCGATACATTGGATGAGATATTAGGGATTGACAACGATCCAGATAAATCTCTTTTAGAGGCGATGGCGGTGGCTCTCCCCACGCCAAAACCGAATGGGCAATATTCCAATGGGTTTCTAATCCTATAAAAATATTACCGGTACAGTCTGGGAATAATTGAGGCAGCAGTGGTGCGATCGCTTGATATGCTTTCTCAAAGTTAGAACAGGTTTGCAGCGCCATTCCCAGGCGGTACAGCAACTGCATCCGATCGTTCTCCCATTCGAGATCCTTAATCTGCGATCGCAGGAACTGAGATTCCGATTGCAGAGCTTCTACCTGTTTTGTCAGAGTTTCAAGCTTTGCGCCCTGCACGCGGGAATTATGCCGTTGCACTTGCATTACTGCCTGCTGGGCTAGAAGCGCGATCGCTTCCTTTTGTTCGGTGCTTAGCATCCGAGGCAAATAATCAACTACACAAAACGTACCGATCGCTCTTCCATCGTCCGCGATCAGGGGCATCCCCGCATAGAATTTAATGTGGGGCAAATTTTTAACCAAAGGGTGTTTGGCAAAGCGCGAGTCAGTTGAGGCATCCTCTACTACAAACAAGGATGAGCCACGTCGGGCATAGGTGCAAAAAGGTAACTCTGCATACCAACTTTTTGCTTTCAATCCAAAACTAATGAAGTAATTTAATATTTCCCCATCGAAAATTGTAATTAGAGCTGTAGGTACCTGACAAGCATAGGTAGCCAGTCTGACCAGATCGTGCAAACAGGCAGTAACATCCTGTTCCATGGATTCACTACAACTACCGTTCATTACATTCAGTGGGGGGAAGACCTGACGTTTATTAGTTAAAAAACACGATCGTATTATGTTTGTCAAGCGCCATGAATAGAAGGGATTGCGTATTACAGTCCCAGAAGTTCAAATCAAAAATACCCTGCCTAGAAGAGTAGTAATACCCCTATCTGCAACTTTGAATATCTCTCTTAATATTTGTACCTCAACTTTCTGAATCCCCTAGGAGATTTCTACAATTATTTCCTCAATATCGATCCCTGCACTACAATTTTGACCAAAAAACTGGGATGCAAGCCCCGTGCTTCTAGCACGGCTTTTTGATACAATAAACTCAATCGCCACACAGGCAGAGACTCGCGCCATGAGCGGAGGAACCTGTCTCGCAATGGGCGTACTATCCTAAGAAAGTTTTAGCTCCAAGGGAGCAACAGAAATTTTCTTATACAGCGGTGGGGCGCATCGCAGTGAATTTTGGTGAGGGTAAAGTCGTTGGACTCCCGACGATCCAAGAATCCCCGCGCCTTTAGGACGGGGAGTCGTCAATAAAGCAATAAACTTGAGACTATGTCACTAAATAAAATTAATTTGGTCGGTCGCGCAGGTAGAGATCCTGAAGTCAAATATTTTGAGTCCGGTTCGCAAAAATGTACGTTTACCCTGGCGGTCAATCGCCGGACTAGCAATCGCGACGAACCGCCGGATTGGTTCGATCTGGAGATTTGGGGCAAGACCGCTGAGATAGCTGCCAACTATGTTAAAAAAGGAAGCCTGATTGGGATTACAGGATCGCTGAAATTCGATCGCTGGCAGGATCGCACCACGGGCGAAGACCGCTCCAAACCGATTATCTTTGTCGAGCAGCTAGATTTACTAGGCTCCAAGCGCGACGACCAAGCAGCCGCTAGCAATTACGATGATGACTTTTAATTAGGGTTCGGAGTGGAAGATATACGTCCTCAAGTACGCAGGGTACTACTGATCACTTTGCTACTCAACATACTAGTTTTGCTAGTCAAACTGGTGGTAGGTCTGTGGACCGGATCGCTCAGCCTCATTGCCGATGCTCTGCATAGCGTCACCGACAGTTTTAATAACGTGCTGGGCTTAGTTGCCATCCGATTTGCCTCGCCCTACCCAGATCGAGAACATCCCTACGGACATCAGAAATTTGAGGCGATCGCCGCACTAAGTATCTCTGCTTTTCTGGGCATGGCCTGCTTGGAAATTCTCAAGGGAGTTATAGATCGAGTTACGAGCGGCGCGGTACATAAAGTGGATGTTTCTGCTCCCGCATTATGGCTGATGATCGTGGTTTTAGGGATGAATATTATCATTACCTTCTACGAGCGTCGGGTCGGCAATCGTATTGGTAGTAGTATTCTGATTGCCGATGCTCAGCACACTATGAGCGATGTTTGGATTACGATTATTGTGATCGCCGGTCTAATAGGGGTGTGGTGCGGCGAACTGACCGGCATGAAGTGGTTGCAGTGGATAGATGTGGTACTGGCTTTACCCGTTGCTGCTTTGGTATTTTGGAGCGGTTGGAAAGTAATCGCAAGTAACTTGCCGATGCTAGTTGATGAGATGGCGATCGCACCGGAAACGATTGATGCGATCGCTCGTCAGGTGCCAGGTGTAATTAATTGTCACGATATCGCTTCTAGAGGGGTGTTAGGTAGACAGATATTCATCGAAATGCATATGATTGTTGCACCTACTGATGTGGAGTCTGCCCATCAGATTACAGAATTGGTTGAAGATCTTCTCCACGAGCATTTCGACCCGGTAAGGATCGCTATCCATGTAGAGCCACCAAATTACAAGTCCGATCGGGTTACCTATGAGTAAATGGGACGGTATCTGACAACTATGAGTTGCTTTCCCATCATTCTCATACCACCTGAGGTGCAAGGAATTCAGTCAGAGTTGCCTGCTTTGCCGATATTTACGGAGCGATCGCCTGTACTTTCTGCATCAGAACCACAACCAGTTGATTTTTTCAAAGCTGTAATTGAAATCGCGCTTTTAATCGCAGGCACATCTCTCATTTATCGCGTTGACAAGAATTTAGGTACGATTGTACTTCTGATTGGTCTAGGAGCTATTTTTACATATCAACACCTGCGCTTTAAGAGCTACAAGCAGCGCTTGCAAAGATACAATCGCATCCTGGCTGGATACTTTACTTCCCTAGAAACTTATGCCCGCAAGCAAGCTCAGCATGAGAGTAAAGTTGCCGTAGCTCGCAGCCCCAATCGACTGAGAGAATATCGACGAGCAAAGTTATTGGAACTCCTGAAGCAAGTAAGCTCTAACAATAGAGTGGAAGATGCTACGAATATTACTCTGAGTGGAATAAAAAGCGATTTTGCCCGGGTATTAACCCAATATTTTCCTAACTCAACTCATGTGGGATGCCAGGTTGAATTTCCCGATCGGAGTTTGACATTAGATTTTGCTTACATCGATCCCGAGACAAATCTTCATATCGCGATCGCCTTAGATGAAACGGACGAACCTCAAGGGTTATTACCAAATGAGGAGTTCGATCGATATCTCCTGGACGCAGGATGGGTTGTGATGCGATTCAGTGCTTTTCAGGTGGGGCGATCGCCGGATAGTTGCTGCAAAGCGATCGCTGGGTTAATTGACGAGTTGCTGGGCGATCGAGAACTCATACATAAGTTTAGCAGCGTACAAGATCTGCAATCTCATAAGGAATACTAATATATTCCTTTAGGAATTGGCATTTTACAAATACTGCTCGTTGCCCGACCATAAAGTTATAGCTGTAGATAGATCGGTTATTACAGGGGTGTGGGGGCGCAGCCCCCACGCAGGGGTGGAATCCCTGCACCCCGTCCTAAGCCTATTGACTATAGCTACGATCGATACCAATTTCAATAACAGTTTATTGCAGTCAGGTGGTGGGACACACCCCGCCACCTTCGATGTATCAATGCTGTTTTGGATTGGTACCTCTAGCCCTCTATCGAATTGGTATTAGCAAGATGCATAACTTACTACAAGATATTCCCCTCAAACCAATCAAACGCGATAGTTGGTTGCACTTGCCTCGAATCGTGCAGGCATTGGAATTAGTTCAAGATCTGATCGTGATTTGTCTCTGCATCGGACTATTTAGCTTTATGGTGCTGCAAATCGGTACCATGTTCCTTTCTTTAATTCCACCCATCCAGTTCCATACCGTAATGGCAGATATTCTCTCATTACTGATTTTAGTGGAATTATTCCGCCTGCTGATTATTTACCTCCAGGAGCAACGAGTATCGATCGGAGTAGCAGTAGAAGTTTCCATTGTTTCTGTCTTGCGAGAAACGATCGTAAGAGGCGTGCTTGAGACAACCTTTACGCAGGTCTTAGCTGCATGTGTTTTCCTTGTGGTGTTAGGAGGTTTGATGGTAC
The DNA here is from genome assembly GCF_000332175.1 of Pseudanabaena sp. PCC 6802. Taxonomy (NCBI): domain Bacteria; kingdom Bacillati; phylum Cyanobacteriota; class Cyanophyceae; order Pseudanabaenales; family Pseudanabaenaceae; genus Portococcus; species Portococcus stanieri. Next base: position 4,160,630 of record NZ_KB235914.1, on the reverse strand, counting down.
TCAGAGTCTGGCTGCCACCAACCTTTGAAGGTATCGATCCCGAACAAGAAGTCTCTCGAAGATATAAAAAGAACCTTGCACAGCCAGAAACATCTATTCTCAACAGCCACAGTTAAGCATTGATAATTCACCAGGTTCAGCGCGCTATAGCAGTTTTCACTTGAGAACGGGTTTTATTTTTGGGGTGAAGGGGTTCCACCCCTAACAATGCATTTACTTCTTCTCACATAGTAATTGTTGTTTAAGCTTGTTTGGTAATTGTGGATTAACGCTCAGTTACTAACTCACCTTACGCGGAAGATCCTGAAACCCTCACCCCTGGCCCCTCTCCCTCAGGGAGAGGGGAAGAAAACCAGAGCGGGGGCTGTGCCCCTGCGACCCTTATGTGTAAAGATGCGTGCAGGTTAAAAGAGATGAGGATTCCGCGTAACATCAGTTACTAAGCTAACAGGTTAAAAAGAGGCGGTACTAACTGCCTCTTTTTTGTCTGCATTTTTGATGCATAACTGTCTTTGTTGGCAAGTTTACTTGCTTCTGCGCAGAATATTGCTTAAACCTGCACGGTTATTTAGTGCCTATTGTGATATGTCTAGTTTATGTATGGTGGTGAGGTTTCTGAGTTCGAGCCAAGCTTACAAACGTTCGGTTAATTGCCTGCTAAAGCAATATAAGAGCTATCGCAATAGTTAGAGTTGGAAAGCACCACTTAACCAAGAACTTAAGAAACTGAAAACGTGAGGAGTGCAAAATTTAATGGCAGTTTTTACAGGAACAAATGCTAACGACAGTTATTTAGCAACTACGGAAGGCGATAACGCTAGAGGTCTCAGAGGCGATGACACTCTCATCGGTAACGTCGGCAGAGATACGCTTAACGGTAATGCTGACAACGACCTTCTGTTTGCTGATAGCTTAACCCAAACCGCAGGCGGCAACGACAGCCTGTTTGGCGGTCAGGGTGCCGACACCCTCGTTGGCGCTCGCTTTGGCTTCAGCGCTGACAGCTTGGGCGGTAATAGGGACGCAGACTTGCTAGTCGCTTCTACCAATGGTGGAAACACTCTGTTTGGCGGTCAAGGCAACGACACGATCTACGGTAGCGTTGCCAATGCCAACACCATGAACGGCGACATCGGCGACGACGTGGTAATTGCTGGTAACGGGAGCGATCGCATGTTGGGTGCGGACGGTAACGACACCCTGATTGGTGGCAGTGGCAATAATGACATGTTTGGAGAATCTGGCAACGACCAGTTCCAATTCTTTACCGCCGTACCGCAGGATCTGGTGGCGTTTACAGGTGCAGAGCAAGTGATACGCAGCAGAGGCGGCTTTGGTGGCTCTGACACGATCTTTGACTTCGCTACTGGCGACACGATTTCAATTTCCCAACTAGACCGCAACGCCACAGTAACGGTTACCACCAACTCGGCTGGCGCAGCGGTAATTGCAATTGCAGGCACAGCTAGCGATGGCACTCCTGCCAACCAAACCATCACGGTCGTGGGTGTAACTAGAGAGCAGCTACTGGCACCAGGATCGCAGTTATTCGCTATCAACGGTAGCTTCATCACCACCAATGACACCGTCAACACGGGTGATAACGGCGGTACGTCTACCTTCACTGTCGGTCAAGGTCAACCTGGTGCCAACATCAAGGGTAAGAACCTGGTAGGAGCGCCTACACCTGACACATTCTCCCCTATTGCTGGCGTAGCAACGACGGCTAATGGCATTCTGCTCCAATCTACTGTCAACGACGACACCCTGGCTGGTAATGCTGGCAATGATGTTATGGATGGCGGTGCTGGTAATGACAGCATCAATGGTGGCGATAGCAGCGATCGGCGAACCTCCTTCTTTCAAGAGTTGAACTCCGGTAAGGGCGATACGCTGATTGGCGGAGCAGGCTTTGATACGCTAACCGGAGGCGGTTTTGAGGATTATGACACATTCCTCTTAAACGTATTTGAGCCTGGTGGATACGATACAATTACTGACTTTGATGCTTTTACTTTTACCTCTGGGGTTATTGATGTAGTTCAGATTAGCGCTGCTGCATTTGGTGGTTCGCTAGTTGCAGGCCAAGACCGCTCAGGGACTGCACCAACCAGCTTCTTCTTTTCAACCAATTCTGGCAGTGTGGAAGGTCAAAATGCAGATGTTGTAGGTGCTCCTATTGGTACTTCTTCCTTCTACTACGATACAAACAAGGGAGGCTTATACTACGACCAGGATGGTGCTGGTACCGCCAAATTATTTACCAAGATCGCCCAGATCCAATTCGCGGTATTCCCTCACTCATTCACTGCTTTAAATCTTGTAATCGTTGCTTAGTGGTTTGAAGAAGCAATCAGATTCAGCGGATTGGCTGTCAGTTTTTTAACGGCTATATAGCAGGCTTAAGATGTGGTGAAGGATGAGGTAGGTAGTAACTGCCTCATTATTTTTAGTTTGATTTAGTTGTAATCTAAAAAGTGGTATGCGGGGCTGGATTAACTGCCTGAGTACTGTGGTTTAATGATGAGGCTATGGCAGAAATTTTCCAGATTGGTAATAAAAAAATTGAGGCAGAGGCATTAATCGGGCTTCTGCGCCGCTATCAATTACTCCCTCAACTGATTAGGGGAATAATTATAGATGAGGCGATCGCTAGTTATGAATGTACGGAAACCGAACGCAAGGATTTGCTAGAAAAGTTCTTTACGCAAAATAAGCTAGAAACTCCCGAAGCGAGATCGTCCTGGCAGCAAGTGCAGGGGTTGACGGACAGTCAACTGGAGGATGTCGTGATGCGTCCAACTCGTCTGTCACGCTTCAAACAAGAAAAATTTGGACATAAAGTTGAGTCGTACTTTATGACGCGCAAACCCGCCCTGGATCGGGTGTTATATTCGCTGATCCGTACCAAGGACTTGGGTACCGCCCAGGAACTTTACTTTCGCATCCAGGAAGAAGAGCAGTCGTTTGCAGACCTTGCAAAGCAGTATTCTCAAGGCGGCGAAGCTGCAACGGGTGGCTTAGTGGGGCCTACGCCTTTGGTTACACCGCATCCTGCGATCGCCCGCACCCTGGCTATTAGTCAACCAGGACAGTTATGGCCGCCCACCAGATTAGAGGAATGGTTTGTCCTGATTAGATTAGAGAAATTTTATCCAGCGCAGCTCGATGAAAATACACGCCAGCAATTAATCGATGAATTATATGAAAGCTGGATGAAAGAACAGATCCAACAGATTGGTGCAGTCAAGCCTGCTTAGGAGATTTCCCATAAACAAATTACCTGTAGGAAGCAATTTCCTTGCAGCGGTACGCATTCCTGAGGGAATTGCCTCGCGATCGTCATCATAACTATAGGTCTAGCGACCCGCTCCCGTTATCCCTCGATCGACTGCGCATGAAGCACTTTCTGAGGCGCGCGCGCGACCAACTTACTTTTGATAATCTGGCTTGAGAAAAATCGGTATGGGACATTACGGCTTTGTCAAATCTCGCGCCAGTAAGGTCGGCATTTTGAAACGACGTGCCGATCGCATCATTAATACTTTTAACTGCTCTGGCTAAGAGTACCAACCCGCCGATCGCAGAAGCGATCGCAAAGCATACATAACCGAATTCCTCCAGTGGTAGGTCATCATCAAAGCACTTACGGGCAACTGCGAAGGCTAGGGCACTCAACACCAGGCAATTACCTGCAGCGGCGGCGGCGATCGTAAATTTGCCTGCTACGCTAGCAGCATAGAAATCCCGATCGCCATCCATTACAGTCAGGGTAACAATGCTGCTAAATGTAATGCCCACAGTAACCACGCGGTAAGAGGTCAGGGTCTGCTCTAAATTCCCAGCAAACCCGAAAAATAAGGCGATTAGCAGGCTAAACGCAATCGCGCCAAGAAACACGGTAAACAAAGTTCGGTTAATCGTCAGAACGACGGCACAACCAAACGCGATCGCGATTGCGGTTGAGACTTCCCAACCACTGTCGGCACTGAATAAATTTGCGAATACAGCTACTAAGGAACAGATCCCCAAACTCAAGGTAAATGGCGAGATCAATGCGGCTAGCATCGATGTGGAAAGCGCGATCGCCACAGCCATAGAGAAACTCCCAATTAGTGCGAATACCAGAGCATCGATGTAGGCAATCCCAAACCCAATGGCACAGATAACCAAAGTAATTACTTGTTTGCGGCTCAGTCCGGCTCTGGCATAGGCAAAGTTAGCACCGATTAAATTCGCCCCACCAAAGTCGCAACCTCGAATATTCGCCCCACGAAAATTTGCATCCCTCAAGTACTGGTGCTTGAAGGAGCGATCGCTCAAATCCCGATCGGCAAAATTCAAGGGAGCAGATTCAGTCATGTTCCCAACTCTAGATGATTTTGGAGTTAGAGACTAGGGCTTCAATTCAAATTGAATAGTTTAAAGGGAACGAGCGGGTATCTTTGGGCTGGACGTGCACGCGCTGCTGCGGTTCTAGCTTTAACTCGTCAAAGCGATCGCGTGTAAGGTGAGCCATTAGTACCTGACCGTCATCAAGTGCCAGCTCGACCTGGATTTCCCAGCCTAGATGAATCAGGCGGCTAATACGAGCCGGTACGGTCGTATCGGTTGCCTGTGTTTTAATCATAATATCTTGCGGGCGAATAAAGACATGTTCGCGATCGTTGGCGTGCTTACTCTTCCCCCAAATATTCGTACTAGCAGGTACAACATTAACCGGGCCAATAAAGCTCATCACAAATGAGGTGGCAGGGTTGTCATAAATTTCCGCTGGCGTACCAACTTGCTCGACTTTACCCTTATTCATCACCACGATCGCATCAGCTACTTCCATCGCCTCTTCTTGATCGTGGGTAACAAAGACGCTGGTAACGTGCACTTCGTCGTGCAGGCGGCGCAACCAAGCCCGTAATTCCTTCCGCACCTTGGCATCTAGCGCCCCAAAAGGTTCGTCCAGCAATAAAACTTTGGGTTCCACAGCTAAGGCTCTTGCCAATGCCACCCGCTGCCGTTGCCCGCCCGATAGCTGCGAGGGGTAGCGGTTACCCATACCTTTTAGCTGCACCAACTCCAGTAACTCATCGACGCGATTGCGGATTTTTGACTTTTCCTGCTTGCGGATTTCCAGCCCAAAGGCGATATTCTGGCGCACGGTCATGTGTTTAAACAAGGCATAATGCTGAAACACAAACCCAATATTGCGATCGCGGGCATCCTGAAAAGTTGTATCCTCGCCCGTTAAAAAGATCTTGCCGCGATCGGGTATTTCTAGCCCCGCAATTAAACGGAGTAAGGTAGATTTCCCGGAACCGGACGGCCCCAAAAGTGCTACCAAAGAGCCACTTTTGACTTCTATACTAACGTTGTCCACCGCTTGGAAGTCGCCAAAGCTTTTTGACACTTCCTGAACCACAATACCCACTTCACCTTTCCTCGACATATTTTGTAGAATGGTTTAGCACAATCCCCCTTTAACTGCTAGGCTTACCGGAGATTAACCGATCGTATAACATTATCGTGCATAAGGCATAGTTATTCACGGCACAGGATTAATTAAATCTGAATTTAGGCTTTCTTCCAAAAGTTAAACTGAGCGATCGCTTAGAATAGTGTAGACAGTGAGAAAAATCTATCTCACTTAACATTGAAGAAGCCGAGCTTAATAGATCTTCATTAGGTTCTTGAATGCCTATCTATTTTGATTATTAACTTTTGTGAAGCATAGGAGAACAAAGTCTTTCTTTGCTGAAGTTTCAATATCTCGATTTCGATACGTCTCGATACAAAGAATAACAACTATGAGAAGCACGAAGAATAAGTTGCTAGGTGGCAAACTCAGTCGGGGTTTGTCTGTTACCTCATTACTTGCGGCTGGAATCATGCTGTCGGGAAATGTTGCCGCAGCCAAAGAACTACCAGTTAAACAATCTCGAACCGTTACCCACAGCGAACTCATCACTGCGCTATCCACCCCAGAAACAACATCAAAGATTGAATCTCAACCACAGATTGTCAAGGCGGATATATCTACCTGGCTGATCCCCGTTGCTGGCGTAGTTATTTGCTTGATTTTCTTTCCTCAAATCTGCCAGATTTTGGGTTTAGTTGTGATTGGGGAAAAAGAAGTTGGGATCGTCACCAAGAAATTTGCCAGCAAAAGCTTACCCGCTGGCAGATTAATTGCCTTGCACGGAGAAGGTGGTTTGCAGGCCAGTACCCTACCACCAGGTTGGCACTGGGGCTTTTGGCCCTGGCAATATGGCATCAAAAAGGAATCTGTTTGCATTATCCCTCAAGGAGAAATCGGCCTTGTAGTTGCCAATGACGGTGCCACCATCCCACCGGAGAGGATATTAGGTAAGGTCGTTCCCTGCGACGATTTTCAAGACGCACACAAATTTTTAGTCAACGGTGGCGAGAAGGGACGACAGCTAGGCATTCTCACCGCAGGTATGTATCGCATTAACACCGGATTATTCACGATTATCACGGCGACAACTGCTAGCAAACAAGGAATGCACCCCAACGATCTCAAAGTGCATACAGTAGACCCAAACACGGTAGGTATCGTTACGACTTTGGATGGTTTGGCGATCGAAGAAGGAGAAATAGCTGGCCCCGTGATTCCGGGTCACGACAATTTCCAAAACGCTCAAAAATTTATTAATGGCGGCGGCAGAAGGGGCTTACAAGAGCAAGTCATTCTATCGGGTTCGTGGAATCTCAATCCCTGGTTTGCACAAGTCGAACAGGTAAGGATGACAGAAATTCCCATCGGTTATGTGGGGGTAGTCATTTCCTTTGTGGGCAAAACTACCGAAGATATTAGTGGCGAAGCATTTACCCACGGTTCGCTGGTTAACCCCGGTCATAAAGGAGTTTGGGTAACACCTCTATATCCGGGCAAGCATCCTCTGAATACGCGGATTATGGGAGTGGAATTGGTGCCAACCACGAATATCGTGTTAAATTTCTCGGAACGCATTACAGGGGAACACGGTTACGATTCCAAACTAACGGCGTTGAAGCTACTGTCTTTTGATGGATTCACGTACGATTTAGAGGTATTCCAAATCATCCATATCGGCGCGTTAGATGCACCAAAGGTAATTTCTCGTCTGGGTTCGATGCAAAATGTTGTCGATCACGTTCTGCGCCCGATTATCGCTAACTATTTCCGTAACTCGGCGCAGGAATACACGATTCTCGATTTCTTGACGGAACGCAGTCAGAGACAAGCAGAGGCAGCAGAATACGTGCGGTTGGCTTTGCGTGCCTATGACGTGCAGGCGGTGGATACTTTAATCGGGTTGATTACGCCGCCACCAGAATTGATGCAGACTTTGACGCAAAGAAAAATCGCCGAAGAACAACAAAAGACCTACGAAGTGCAGCGTACGGCGCAAACCCAACGACAGGAGTTAGTGAGGGAAACTGCGCTAGCAGATATCCAACAGGAGGTAGTTAAAGCAGAACAAGGCGTGCGCATCTCAGAGTTGGCGGCCAGTTCTAAGATCAAGGAGGCAAATGGCGAGGCAGAGGCAATCCGCCTTACTGGGGAAGCTAAGGCAGCCGCCTACAAAGCGGGGGTGACGGCATTGGGGTCTCAAGCCTATACTGTGCTTCAGTTGATGCAGGTAATCGGCGATCGCCAGGTTCGCGTCGTCCCCGATGTATCGGTAAGCGGCAGTGCAAATGGCGGTGGTTTATTGGATGGTTTGTTGGCAATGTTGCTAAAAAATCAATTGCAACAACCGGGGGTACCTGGTTTGAAGAGTGCAAATAGTGTTAAAGAGGAAAAACCTGTAGCAACTAAGAAACCTGTATTAGATAATCCTTTGGCAAGTATCGTTCCTCCCAAGGATTTATAGGGGATTATAGATAACAGGGCATTGCCCAGGGAGCATTCCAGTTTTGCAGTTACCCCTCCACCTCCGGTACCTCCCCTTGTCAAGGGGAGGATGGGTGGGGTTATGAGCCTGCAAACTTGAGATGTACCCATTGCCCACCCCCACTCTACTGTTATAACCTGATGTTACGCGGAGGGGTGAGGACTCCAGAATCTTCCACGTAAAGTCAGTTATAGCGTTTTTCAATTGAGAACAGGTTTTATTAACGGGGTGAAGGGGTTCCACCCCTTCTTGGGGGCAACGCCCCCAAACCCCCTTCTCGCTTTCATCTGAAAACCGCTATATAACCTCAAGATACTAAGGAGAGATCGAGATTGAAATGGATAATTCAAATGATTTCCTGAACCAGAATGAAGAATTTTATAACGATCTAGTCCAAAAACGGATTGTTGTTTTGCGAGAAGAGATAACAAACGAAACGGCTATTGCTGCTGTAGCGCAATTACTGTATTTGGACTCCGAAGATGCGAACGCAGATATTTATCTCTATATTAATTCTTCTGGTGGGTCGGTTTCAGCAGGCATGGCAATTTACGACACAATTGAGAGTATTCAAGCTGATGTTGCAACAGTTTGTATTGAATTTGCGGGAGGAATAGCTGGCTTGTTATTGGCAGCAGGTGCAAAGGGAAAAAGGCTGGCGCTCGCTCATAGTAGGATTATGCTTTGTCCGCCTTCAGTAGGAGTTAATAACAGCCCTGAATTAGATGCGCAGACTGTAGAACTTTGTAAAATTAGGCAAACATTAAATGGGATTATGGCTCGACACACGGGGCAGCCAGTGCAGAAGATTGAACGGGATACGGAACAACACTTTTTTCTATCTGCTCAAGAAGCCCTACAATATGGCATTGTCGATCGGATCGCCGATCTCCAACTATCAGCTTCTAATCCTTCAATCATCGTGATGCCCGTTTCGCCTCCTGCTCGATCTATTCCCCCAAAGCAGGTGCCAGCAAGTAAAGATCGCACAATTAGCAGTCAGCCTAAAGGTTCTCAAGTTTTTTTGAAATGTATATCTTCATTCATAACTACAATCCGTCAAATGTGGCAGAAACTAGCAGGACATCGAAATAGGCGGCGATAACAGATTCCTTTTTTCTCAGAATAATTTTCAATATAATCATGCCAAGGGTATACTGTTTCAATCCCAATTGTTTGCAAATTAATCGAGATAATGACTCTCAGTTTTGCCACAACTGCGGAGCTGCTTTAAGTCTGAAAGATCGCTATCAAGCGATCGCGATTTTACATAAAAATAATCGCAGTCAGGTTTTTCGAGTCAGCGATCGCCTCAATACCAATTCTTGTATTCTAAGACAAATTCACAAAGATAACCCCTACAATAACTATTTCAACCGCCTCGTTACTTATCTAAAAGAGATCGAACCGCATCCTGATATTCCCGATTATATCGATAGCTTTGAGACAGATAGTTATTGCTATTTGGTAAGAGGATTTATCGAAGGTAATAATCTGGAAACATTGGTAAATCGCTCTGGCACTTTTGCGGTCGATCGCGTTTGGCAAGTTCTCCTCAATATCCTGCCCGTTCTACATCATCTGCACAGTTACAAGTTAATTCATCGAGAAATCGAACCGCAAAATATTATTTATTCAGATAAGCTAAATAAGTTTATTTTAGTGGATTGGATGAGCTTAACCAAAGTTAAAGGCGATCGCAATATTCAGTCTGATACTTCTCTGGATATATACTCTGGTTCTGCTGAATTTTCAGCGCCAGAAAGTTTGGAAGGGACAGTGTGTTTTGCGAGCGATCTTTATAGTTTGGGTTTAGTTTGTGTATATCTGTTGACAGGATTGCGCCCCTTCGATGTCTTCAATACGATCGATCGTAGCTGGGTATGGCGGGATAATTGGCAAATTAGCAAAGCAGAAGTAAATAGCGATCGCCGCGAGAGATTAGGCGAGTTAATCGATAAGTTAATTGTCCCAGATCTCGATCGAAGGCTGCGCTCTCCGTCAGATGTTTTACGCATGATGGGATGTAGCGTCACAGATTGGGAAAGCGCGATCGCTCGCAAGAAAAGGCACCAGGACGCACTCGAATATACCTGGACCTGTCAGAAGTTTCTGCGCGCTGACGAGGAACTTTTCGCAGGACTGAATTGCATTGATTATAGCGACGATGGCAAGTTTATCGCCAGTGGTGGTGAGGACAAAAAGATCTCGATCTCGGAAGTAGAAACAGGGGACAGGATTGTAAATCTATACGGGCATCAGGGGCAGATCGCAGATATTAAATTCGTTCCAAATACCAATATCTTAATTAGTGGCGATCGTAAAGGTAAGATCTATTTCTGGCGTTGGAACGGCGGTCGCAATGCAGATAGCGATATCGTCCACGAATTAGACACGGGCAGTGGAGTAGCTGTGATCGCCCTTCATCCTGGTCTTCCCATGCTAGCCAGCGCTCATATTGATAAAAAAATAAGAATTTGGGATCGCCAAACTAAAGAGCTAATTACCACTTTAGCAGCACATAGCTTAGCCGTAACTGACGTGCAATTTGCGATCGGATCGCCTCTATTGGCAAGTGCATCTCAAGACCGCATAGTGAAGATTTGGCAAACTGATAATTGGGAGTTAAAGCATAGTTTAAAGGGGCACAATTGGGCGATTAAATCCGTGGCTTTTAATGCCGATGCCAGCATTCTAGCCAGTGCTGGCGATGGCAAAGATATTAAGATTTGGGACTTAAAAACCCATCAATTGCTACGCAATCTATCCGGGCATAGTTGGTCGGTTTCCTGCATTGCTTTTTTACCCAATTCCAAAACCCTACTATTAAGTGCGAGTTGGGATAAAAAAATAAAACTTTGGGATATTGAAACTGGCGAGGAATTGGCTGTATTAGAAGGTCACCAGGATTCTATTTTCGATCTAGCAGTTAGGGCGATCGCCCCCGATCGGGGTTTCTCTCTCGCAACTACCAGTAAAGATAAAACAATCGGCATTTGGGAGATAGGTAGAAGATTAAGCCTGTAACTATTAACTCGCTTCGACATGCTCACAGCAGACTGTAGATGGTCTGGTAGACCAGACGGAATAAAGTAATAATCGCTACTGTAGCAAACCCCGCGATCGCAGCTAATAGAAACATATCTGGTAAAGGTGGGGTTGCCCAGTTGAGAAATATCTTACTCAGCCACAACAAAAGTGCGGTGATCCCAACTAGAAATAGCAAATCCTTGTTATCCATAATCTGACTGGAGCGCAGCCACAGAAATGCCAGCATTACTCCAGCCAGGATGGCATAGCTAAATGGGCCGATTAAAGCTAAGCCGACGCTATGGGCAATAATCCCCAATGCCATTCCCTCAAATCCCATCAGAAAAGCAGCGAATAGCTGATTGCCCAGAGGTGGTAAAACCAAGGGTGGCGATGGAGGCCGAACTGGGCGAGGATGCGGTACCTGGCGAGCGACGGGGGCTGGGGGTTGGGGGTTGGGGGTTGGTTGGGGGTTAGAGGGGATGATGGAAATTGGAGGAGTAGAGGGGGCTGTGGGGGCAATTGGTTTAGATGGAGTAGGTGAAACTGCTTGCTGAGAGCCAGTTAGGACAGCTAATACTTCCGCTGCCGAACTGAAGCGATCGCTGGGGGCATTGGCTAACATCTTATTTAAGATATTGGCAAGTTGCGAACTTACAACTACATGCGATCGCCAGTTCCAGCTATTCGTGGCCGGATCGAATAGATCCTCAGGTTGCATGGCCGTGAGCAGATAAATGCAGGTGACTGCAAATGCATACAAGTCGGTAGAAGGAAAAACTGCATCGCTCCGCATTTGTTCCGGTGCCGCGAACCCTGGGGTAAAGATACCTGTAGATTTCTGCCCTGCCGCTGCTGCGGTCACCAACTTCACCGCTCCAAAATCAAGCAGGAAATATCTGCCATCCTGCGGGCGCACCATAATATTCGAGGGTTTGATATCGCGGTGAATAGAGTTGCTTTCATGGACGAACTGCAAAACAGGAAGCAGGCTAGTCATAATCTCCAATACTTCGTCTTCTTTCAGTGCGCCGTGCTGCTCTACTACCTGCTCTAATGTCAGCCCGTCAATAAATTCCTGTACCAGATAAAAAAACTGATCGGGATTGGCGGGACTGCGCGATGGTGCTTGCACCTCAAAAAAAGCTAGTAAGTCAGGAATTTGGGGGTGCCCGCCCAACCGATCCAGTACTGTACCTTCACGCTCGAATAATTCTTTGGCAAATTGCATTTGCTTGGGATTTAACCCGATCGGCAACAGTTGCTTCACCACGCAGCGCCGCATCGAAGGCGTGTAGCGATCGACTGCGGTAAAAGTTGCGCCAAACCCACCCCTGGCTAGAGGTTTCTCTGTAATATACCGACCGCCGAGGATGAGTGGCATACCACAGCTAGTACAAAACTTTTGCGTAATAGTTTTAATCGTGCCGCTAGTATCGAGATCGGCAAACGAGTTAAGCGGCTTAGGGCAGCCAGGACGGGTGCAATAGATATCCACGCTTCTTTTACGGTAGGGAATAAATAGCTGTCAGCGATCGGCTGGTATGGAACGAACGGTATGGGGATGGCAAATGGTATGAAACGAACGGTATGGGGATGGCAAACAGTATGGAACGAACGGTATGGGGATGGCAAACGGTATGGAACGAACGGTAAGTAAGGGTTTAGCATTTGTCACTAATGCTTGGGTTTGATGCAAAGATGGTCGGACAAATGCGAAACCCCTGCGTTATCGCCCATCACCCATCACCCATCGCCCATTACCCATCACCCATCACCCATCGCCCATCGCCCATCGCCCATTACCCATCGCCCATCACCCATCACCCAACTAATCAACTGCCTGTACCTCTACGTCAATCGTCCCTGGTGGCGTAAATCGTACGAACTTTTGCTTCTCCACCTGCAAAAGTTCGCCACAACTGGGGCAGTTAAACTGGCTGTTGCGAGATGCCATGGAAACATGACCGCATACCGGGCATTCTGAAGTGATAATGCTGCGCTTCACCCACCACTGGAGGCCAAAGAATGCAACTATGGGAGCGACTGTAGCGATCGCGATCAAAATAAACAACGAATCAACCAGCCAGCCAAGACCGAGGGCGCTCAAGCCCCAAATTACTAAAAATACGGTAAGCCAGAATCGCAGACCTGCAAATCGATCTTCATTGCCGCCGCCGTTGCCAAACGTATAGAATCTCATAACTAGTTGCCCTTACCGTTCAAAACTGTTGACTCTAAGTGTATGCGCAAACACACCTACAATCTGACCTCATCATAACCCCGAATCTCAGGTTTGTTAGAGTAGGGAAATCTACCCAAATTAGTTTAAAAGTTGTAGGGTTATTAACAGGTTGGGTCTGGCAGCACACCACATGAACGATCTATTTAACTTTGAAGCTGACTTTGTGGAATCGCTGCGTTGCATTCCAATGCAAGTGCGGTTTAAGTTAGATACCTGCGGCATCAAGCTCAAACTAGCAGAATGGCATAAATTTAGCCGCGCCCAGCGCCAACTTTTAGTAGACATGCCCTGCAAGACTCAACCAGAGGTGCAAAACTACCATCAGTTCCTCCAGGATTTGATACGGGAATGTACTGGCGATCGCGCCACCCCGCTAACCATCGATCCTGAGCCTGCCTGGGAAGACGCGCAAAATATCCCTGCGGAAGTGCAGGCAAAATTACAAGAAGTAGGGGCAGTACTTTCCCCAGCACAGTGGGCAGGTCTGCTGCCTTTACAACGGTTTGTCTTGATTAAGCTCAGTCGTTCCAGCCACGAGAATAGTAACTTCGTGCCTGCCCTTAAGGAATTTCAGCTTTTGTTGTAGTCTTCTCAAATTTTCCAACTTAGTTTGCTGATTTTTTGCTGTTTATGCGATCGAAATCGGCAAAATTTGGGAATCTTTTTGCATATAAGTTTCTGTCGCTATTATTTCTTGTATAAAAAGGGTACGGTAACACCTATGACTTCTACGTTGACCCAAGTAGTAATGGAAATGGCCCATAGCCGTAAAATTCACGTGATTGCAGAATATCCCTCCAAGGAAAAGGCAATAGACCAATACATGAAACTTTTAGCAGAGAATAAGGGATCGCCCGTAACAGCGAAAGGTAAGTATTCGGTTCGCAAAAAGCCTGAATAAACCTGAACGAATTAGTATGCCGCTTGGCTCTTTATAGAGAAACAAGCGATAGGTCATTGATGGGTTCTGAGGCTAGAACTTGAGAATGAGAACCATTTTATATACGAAAGAATACCCAAACTCGTAAGGATTCTGGACTAGAATGCTAGGGGAACTTTATCGATTCTCTGGCAACATTTGGGATCTTGAATTTATGACACATCGACATGGTCATAAACATGCACATAATCACCACGAACATTCCCATGGCGATCGCGGGCATCACTCTACCAATTACAATCGGGCTTTTGTTTTGGGGCTGCTACTGAACGGAGGATTTGTCGTCACAGAGCTTATCTTTGGAGTTCTGGCTAACTCGGTGGCGCTTATTGCAGATGCAGGACATAACCTCAGCGATGTTTTAGGGTTATTGCTGGCATGGATTGCAAGTTTGTTGGCTCGTCGTCAGCCCTCTGCTCGATACACCTATGGATGGCGCAAGTCATCGGTTCTCGCTGCTTTTCTCAATGCTGTCTTTCTGCTGGTTGCAACAGGTGGAATTATTTGGGAGGCCATTCAGCGACTAGTTCATCCTGGTGAGGTGAATGGTGCGATCGTAATCGGAGTTGCGATTGTTGGCATTGCAATTAATACTGGCACGGCCTTGATGTTTTTGTCAGGTCGTAAAGGAGACCTGAATATTCGAGCTGCATTTCAACACATGATGGCAGATGCAATGGTATCGCTGGGCGTAGTTATAGCAGGCATTGCCATTTTGTTTACCCACTGGTTATGGCTAGATCCAGCAGTTAGCTTGATTATCAGTTTTGCGATCGTGTTCGGCACTTGGGGACTATTAAAAGATTCGTTTCACCTGGCAATTGATGGAGTCCCGCATAACATTGACGAACGTGCGGTTCGTACCTATCTCTCCGAGCACTCGGGCGTAGCTCAGGTACATGACTTACACATTTGGAGCATGAGTACGGTGGAAACTGCTTTGACAGCCCATCTAGTTATCCCTACAGGACATCCAGGCGATATGTTTCTGACTCAGATTGCTCAAGAGTTACGCGATCGCTTCGGCATTCACCATGCCACTGTTCAAATCGAAGTCGGCGACTCCGATCGTCCTTGCCTTCTTGAATCAAAGTGCCAAATTTAGAATGAGAGCTAAGGAGCTTGCGGTTAAATTCAGAAGCAGTAAAAGCACTAAGTATTTATACTTTGTTAAATTAATTCTTAGAGCAATTTGCCCTAATTCAAAGTCGCAATTACAGGTTCAGGCAAAGCTTCCCAAGTATCGGGATAGAAGTTACTAAGATTTCATCTAAGATTAACAGTACGACAGAAGCTGCTATGAAGCGAACAGCGCAATCTAGCGTGCTAGCTTTTTTATCTCGAATTTTGTTGAGTACTAGCAGTGTTTCTTTCTCTAAATATTGAATTAGCGCAGTCATGTAATCTTCTTCACTTGCTAGATTCCACTCATCCATAAGTAGCTGTTCTGGCAAGACTATCTTACCAGCGCTAGCAGGCGATAATCCCCATAAACCTAGTCCAATAGCAATGATAATGCAGACATATGCTGCCAGCTTCATGAAATAGCAAGCTGGGCAAGGGTAATTAACTTTTTCACATATGGTTGTAGAATAGCCGGGTAAGTCCTTCCCAAAGTTAACTAGAACTCCACTGAGAGTAATAACTATGGCAAGCTTTGTGTTTATTTTATCAATACTTTCATCTACAACCTTAATTGAGTTTAAAGTATACTCATAGGTAAGTCTAATGTTAGTCATTGCAAGAATTTTTAGAGATGGCAAACGAATCGCAAAAGAATAGTCAGGGTAAGAATCAAGCTTCACCTCAGTCAAAGCCTCAAAATAATTTACCGCAAGTCGATCCTTCCAAAACTATAAGTTATAGGCGGGATGGGGCTGATAGTAGGTAGTCGAAGGCGATCTCAATAACTTCAGTGCTAGGTTACCTAGTAACTGCTTGTTTGTTTACCAAACTTGTTTCTAAGCTTTGATGCTGAGTTATACTTTGCTAGCTGTACCTTCCTTACCACTGCCTAACCTGGATGCAACTTTCGGAATGCTATAGATTGCTGGGGTTACCCCGTAATGCTTCGCCTGAAGATGTCAAGGTTGCCTATCGTCGCATGGCACGCAAGTACCATCCCGATGTCAACCAGGGCGACCCCGCCGCCGCCGACAAGTTTCGTCTCGTGCAGGAGGCATATCAAATTTTAAAAGATGCAGCCGCTGGCGTGATGCCACAACCACAATCCCGTGCATCCCGCACACCTACTTCATCTCCCCAACCCAAACCCAACCCCCAACCCCAAAAAACTAAAACTCCCAACCCCCAACCCCCAACCCCTAACCCTCAACCTAAACCCAACCCCCAACCCCAAAAAACTAAAACTTCCAACCCCCAACCTAAAATCAAGATCGAAACCAAAGAAGTTCGGCAAAAGCAAGACCCGATCGCCACAGATCCAGAAGTAAGGCTAAAAGTCGATATGTTGGGGCGGCTGATGGAGTTATTAAAGCAAAAGAAATATGTGGTGGCGATCGCCATTGCTGAGGGTTTGCGAGAGCGCTATAAAAATGCGCCTGAGGTGGTTCATTGGCAAGCCGTTACCTACCAACGTCGCGGTAGCGAGTTACTTGTGGCTGGCAAGTTGAAGGAAGCTGAAGCTTACCTCACCAAAGCTATGAATACCGATCCAGGCAACCGCGAGCTTTGCTTTGAGGTGAAGCGGGACTTAGAGCGGATTCAGCGGGAAATGGGAGGCTAGAGTTTTGGATGTTCCAGATTTACTACTAACCTTAACAACCGATCGCCTGCTGTTGCGGCAATTGCAGATGAGCGATGCAACGGAGGTGTTTGAATATGCCAGCGATCCGGAAGTTACCAGGTATACGAGTTGGTCGACCCATCAAACAATCGCGGACAGCCAGCAGTTTCTGGAGTCTGTAATGCACAAGTACTATACAGAAAGGCCAATGGATTGGGGCATCGTGCACAGGGGCAATAGTAAACTGATCGGCACCTGTGGGCTGATTAATTGGGAACCAAACCATGCTCGTGCCGAGATCGGTTACGTGCTGGCTCGCCCGTATTGGGGACAGGGATATATGACAGAGGCAGTGCGGGCGGTTATTTCGTTCGGATTTCATGCCATGCTGCTCAACCGCATTCAAGCTACCTGCATGGTAGATAATGCTGCCTCGGCTCGCGTTATGGAAAAAGTAGGGATGCAATATGAGGGTATATTGCGGGAATACGCCTTTATTAGGGAGCAATACGTAGATGTGAAACTATACGCAATTATCAAACCGAAAACCGACTTTCACTTCGAGGCGCGATCGCTACTTAATTTCCCGCTCGATAACCTTTAGACAGTTTATGGGGATTTGAATCGATTAAAATGTGATGTAATGCCAATCTGGAGGGTCTACATTTGCCAGAGCCATCTCCCCTTTACATCTTGCGGCAAGAGGACGAAGATTTACAAGCTGCCTTTGACCGCGCTTTGCAAACACAAAAAAACCAGCCAATACTATTTCACATTTGGGGCATTGGCGGCGTAGGGAAATCAACTCTCGTACAGAAACTTCAAAGCAATTTTGAGGATAGAGCTAGCTTTGCAGCGGTCTCGTTTGGGGAGACAGAATGGCGCAAAGGGGGAGAAATGCCAGCGCTGATTGCCTTGATGCATTACCTATATCAAAGGCTACCTCAACCTGGGAATTTACTAACGCAAGACATAAAAAATTTACCCGCAGCGGTTCGCGATCCATTTTTAAAGCTTTACGAGCAGTACAACAGCACCTTAAAGCAACTCCAAACCTCACCAATCGAAGGCAAAAAATCGGTCGAGTCCGACCAGATGAAGGCTGTTCGCGAATTGGCAAAAAATGCGATGGGGTTTGTTTTGCCCAAAGTCACGCATGGAATAGTGGACAAGACAACAAGTGAAAAGGCAGGAGAAGGAATTGTACAATTAGCTGCTGCCACTCTGACTGCTAAAGACTTATTGTTGCAGCATTCCGCTACTAAGGGTAAAAACAATCTCATTGACTTGATGCAAAATCCTCTACCGCAACTAACGGCGGCTTTTGTAAGCAGCTTGGAGCAGAGGTCTAGGGTACTAAACAAAGCGATCGTCTTGATTCTGGATACCTACGAAAAGGCGGAGGCAGAATGTCCGAACATAGATGTCTGGCTGTGGAGATCGCTACTCAGTAATACGGATATTCAAAAACATCTAATCCGCATTGTAGTGGCTGGGAGGTATGACCTACAGAATGAGGGCTGGAATAAGCTATCGAGGCAAGTCTACAAATGTAAGATTGAGAAATTTAATCCAGGGCAGACAGAAGATTATCGCGAGCGGAGTCATATCTCAACTGACTCGGAGACTATATTTCGCGTCACAAAGGGGTTACCCAAATATTTGGACTGGATTCGCCAAAAGCTTGATAGGGGAGAAGCGATCGACTTTTCGCATGGGGAGAAGGAAATTGCAGAATTGCTGTTGGAAGGTTTCAGTAGAACGCAAAGAACCATTATCCAATTAGCATCTTTTTGTCGTTCCTTCGATCGATCGCTAGTAAAACACTTGACAGAATCGCAGCAATTAGATTTTTTGACCGCTGCCGACCAAAACCAGGATTGCTTTGAGTGGCTGACGCAGCTATATTTTGTGGAATTTGTACAGGGGAAGTACCGCTTCGATGATGTGGCAAGGGATGTATTTCGCAGGCAAATGTATGTAGACGATCGCAGGCAATTCTGTCAAATCCATCATTCGTTGGCAGAATTCTACGATGGGGAGGCTAGTTTAGAAGTGGCAGTGGATCGCCCACCAAGCATGAAATATCGAAGCGATCGCTGGCGAGGATATGTAACAGGCTCTCTCTATCATAGTGCTTTTGCACATCAAGCAGATTTTCAGCTTCAATTTCTTTCTCACTTATTCACTACTTGTTATTTTGGTCACAATGATATAATAGCGAGTGTACTCATTGTAATTGACTCAGAAATTGGCCTGTCGTTACAGAGAGAAAGACTGTCTTCACAAGGCTCCCCTATCATAGACAACGAAACAAGTAAATTCTTAAGAGATATCATGCCCGTTACTTTCCGTGGGCGAGTAATTTTTACTTCAGAAGAGATTCCATGGGATGAGCTTAAGAAAGAAGCTGGGCTGTCCAAACAGCAAATCGAGAGATCCCTACAGGTTTGTTTTGAACAAATAGATCGGCTGGACGGTATAGCAAAGTTTGCTGCCTTATTGTATAAAGCCAAGCGGAGCACAAAAGTGAAGCGTCAGGAAATACTTTCCCTAGCTAAGGAACAGGCAGAACAGCTCATCGCCAATGGTATGCTTTTAGCGGACTTAGGCAATTCATTTTACGAATTAAGGTTCTACGAAGAGGCACTCTCTTTGTGGGAAAGAGCTTTAAACAACGAGCCTGACTTATACATGACATGGTATAGACGAGGTCTTGCTCTACATGACTTGCGAGGCTATGACGAGGCAATCTCTTCTTTGGACAAAGCTCTCGAGATAAAATCCGACTTCCATGAAGCATGGCATGATCGAGGGAGTATTCTATATAATTTGGGACGCTATGAGGATGCGATCTCGTCTTTGGACAAAGCTCTCGAGATAAAATCCGACTTCCATGAAGCATGGCACGGTCGAGGTCTTGCTCTCAATAAATTGGGACGCTATGAGGATGCGATCTCGTCTTTGGGTAAAGCTCTTGAGATAAAACCCGACTTCTATGAAGCATGGAACATTAGAGGTGGTGTTCTATATAATAGTTTGAAACGTTATAAAGAGGCGATCGCGTCTTGGGACAAAGTCATAGAGATAAAACCTGACTTCTATGAGGTATGGTATGGCCAAGGTCTTGCTCTCAATAAATTAGAACGCTATGAGGAAGCGATCGCGTCTTGGGACAAAGTCATAGAGATAAAACCTGACTTCCATGAAGCATGGTACGGTCGAGGTTTTGCTCTCAATAAATTGGAACGCTATGAGGATGCGATCGCTTCTTTTGATAAAGCTCTAGAGATAAAACCTGACTTCCATGAAGCATGGTACAGCCGAGGTCATGTTCTATATAGTTTGGAACGCGATGAAGAGGCACTTGATTCTTGGGACAAAGTTGTAGAGATTAAGTCCGACTTTCACGAAGCATGGAGCAACCGAGGCCTTGCACTATACAATTTGGCGCGTCATGAAGAGGCGATCGCATCCTATGAAAAAGCTTTAGAGATTAAGCCGGATTCACACGAAGATTGGAATAACAAAGGTTGCACTCTGAGAAACATGAGATTCTACGAAGAGGCAATTGCTTGTCATGACAAAGCTTTAGAGATTAAACCGGATAAGTATGAAGCGTGGGGTAACCGAGGCAATGTTCTAAAAGACTTAGGACGGAATGAAGAGGCGCTTGCTTCCTACAGTAAAGCTGTTGAAATTAACAGCGATTACCAGGATGTATGGGTTTGCCGAGGCAATATTCTTGCTGACCTAGAACGCTATGAAGAGGCACTTGCTTCCTACGATAAAGCCCTAGAGATAAAACCTGAGGATTGCAATACATGGAGCAACCGAGGTATTGTCCTAAGAAAACTAGGACGGAATGAAGGGGCGGTAGCTTCCTACGATAAAGCATTAGAGATAAAACCTAATTACGACGGTGCATGGAAAAACCGAGGCAATGTTCTAAAAGACTTAGGACGGAATGAAGAGGCACTTGCCTCCTACAATAAGGCTGTTGAAATTAACTGCGATTACCAGAATGCATGGGTTTGCCGAGGCAATATTCTTGTTGACCTGGAACGCTATGAAGAGGCACTTGCTTCCTATGACAAAGCTGTAGAGATAAAACCTGATGACGACATTGCATGGGAAAATCGAGGCGTTGTTCTGAGAAGGTTAGGGCGCAATAAAGAGGCGATAGCTTCCTATAATAAAGTCGTTGAAATTAACAGCGATTACCAAGTCGCGTGGATTAACCGAGGTAATATTCTTATTAACTTGGAACGCTACGAAGAGGCACTTGCTTCCTATGACAAGGCTCTAGAGATAAAACCCGATGACAGCGTTGCATGGAACGATCGAGGCGTTGTTCTGAGAAGGTTAGGGCGCAATGAAGACGCGATCGCTTCCTATGATAAAGCTTTAGAGATAAACCCATTTAACAACGCTGCATGGGAAAACCGAGGAAATTCTCTAAAAGACTTAGAACGAGATGAAGAAGCGATCGTTTCCTATGACAAAACACTGGAGATAAAGCTGGATTCTCACGAAGTATGGAGCAACCGAGCTAGTGCTCTTGTTAACTTAGAACGCTACGAAGAGGCGATAGCTTCCTACAACAAAGCTCTAGAGATTAAACCTGACAAATATGAAGCATGGAACAATCGAGGTCTTGCTCTCGCTAACTTGGAACGCTATGAGGAGGCGCTTGCTTCCTATGAAAAAGCTATTGAGATCAAACCCGACTCTCACGAAGCATGGAAGAACCTAGGCCTTGCTCTATATAACTTGGGTCACTATGAAGAGGCGATAGCTTCTTATGGCAAGGCTTTAGAGACCAAAACTGACAACCATGATTCTTGGAATAACCGAGGTGTTGTCTTAAGAAAGTTAGGACGGAATGAAGAGGCGATTGCCTCCTATGATAAAGCCTTGGAAATCAAGCCCGATAAGTACGAAGCATGGGGTAACCGAGGTAATGCTCTAAATGACTTAGGACGCTATGAAGAGGCGATCGCATCCTATGACAAAGCCCTTGAGATTAAACCCGACAACCCCGACGTATGGTTCAACCGAGGCAATACTCTGGGGAAATTAGGACGCTATGAAGAGGCAATTGCTTCCTACGATAAAGTAATTGCCATTAATCCCAACCACAAGGATGCATGTTTCCTCAGAGGTAATGCTCTATTTAGCTTGGGCCGCTACGAGGATGCGATCGCATCCTATGACAAAGCCCTTGAAATTAAACCCGATAAACAGGAAGCATGGGACAGCCGAGGTGTTACTCTCGCTTATTTGGGACGCTATGAAGAAGCGATCGCATCCTATGACAAAGCCATTGAGATTAAAGCTGACGCTCCTAACCCCTCTTACAACAAAGCTTGTGCTTATGCTTTGCTGGGTGACATCGATCTGGCTCTTGAGAATCTGCAACGAGCGATTCAACTCAATCCCGATCAGTATCGAGAGATGGCAAAGACAGATGCAGATTTCGATCGCATTCGCACCGATCCGAGATTTCGGGATCTGATAAGTTGACTAGACTCAATTCCGCCGCAGCGATTCAGTATAAATGAATCAAGGCGAACAATCGGCAAAGCAAGCCGTTCTCAAGATAGCTCCGCCGTGCGATCGCCCTGAAATTTGTGTCGGAATATTGCCGAAGCGATCGCAAAGCGATCGTTACGTTTTGGTTTAGTGGCGATCGCGTTATTATGCCTAGAACATAAAACATAAAGATGTATTTAAAAGTTGCTGCTAACTTGTCGTAGGGGTGTTACCATACTTCAGCGCTAGGAGTGTCTGGTATCGATCGCTTAGAGCGATCGCCAGGCTGAGATTAGATCCTTGGAACCTGATTCCGGCTCACACCGGCGTAGGAAAGCTATTTATTGAGGGAAAAACCTATGACTACTGAAACAACCCCCAAACGACGGGGTGAATTTCGCGGCACGCAAATGCATTGCGCTCGTAACGGTGAAATTACCACGGAAATGCAGTACGTGGCATGGCGGGAAAACCTGCCCGTAGAATTAGTACGCGCAGAAGTCGCTAGAGGTCGAGCGATTATTCCTGCCAATAAGAACCACATAAACCTCGAACCGATGACGATCGGGATTGCCTCCAAATGTAAGGTCAATGCCAATATCGGTGCTTCACCCAATTCCTCTAATCTAGAAGAAGAAGTTGCCAAGCTCCATCTCGCGGTTAAGTACGGTGCCGATACCGTCATGGATCTTTCCACTGGTGGCGGCAATTTGGATGAGATTCGGACTGCGATTATTAATGTCTCCCCTGTCCCCATCGGTACAGTGCCAATTTATCAGGCTCTCGAAAGCGTACATGGCAGAATCGAAAATCTTACGCCCGATGATTTCCTCCACATCATAGAGAAACAGGCACAGCAGGGCGTGGACTACCAAACTATCCATGCGGGTATCTTGATCGAACACCTGCCCCTGGTCAGAAACCGCATCACAGGCATTGTCTCCCGTGGCGGTGGGATTTTGGCGCGGTGGATGCTGCACCATCACAAACAAAATCCTCTCTACACGCACTTCAACGATATTATTGAGATTTTCAAAAAGTATGACGTGTCGTTTAGTTTGGGAGATTCCCTGCGGCCTGGCTGTACCCACGATGCTTCCGATGACGCGCAGTTGGCAGAACTCAAGACGCTCGGTCAGTTAACTCGTCGTGCCTGGGAACACGACGTGCAGGTAATGGTAGAAGGCCCCGGTCACGTACCGATGGATCAGATCGAGTTTAACGTGCGCAAGCAAATGGAAGAGTGTTCGGAAGCGCCCTTCTATGTCCTGGGGCCTCTAGTGACGGATATTGCACCTGGCTACGATCATATTACTTCGGCGATCGGGGCAGCGATGGCGGGCTGGTACGGTACTGCCATGCTGTGCTACGTCACGCCTAAGGAACATTTGGGCTTGCCGAATGCCGAGGACGTGCGCAATGGTTTGATCGCCTACAAGATTGCAGCTCACGCGGCTGACATTGCCCGCCATCGCCCCGGTGCCAGAGATAGGGACGACGAACTCTCTAAAGCACGGTATAACTTTGACTGGAATCGCCAGTTTGAATTATCGCTCGATCCAGAAAGAGCGCGAGAGTATCACGATGAAACATTACCAGCCGACATCTACAAAACCGCAGAATTTTGCTCGATGTGCGGGCCTAAGTTCTGCCCCATGCAAACAAAAGTAGATGCTGATGCTTTAACTGAGCTAGAGAAGTTCTTAATGAAAGAACCTGTAGCAAGCGCATAGGTATTACTTCCCAGCAAACGTTAGGGTGGGCATTGCCCACCCTGCAAATTGGCTTGTTCTCTCAAGAAGCTTTGAGATATTCGGTGTTAACGCCTGACTCTCTGGTCAGGGAGATTTTGCCCGTTCGGGCAATTTCACGAATACCGAATTTTTGTAGCATCTTCACGATCGCTACCATTTTGCCCGGATCGCCCACTACTTCAAGTGTCAGCGAGTCATCCGAAACATCTACGACACGAGCGCGGAAGATCTGAGCGATCTCAATTATTTCCGATCGCTTTTCAGGAACGGCATTAACTTTGATCAGCATTAACTCCCGCTCAACGCAGGGGATCTCAGTTACGTCGTTTACCTTAATGACGTTAATCAACTTGTTAAGCTGTTTTGTCAGTTGCTCGATGACGAGATCGTCTCCTGGTACGACCATAGTAATACGAGAGCAGCCGCCTTCTTCTGCTGCTCCAACAGCAAGGCTTTCAATATTAAATCCACGGCGAGCAAACAAGCTTGCTATACGAGTGAGTACCCCCGCCTCATCCTCAACTACAACAGAGAGGGTGTGTTTCATGGTAATTAGCAGTTAGGTTTGAACGAATAAATTGGCAATCATAAAATTGGCAATCTTTTAATATTAATCAAACATTGCGATCGGTTTCGCCTGCGATCGAAATATATTTTGAGCGACGATCGAGCAGACTGATGCTAAACTCGACTAGAATGCTACCTGCATAACAATTGGAGAGGTGGCAGAGTGGTTGAATGCGGCGGTCTCGAAAACCGCTATGGTGCAAGCCATCGGGGGTTCGAATCCCCCCCTCTCCGTCTTATGCTATCCATTCCTGATATAGTCCCTAAGTCCGGGAGTACGCCTTGCAAGTCTAAGAAAAGCTAACCGCTGATAGCTCACTGCACGCTACTACAACCTTCGGGTGATTTTACTACCGTGGGAGTCGGTTCCGCAGGTGCATAGCAAACCATGAGTTTCGGCAAGCTGACGCACTAATTTGGTTTGTTTGGGACTGGGTTGCCACGGATCGCTATTGTCATAGCCGTAGTAGGTTTCAACTCCGTCAATTTGCAAAGCCGCCGCCGCTGGGATCAGCTCCTGCGGACTGCGGCGGTAGCGCATCGGGTGTGCCAAAACAGCAATACCGCCAGCGCTATGAATGGCATTAATTACACTGACAGCCTGATATTCTAGCCCAGCAGTGTTTCTACCCTGTACGTAGGGGGATATTGCCTTGTGGTGCGGATCGAAGGCGTAGCCTAAAATATGTACTTCTGTAAACAGCAAGCTAGCATTGATCTCTACCCCAGCCCATAACTGCGGTAGTTTAGGAACATCTCGCTCTGAAGCTTGCCTAGCACGATGCTCCAGGTGTTCGATCGCGACGAAATATCCGCGTGTTGTGTGGTGGTCGGTAATCGCCAGATGGGACATACCCAGGGCGATCGCCTGATCGATCGATTCCTCAGGCTGCATCTTGCCATCGGAGTAAACGGTATGCAGGTGAAAATTGAGCGAATGGGGGCAACTTGCGGCATCAACTGATGCAAACACCTGCCGCAGGTGCTGCACTGTCAAGGAATTAAGGTTTGGGTGGGTTTTCGTTATCATAAAACACCCTTAAACACTATTTTAGCGTCATATTTTTTAACTTATCTTAACCTTTATTTTACCGAGATTGGTGGCATAAGTTTCAAGCAGACAAAACCATTTAAATATCCAGGCTAACCCATGCCAGCAAAAAGCTTTACGGTAATGGCGGTAGGGCTGTGATGGCTTGAACATGGAGTTTTTTCTAATACCAATTTGAACAGTACACACGACAGATCGAACGGGGTGAAGGGGTTCCACACGGCAGTGGCTCTAGCGGGGAACCCCCAAGACCGCCCTGCCTCCCCTTCGTGGGGGCGTTGCCTCCACCCCCCATCCGTAACCACAACAATTTAAATTGGTATAACAAATCTAACAAAATGCTTATTGCTGAAAAATTGTGGATCGTTCCACCAAACTTAGAATTTCTGGCTTAGGGTTAAAGAGAGCCAAGAATTTCTGTCCTTTAACTTTCCCTCAAGATGCCTACGATCGTTTGTACTAAATGCGGTTTTGAGAATCCCGATCGCAATAAGTTCTGTCAAAACTGTGGCTTTAACTTTGCCAATGCCAGTGCCAATGCTGGTGTAAACACTACCATACAAATCCCTAAAACCGAAAGTGAAAGCTCTGCCTGGGAAAATATATCCGATCGCGACATTGCTGCCATGTCCCTCGATCTCCCCATTACAAGTACAACTAGTGCAGCAGCAACTACAGAAACTATTAATCCTGCGAATCAGGCCGAGATTGGGCACGGGCCTATTGCGGTTGATGTAGTAGATGGCGTTACTACTGAAACGGAGAGTACGATCGCGCCTAGCGATCCGGCTATACCACCTGCCACAACTGATGAAGATACTGGCAGCGTAAATACTGATGATGTTAAGAATATTAGCAATCCTGGCGATCGCGCCGATGCGAACGATCTTGAAGCACGTACTGCTAGCCCCTCAGAACAACTAACAGATCGAGCAGCAACAGAACCAGATAACCCAACCCTACCATTAGATCTTGAAATATCAGAAGCTAAGACTCAAAAGTCAGAAATTTTCAGCATTAGTTATGCTGGATTAACCGATGTCGGTCAGCAACGAGACCATAACGAGGATAACTTTGCGATCGGTACGCAGATTGCAACAACGGAAATGCCCGATCGCAAAGCTCAGGTAACATCACGAGGGTTATTCATTCTGTGCGATGGTATGGGAGGCCATGCTGGCGGTGAAGTAGCAAGCTCCATGGCGATCCAGACAATTATGGAAATGTTTCGTCCCTTTTGGATCAATAAATTGCCAGGGATTAAGACACTCAGAGAGATTATTCACGTCGCGAATCAGGCAATTTACGATCGCAACGAGATCGAATTGCGTCGCGATGCCGGACGCATGGGTACGACCCTGGTACTTCTAGCAAATTATGAAAATGAAGTGGCGATCGCCCATGTTGGCGACAGTCGCATCTATCAAGTCACCGCCACAGAGTTGAAACAAATTACCCGCGATCACGAAGTTGCCAATCGTCTGATCGACCAGGGTATAGAACTGCAAGAGGCAATGTCTCGTCATGACGCACATCAACTTACACAAGCACTCGGCCCCTATGCTAATTCTCAAGTCGATCCAGGCATCTCCTTCCTAAGAGTTAGCGAGCCGACCTTATTTTTGTTATGTTCCGATGGTCTATGCGATAACGATTTAGTAGAACAAAATTGGGAAACGCATCTTTTACCGCTCCTGGCTGGCGATGCCGACCTGAAATCTGGCGTGAGAAATCTCATCAATCTTGGCAACACGATCAACGGTCACGACAACATCACCGCGATTCTAATACGCTGCCAATTCGAGCAGTAACCCATCAGCGAATTCTAGGACAGCTTGAGGAAGTGATAGATTATTGCGAGAACGATCGCGCTCAGAACTAAGAAAATAGAGGAAGAGACGATCGCCACCTTTTTGTCTGCTTTATACATGCTATTAGGCAATGAAGCAAACAATACCATTCCACCCACGATCGCTAATGTTGCAATAAATGTAGTGCGATCCATATGCTTAGCCTCCAAAATATCCCTAAATATAGCAATCCTAAGTTTTGATTATAAGATTTTCTCGCTAAAAGTTGACTGCTGACTGCCGATCGCTAATTCAGTCAAATAATCTCCACCAGAGCCGAATTTCCAAGCATCTAATTGACATTGCCAAAAATACTGTTGCTCTGGGATCAGATTCGGCAAAATGGGTTTGAGTACTTCTCCAAGGCGATCGCAAAGGCTATACCCGCCTAAGCTGAGGTAATGGCGCGTCCAATCTAGTAAAGCGACTATGCCTACCTGTTGGATGACTTTGCCTACTAACACGGGATCGGCGATCGCCATCTTCAACATCGTTTGCGATAGAGCCGGAAACTGTACGACATCCTGGAGAAAAGGCTTCAGAACTGGTTCTCCCAGTGCTTGCATGCATTGGAATACGGTCGAAAGCATATAATTTATCCGCTCCGGTTCGACATCTCGATCTATGTCCGCACTCATCGCTTTTTGGAACAGCCACGTCACGGACAGATTGGGTTGATAGGGTTGCAATAAGCGCAATGCTTCGCAACTGAGGCAATCGCTCTTTAACGCTGAGTCAATCCCATTGGCCAAGCGCACGAGATGCCGCAACATGGCACCAAACCCCCCAAAGCTCAGGGGCGACTGACTGCCGCTACTATCTCCCACTTGCAGAATCCGATCCCAGGCGGTTTGCAAAGGAGAAGCGCGATAGGATGGAAAAAATCCGAATAGGGCACGCAGGAATTTAACTTGCTGGAGATCGACATTCTGATATTGCGGCAACTGCGAGAGATATTCCTCCCATAATTCTGCAAAGCTAGGGCGCTGGGGACGAGCGTCAGCATAGGTAAACATGTACGTGGTTCTGCCGTCTCTGGCAGGGAAAGCTTCCCAGAAATATTGACACTTGTTCTTTATGGGAGCAAACGTCACGATTAGATCGCCAAAGTCTTTTTGTGGCATCCCTTGGGCGCAACTGCCCACGACCATACAAACCCCATCGGTTTTTTGTCCTTGCCTAGCCTGGCGAGCGATCGCGCTGAAATGCCCCATTACATCCAGGAGTAATCGCGCTTTAATTGCAGTCCCAGACTCTCGATCGGGTTCCAGCGCGTTAGTCATAACACTTACGCCATTGGGATGCACGGTTGCTTTCTCAAACCCAGTTTTTTCCAGGAGTTTACCGCCGCTAGCGAGAAATTTCTGTTTCAATGCCTCTAGCAGAAACACCGGATCGACTCCAATATTCAAGACATCCCTTACCCACAGTTCTACACCGCCCAGGAAGCTAACTCGACCGGGGTTGTATTCTGTGGCGATCGCCCGTTGCAATTCCTCTGGGGTTAGCAGATCTAGTTCTAGAAAAGCCTCTAATTCCGGGCGCGAGATATTCCATTCCTGTTCGCGACCGCGCAAAATTCCCTGCTCGACAATCGTCACTCGCCATCCCCGCACAGCTAGAGCGCAACCAATAAACACGCCAAGCGTGCCGCCACAAATTACCACATCGCAGTCAAGCTCGTTTAAGTCTACTGCGCTCTGCTGTACCACCACTGGAATTGTCTGCTGTTGGGATCTATATGCTTGCCAAAAGCGATCGACGCGCTGCAAATTCTGCATTGTATTGGCAGGCATTCGATCCAGCAATGATTCAGTTACGGTCATAGCGCAATCCCCAGGAGAAAACGTACCAATATACCAATAATTGTAGGATTATTAGGGGGGATAGGGGCAGAGCCTTCTGCCCTCAACCAATTGGGGCGATTGTGGGGGGATTCCCTCTGTAAAGTGGTTTATTTGCTAGAAATTTCCTCAAGGACGCAGGGCTATACTAGCATCAGGATCTAGCTTGAGTATTTCGTATGGCTAAGTTACAACAGCGGCGATCGCAAAATGTCAGCGGCGATCTCTATGTCGATAGTACCTGTATCGACTGCGATACCTGTCGCTGGATGGCTCCAGAGGTATTTCATCGCGATGGCGATCGATCGGCGGTTTTCCACCAACCCCAGAGCGAAGCAGAACGGCTGAAGGCAATGCAAGCTCTCCTCTCTTGTCCCACCTCTTCCATTGGCACCGTAGAGAAACCGCTAGATATCCTGACCGTACAGCAAAGCTTCCCAGTTCATATTGCTGAAAATGTTTACCATTGTGGATTCCATTCTGAAAGTTCCTACGGTGCGGCCAGCTATTTTATCCAAAGACCGGAAGGTAATATTCTAGTGGATTCACCGCGCTACGCACCTCCACTGGTGCAAAGGCTAGAGAGTATGGGTGGGATTCGCTACATGTATCTAACCCATCGCGATGATGTGGCGGATCATCAGAAATTTCACGATCGCTTCGGTTGCGATCGCATTTTACATCAAGACGAGATTGGTGCAGGCACTCGCAATATTGAGATGCCACTGATGGATACGGAACCACTGCAATTAGCACCAGATCTATTAATTATTACAGTGCCGGGGCACACGAAAGGTCACACAGTTTTGTTGTATAAAGACAAGTTCCTCTTCTCTGGCGATCATCTAGCGTGGTCGGCAAGGTTGAATCAATTGATCGCATTTAGATCCGCGAATTGGTACTCCTGGTCGGCAACGACAGAGTCAATGAAAAGGCTCGCCAACTATGATTTTGAGTGGGTATTGCCAGGGCACGGTCGTCGCTATCATAGCGATCGCGCCACTATGCGCCAAGAAATGCAAAAATGCATTGCCTGGATGGAAGTTAACTAATACGGAGAAACGGTTACATATGGGGCAGCAGCTAAAAATATTACTTACAGGTATAACCGGACAGGTGGGTTGGGAACTACAGCGATCGCTGTTGCCTCTGGGCGAAATTATTCCCGTCGATCGTAGAGCGATCGATCTGAGCGATCCAGATAGTATCCGCAGTGCCATACGCCAATTTCAGCCCCATTTGATTGTTAATCCAGCGGCATATACTGCCGTTGATAAAGCTGAATCAGAATTAGATTTGGCAATGGCGATTAACGGCATTGCACCTGGAATTATGGCGGAAGAAGCTCTAAAAATTGGTGCTGGAATTATCCACTTCTCAACTGACTATGTTTTTAGCGGCGATCGCGATACCCCGTATCGAGAAACCGATCCCACAGCTCCTCTCGGTATCTACGGTAAAACCAAACTTGAAGGAGAAATAGCCATCCAATCTTCTGGTGTACCTCATCTCATCCTGCGTACGAGTTGGGTTTACAGCCGGATGGGGAAAAACTTTTTGTTGACTATTCTGCGCTTAGCCAGAGAACGCTCGGAACTGCGTATTGTCAGCGATCAAATCGGCGCGCCGACATGGAGTCGAGCGATCGCAGAGGCCACGGCTCAAATTCTGTCGCAAGGAGCGCGCAATCTACATGAGTTCCTGCACGATCGTAGTGGTATCTACCACCTTAGTGCTTGTGGAGTAACGAGTTGGCATGGATTCGCCCAGGCTATTTTAGAAGCAGATCCCCAGCGCTCGGAACAAACAGTCACAGCAGTTCTACCCATTAATACTTCTGACTATCCCACCCCAGCTAAACGTCCTGCCTATTCGCTCCTCGACAATACCAAACTGCACGATACGTTTGGACTAAAACTACCGGATTGGAAACAGTCTCTGCAACTGGCGATCGCCCATACATAGCTTGCGTTAACAACAAACCAAAACCCCTGGGCTCGTAAGTCGAACCACAGGGGTTTTAGCTTAAATTGGACTGCACTGAGGTTAGCATCAATTGCCCCATCAAGCCTTTATTGTAAAGGTGTTTTTAATAAAGAGTTTAGTGAACGTGTTGGTGCCAGTTATGGCTAGTAGCTTCTTGAGTAGATAAACCTACTTCGTTAGCAGCGCGACCTAGAACTGTTTCTTCACGTAATTTATCTTGGTTGCGATTACGGGCTACCATTTTGCGTGCTTGCTCTTTGACTGACATAATTTTTTCCTCTATGAGTTAGTGAACTTTTTATTCGTAAGAACATACTAATATAAAATTGTATCTAAAGCTACTGTTTCAGTAATTTTTTCGAGATTTTTTTGTTAATTTTTGTTGCGAAGTGTATAGCGGTTTTCAGATGAAAACGAGAAGGGGGTTTGGGGGCATTGCCCCCAAGAAGGGGAGGCAGGGCGGTCTTGGGGGTTCCCTGCTAGAGCCACTGCCGTGTGGAACCCCTTCACCCCATCAATAAAACCCGTTCTCAATTGAAAAGTGCTATAGCTGTAGACAGAACAAACGTCCCGACCAGAACCTTCTAGTCGGGACGCATTGCTATTAGCTGATTTAGCTAGATGAGGTTTTGATGTGACCTATCCGATCCACTCTGGCACTGCTGCCTCTTTGGTATTAGTGCGACGCTCAGGTGTTTGACGCTCAAACTTCATGTGAATAGAGCGATTTTGTTCGCCATCGGCTGCTACGGCAAAGATGGGGAAGTCAATAACACCATCCTGGAAGGACATGTGAAAACGGAAAGTGCCATCAGGATTAAGGGCAATGGGACGACCGGCGATCGTAACATTGGCATCCGGTTCTGTGGCTCCATAAACGATCAACTCGGCATCGGCAATTAACCAGAACTGCCGAGGACGTTGCGGAACACCGGATCCAGAGAATATGCCGATGCCAGACATGCCGATGCCAGACATGCCAAGCCCATACAGACCCACGCCAGACATACCGACACCAGACATGCCAACACCAGACATACCGACACCGGATAAACCAATACCAGACATGCCAACGCCAATACCAGACATGCCGACACCGGATAAACCGACACCGGACATACCAACGCCAATACCAGACATGCCGACACCGGACATACCAACGCCAATACCGGACATGCCGACACCGGATAAACCAATACCAGACATGCCGACACCGGACATACCAACGCCAATACCGGACATACCAACGCCAATACCGGACATACCAACACCGGACATACCGACACCGGATAAACCAATACCGGACATGCCAACACCAATACCAGACATGCCGACACCAGACATGCCGACACCGGACATGCCAACACCAATACCGGACATACCGACACCGGACATACCAACGCCAATACCGGACATGCCGACACCAGACATACCGACACCGGATAAACCAATACCGGACATGCCAACACCAATACCAGACATACCGACACCGGACATCATGCCGACACCGGACATCATGCCGACACCGGACATCATGCCGACACCGGACATCATGCCGACACCGGACATCATGCCGACACCGGACATCATGCCGACACCGGACATCATGCCGACACCGGATATGCCAACGCCAGACATGCCAACGCCAGACATACCAACGCCAGACATGCCAACGCCAGACATACCAATACCGGATAGGCTAACTCCAACGCCAGACATACCGACCCCGGACATGCCGACCCCAGACATACCAATACCGGATAGGCTAACTCCAACGCCAGACATGCCGACCCCGGAAATACCGACACCGGACATGCCAACGCCAGACATGCCAACGCCAGACATACCGACACCGGACATACCAACACCGGACATGCCAACGCCAGACATAGCAACACCGGACGTGCCAACACCAGACGCACCGACACCAGACATGCCACTGCCGCTAGCCCATGCCCCCATACCCGATGGGAAAATGTAAGAACTCACGGATTCTTCCATCATGCCCGCACCAGACATCTGCGATCGCTCCTGGAGGGACCCTGCAAGGTGCTGCGCTTCCAAGGTATTGGCAGACTCTGGCTCGAGTTCGTTAACGGTATCCATTCCATCGGGCGATACCAGTGCAAACAGGTTCTCTCCATTCAGTCCCTTTTCCCAAGAAACCGTAATGAAATGATCTTCTACCCAGTCGGATGGATACATGGGAGGGACGCGTACTGATGCCGACTTAACTATGGGTAGCCAACGACCGTCAGCACAGCGATAGCCAATTTCAACAATATAGTCGCGATCGCTGACTGGAATTTGCAGATAATATTCCCTAGCTAACTCATCACAGCCATATTCTTGAACGCTGTGAGGAACTTGACGATCCAAATTCAGCCCGGTGGAGTCATAAAGACGTAAAGCTAGCTTTTGACCACCTTGCTGGCGTTTTTTCTCTTTTTCAGAGTTGGAAATGTCCCAATATGCGTAGGCCCATTGCGGATCTCTTGGCATTAGGACAATCCGACTTTCCCCATAACCTCCTGGTAGGTCGCCTAAAGCTTCATCTACCTGCGTTAATAATACGGACACTGGCTCCTCACTTCCTAAATCAAATTTTTTGGCTTCTACGATCTCTTGCATATCCATATTGTGATGGGAGGGATGCCCAAGAGAGTGCAACTCATTCCTCTGAGCTTTTGCTGCCAAAATAGCCTCAAGCAATTGAGACTTGCGCATACGGCTATAGCGGGAAATTTCGTACTCCTGAGCAACCCTACGCAATTGGCGCAAAGTCATTTCTTCGAGTGGTGGCCTGATTTTAGCCATTGGTTTTTACCTCCGTATGGATGGCACGACAATCCAAAAGCTAATCACTGCTAGAGATCGCATTGGATCGTTATTTATTAACTAAGCTTAACGATCCTATTCTTTACCGAAAATAATTGTACGGTCAATCACCGATCACGAGTTTCTGAAACAGTTTTAGCCTGCTGTCATATGCAAACGTGAGTAAATACCTAGGTAAAATCCTCTCCTACTCAGTTATGCAATCAATTTAGCAACGGGGATCGATCCAAATTAAATGTTATGAAACCATGACATTCGATCCCGCAAAAATAAATGCGTCTTTGGTTGAGGTTTTTAATTTGCGCAAGACTATTAAGATTGGATAGAAACTAACTGTAAAAGTATGAAAAAAAGTATTGCTAATTTTGTGTCTCGGTTATTGCCACGCTTTCTTGCTCTACTACTTGTAGCAACGATCGGCTTAGTAGGATGTGCTGCCGATCCAGGTGGTTTAACAGGAAATTACACCGAAGATACGCTAGCTGTAGTCAAAAGCCTGCGCTATACAGTACAACTACCTGCTGATGCACCAGATCGTACCGCTGCTCAAGCGGATGCCCGCGCCAAAATTGGTGCTTTTGCAGCGCGTTACCATCTCAACACCGAAAGTGCTGGTTTATATTCATACACGACTATGCGCACCGCTCTTAATGCTTTGGCTACCTATTATAACGGCAGTACCAGACGTAGCGTGCCAGAAAAGGTACGCGATCGCGTCCTGGTCGAGTTAGATCGCGTCGAAGCCGCATTGGCTCAAGGTCGCTAGATCGAGTGGAACCGATAGTAAGGGTTTAGCATTTGCGATGAATGCTTGCGTTTGATGCGAAGGCTATCGAACAGATGCTAAACCCCAACCCCCAACCCCCATCAAAGCCACAGCGATCGCCAGCAGTAAAAACATACAGAGCTGCATTAGTCGGAGTGCCTGCTTAATCGTCTCAGGTTTTATGGGTGCGATCGCGTTCCCTAACAGTGGCTTGTGCTTAGCTACACCTCGGTAAGTATTTATGCCTCCTAGCTGCACTTGCAGAGCGGCTGCAAACGCACATTCACTCCATCCAGAGTTAGGGCTTGGATCTTGGGGGGCATCGCGAGAACAGATTTGCCAGACTCTTAAAGGGTGACCGCTAAATATTGCAACGGACAATACGGTATAGCGACAAGGTAGCCAGGTTAAAACATCTTCTAATTTGGCACTAAACCACCCAAGGTAAGTATAGGGATTTTCCTTGTAGCCGATCGTGGAATCTAGAGTGCTGGCAGCTTTGTAAGCCATTGCTAATGGCAATCCACCGATCGCGGCATAAAATAATGGTGCGATAACTCCGTCGGTAGAATTCTCAGCCACAGTTTCCAACACAGCTCGTAGAATCTCTGCTTCATTGAGATTTTCAGTATCTCTACCCACGTAAAGACTGAGAGCGTCTCTCGCTCGTTGGAGATTTCCTGCTTCCAGAGGAGAAAGTACGGCGATCGCGGCATCCCTAAGGCTCTTGCCAGCGAAACAGGAAGCTAGCATAATGCATTGCAGAGAGAATCCCAACCAGTAGTTGACTCGTAAAGCCAGATACACTAATCCCCAACTGACAAATCCGCTACCACCAATAATGCCAATAGCCAGCAAGACACCAGCTATTCGCTGAGCTAGCGGAGTTTTACAGTAGTGCAATATTACTTTTGTCCCGATCGCGATCGTCCATCCCATCACCCTCACCGGATGCGGCCATCCCCACGGATCGCCTACGATATAATCGATAACACTAGCAGTTACAAGAGTCGTAGCGGCTGGATCTAGAGAAAAAATGGTCAGCCATCCGGCGAAGTCAGCCACCATAACATTGCTTAGCGATCGCTACAATCCTTTACTTATTTAGATCGCCATTAGGTTAACTCAATCCCTTAGGAGAAAGCAATAATGTATCAACCCATTAAGCCACTCGTAGGCAAAGTACAACCAACAATGTACGATCTGCCTAGCGACTATCCAGAGGATTCAGGATTGCCTGACGAATTCCATCTATATCAGCCACAAGTACTCAGCCAAACTTGTCAGCCGCCTAACTATCCGAGCGATCGCATTTTTATCGCCAGCGATCTCAATCTGTACTATGACCTCGACCATCTCAACTGGTACAAACGCCCCGATTGGTTTGTGGTGGTGGACGGGACTCGACTGTATCGCGATCGAGAAATGCGCCAAAGCTACGTGCTATGGGACGAAGGCAAGAGTCCTTTACTAGTGGTGGAGTTGATCTCTGAAGGTACCGAGGCGGAGGATTTAGGGAGAAATGTCCGCAAACTTGGCAGTCCTCCAACTAAGTGGGAGGTTTACGAACAGATTTTGCAAGTGCCACACTATATCACGTTTGACGAGCGTAATAGCGAGTTTCGCAAGTTCAGATGGCAGAACGGCAAATATACCGAACAAGATAGGGAAGCAGCCAGGTTTTGGGTTGAGGAATTGCAATTGGGGCTGGGCATTTGGCATGGGTTTTATCAAGGCATAGAGTCCGACTGGTTGCGTTGGTACGATGCTAATAATGTATGGTTGCCCACCCAAGAGGAGCAGATTGCACAGGAGCGTCAGCGCACGGAGCAGGAGCGTCAGCGCGCGGAGCAGGAGCAGCAGAAAGTAGAAATGCTTAAAGCCCAGTTAAGGGCACTAGGGGTTGAGCCTGAAGTTTAACTGTCTAATGAAGGTTTGAGGAATGGCGATCGCTCTCTAGCTGCCATTCTTCAAAGTCTTCGATGATATAGTTTAAAGGCTGGTTATGCTCAGGCTAAATACAGATGAATCAAACAGCTCCAATACTCAGTATTTGTATCCCTGCCTATAATCGCCCAAAATGGTTCGAGCGAGCTTTAGAATCTATAATATTGACCAACTTAAGTTCTGCATCAGATATAGAAATAATTATCTCAGATGATTCGACAACCGATGAGTGTCGTCAAATTAGTAAGGAAACTTTAGCTAGCTGGCCGGGAATCTGGAAATACGTTTTCAACCAACCCCGATTGGGAATGGCAAAAAATTGGAACAGCTCAATTCAGTTAGCATCTGGGGAATACGTTCTGATCCTACATGATGATGATTTTCTGCGCGATCGCGCCGTTAAAAAAATTCTCCAAAGCATCAAGAAACATAGACATTCCTACCCAGTACTCTTATTTGGTGTAGATGTTGTTAACGATAAAGAAAAAGTAATTAAAAGGCAAAAGTTTTCACGCGAACAATATTTAGAACCCCAACAAGCCCTATATAGGCTACTATCCAATTCATCATTTATTCGATTCCCTGCAATATGCATCAGCCGACAAGTCTTTAAAGATGTTGGATATTTCGACGAAGCGATCGGTGGCATTGCAGATTTAGATATGTGGATTCAATTAGTTAGTAAATTTGGAATATTATGCGTACCTTTCACAACCAGTGCATACACTGTCCACACAAATGCCCTAACTACAGCTATGTTTAACAAGGAGGTAATAGAAGACCTATTGCGGCTATTTTCAAAAGCAGATGTAACTAGAATGTTAGGTCAAAATCTTCTAGAGAAGAGTAAATCAAACTTCTTTCACCAATTTATCCTAGCTGGTACTTATCGGAGGCTTCGAGTCAGAGAGTTTTCAGAAGCATCACAAATTATGAATTTATTTAACCTTCAATCTTTAAAACAGCTACAACCTTCTCTTAAATGGTTCACCCTACGTCACTTATTTGGAATTTTACTAAAGATATGCGATCGATAAACTTCATTGCTCATCCCCCTATTAATCCAACCTAATACTAAAGTCCTCATATTTTCTAGTCAGATGAGGACTATAACAAGGATCGTTCTCTATCAAGTCTTTCCACCTATTTTGCATGTACAAATTTTCTTTACGAAAACGTACTTCCTTTTCTCCTATGTTATCAGCCCCCCTACTTTTTGATTCATAATGATATAATCGAACATGTGGTAAGTAAATATTTCTATATCCTTTTTCTACCATCTTGAAGCACAAATCGACATCATTAAAGGCTACAGAAAGTTCCTCTTCAAACCCACCAACTTCTTCAAAGACAGATCGCCGACACATTAGGCAAGCACCTGTTACAGCAGAGTAATTATTTATTGTTTGAATTTGGCTGAAATAACCGTCTGCATAAGCCTTAAAGTATTTGTGGCTATGCCCTGCCACACCTCCTACTCCTGCGGTTACACCTGCATGTTGAATAGTATCATCAGGATATAACAGTAAAGCACCAACTGCACCAATACTTTGTCTTTGCACCTGCTCAACCATTGCATTTAACCAATCTAAAGTAATTACTTCAGTATCATTATTCAGAAATAGCAAATAATCGCCAGTTGTATGATTTACGGCATAGTTATTAATTCTAGAAAAGTTAAAAGGAATATCTAAATGTTTATACTCAAACCTCTTTGCTTCTGTAGTTTTCCAGTATTTTAAAACTTCTAAAGCTTCAGCTTCTGTACTGCCGTTATCAATAACTAAAACTTCATAGTTATCATATTGGGTTTTCTCAAAAATAGAAGTTAGACAGTTATTTAAAACATTACTAAAATTTTTAGTAGGAATTATAATGCTTACTTTTTTAGGCTCTAAAATTTCGTATCTTACAATTAAATAACGCCTAGAAGTGGAGATTACTGTACCGGGTTCTCTCCGTCGTTCCAAGGCATCACTGACAGCCCTTTGAGCAGCAGTAAAAGCGTAATCCTTGCTTTTCTCATTCTTAACAGATGTTGAGTTAGGATGTATCCTCCAATGATACAAAACTTTAGGGATATGGACGATCTGATTAGTTTTCTCTGTTAATCTCAAAACGAGATCGTAATCTTGACTTCCCTCGTACCCAAATCTAAAGCCTCCAATTTCTCTAACGAGACTTACCCGATAAATTCCTAAGTGGCAAGAATACATTCTTGACAAGAAGGAGTCTGGGCACCAGTCTGGCTTAAAAAAAGGTGCACTTAAGCGATTATTCCGACCAATTCGATCTTCGTCAGAATAGAGCATATCAACATTGGGATGTTTATTAATTGCAATTACAACCTGGTATAAAGCGTCAGGAGTAAGTAAATCATCTTGATCTAATAAAGCTATGAACTCACCAGTCACTAACTCTAATGCTGAATTGGAACATGCAGATATGTGACCAGTATTATTTCTAAAAACAACTTTGATGCGGGGATCGCTTGACATGCATTCCTCTAGTAAAGGTTTGATGTACTCATTAGTAGAAGCATCATCAGCAATACATAATTCCCAATAGGGGTATACTTGATTTACAACTGATTCAATAGTTCCTTCCAAAAATTCTTGGGGAGAATTAAATACATGCATAATTATGCTGATAACTGGTTGATATTTAAGA
Organism: Pseudanabaena sp. PCC 6802; assembly: GCF_000332175.1. Lineage (NCBI taxonomy): Bacteria > Bacillati > Cyanobacteriota > Cyanophyceae > Pseudanabaenales > Pseudanabaenaceae > Portococcus > Portococcus stanieri. The sequence goes on along the minus strand of NZ_KB235914.1, from coordinate 4,120,966 downwards.
CAGTTAACAGTCTCAGACATTCTATCTAGATCTGACTGTCGAGGATAATTTTCAATCAACCATTTGGAGTAGTATTTTTCCCAACTTAAGGGAATATCTAGAATTAAGCTATTGGTAAAATTGATTATCAAGCTTAAGGGCAAGTTAATAATGATATCCTTGATTTTGTAAACTACAGTTACAACAAATCTAATAAACCAAAGAGGCATAAATGGTTTAATAGTCTTCTTGAGATCGGTTAATAATCCACCTAACATTTTATCTATTAATTTTTGAGCTGAGATTTAAAATATTACTTTATTGGCAGTTGCATTTTCAACGATCTCTACCTCTTGTCTACTGAAAGGTAATATTAAAGCTTTACAGGAGTAGAATTTAATACAACTGTAGAGAGCAATAAACTGTTTCTCATCTCCAATTTTTCTCTATATTTCCTAAAAATCCATCATATGTTCCGCGCATGCAAGCCCAAATCTTGAGAAACTTTAAATCATCCTCGAAGAAAACTATCTTAATTACTTTTCTGACAAGAGTGCGTACTCTAAATAAAATTGACATGTAAAGATATCGTTGTTGCAAAGAAAGTCTAGTTTCGATGAAAGTGTGATTTCTGCATGTATAGTAATAGCGTAAAGGAGAATATGTATAAATTGGAATTTGAGTATTAATAAAACGCTTATTGCTTTGATAAGTACCCAAATAGTGCCTTAAAATAGCTTCAGTTACTACTACTATTGCATACCCTTTATCTCTAAAGTTCATACAATAACTCCAATCTACTGCATCTATAAATAATTCCTGCCTTGGCAATTCAACATTCTTAGCGTTGGCTAAAGATATCAAAGAACCAGAAGTAATCACAATATCACATTCATAAAAATCCTCATGATAAGCTTCTTGAGGATTCATATGAGGCGCAGCAGCAGGAATGAATTGATATTTCTCAAATATCATTCCCCGTATCTCCAGGTTTGACTTAACATCAATTACTCGGGGTGCAATAATACCAATAGATAACCCTTGGCAAGAGAGTTTTTCATAATAAAATATTAGTTTCTCAAGTGCGTCTTGCAAAGGTTCGCTATCTTGATCGAATGTCCATAGAAAATCATATCCTTTATTAATAGCCCATTTGACTCCTATGTGAATTCCCGATGCTATGCCTATATTCTCAGGATGAAAATCGGCTACGATACCGTCTGTCTCTAGTAAAGGAGAGATAAGCTGTTCTTTTGAATTGTTAACTATAAATATCTCTTGAATAGGATAAGTCTGCTTTTTTAGGGCGGAAACACAGTGTTCGACTGCGTTTCTATCTTCATAGGCAGTAATATAAGCGGCAACCTTATAATCCACTTGTCTAATCATAATTATTGCTCAAATTGTTATTCAGGACATCTGCAGGATTAACACAGCACATTAGAGCAAATACATTGATTTTCAGATGAGAACATCTCACTCAGTAGCCCCACTTAAGATGTCAGAAGGAGAGGCAACCTTGAAAGCGATAGATCTTAACTCTTATACTCCTATCAATTCAATCTAATGTTAAAATTTTCATATTTTCTAGTTAGATGGGGACTATAGCATGGGTCGTTGTCAATTAGATTTTTCCATTTATTCCTCATATATTCAATTTCATTTGAAAGGCGTTTCCGTTTCTCATAGGTATTATCGTGCCCCCTACTCTTTGATTCGTAATGATATAGCTGAACGTGAGGCAAGTAGATATTCCTATAACCTTTCTCTACCATCTTGAAGCACAAATCAACATCATTAAAGTTAACCGAAAGAATTTCATCAAACCCTCCAACTAAATCAAAGACTTTTCGCCTACACATTAGGCAAGCAGCAGTTACCGCAGAATAATTATTTACTGTCTGAATTCGGTTAAAGTAACCTCCAGCGTTAGCTGGGTAATATTTGTGGCCATGTCCCGCTAACCCCCATATTCCTGCAATCACTCCAGCATGCTGGACGGTTCGATCGGGGTAAAGAAGTAATGCACCTACAGCACCAATACTTGGACGTTGTGCTTGTTCGATCATTGCTTCTAGCCAATCCGAAGTAATTACTTCTACATCATTGTTCAGAAACAATAAATAATCACCTGTTGTATGAGTTACTGCATAATTATTTATTTTTGAGAAATTGAAAGGGATATCTAAAATTTCGCATCTAAAACGCTTGTTTTCCTTTTTCCTCCAATAGCTAATAACTTCTCGAGCTTTAGCTTCTTTGCTGCCATTATCAATAACCAAAACCTCAAAATTAGGATAGGAAGATTTCTCGAAAATGGAATGCAGGCAGCTATTCAAAACATTGCCCAGATCCTTGGTTGGGACAATAATACTTACTTTTTTATATTCTTGAATTTCGTATCTAACAATCCAACAACCTTTAGCAGTTGAAATCACCTTACCAATCTCTCCTCTTCGCTCTAATGCATCATTAACTGCTTTCTTTGAGGTGAGTGAAATATCTTGGTTAACTGTACATTTAGGCACTGAATCATGATACGATCTATCATGATATAATATCCTGGGTATATGCTCGATTTGGCTAGTTTTCTCTGTCAGTCTTAGAACAAGATCGTAGTCGTGACTTCCTTCATACCCAATTCTAAATCCTCCAATTTCTTTAACGAGACTGAGCCTATAAACTCCAAGGTGAGATGTATACATTCCTGATAAAAGTGAGTCGGGACACCAACCAGGTTTAAAAAATGGCATTTTTAAGCGATTACCATGGTCAATTGTGTCCTCATCAGAATATAGCATATCAACATTAGGATTTTTATTGATTGCAATGACAACTTGGTATAAAGCATCAGGGGTAAGCAAATCATCTTGATCTAATAAAGCTACGAATTCACCAGTTGCCAACTCTAACGCTGAATTTGAGCAGACAGAAATATATTCAGTTTTATTTCTAAAAGAAACCTTAATACGTGCATCGTGCGATATATATTTCTCTAAAATAGGTTTGATATCTTCTTGAGTAGAAGCACTATCAACAATGCACAATTCCCAGTAAGGATATATTTGACCGATAACTGATTCAATTGTTTCCTTCAAAAGCTCTAAAGGAGAATTAAACACAGGCAAAATCACACTAATAACGGGCTTATATTTGAGGCAGCTAATTGTCTCAGCCATCATATGTAAATCCGATTTTCGAGGGTAGTTGTTAACAAGCCATTTGTAGTAATCTTTATCGCTAGCCAAAGGAATATCAGGAACAATATTTCTAATCAGAAACTTTGTTGTACCAATGAATAAATCAATAATGAATTTTTTAATGCCATGGCGCAGATTTATATTGAATCTTATAAACCATAACGGCAGATAGCTCTTAATAGTTTTTTTTAAATGAACATCTGATTTATTTATCATTTTTATTGATTCCCAACCAAGTTTGATATTTAGACTTTAAGTAGACCTTTACGCGCGTCCACATTTCCCATAATTTCCAAATTCTACTAGTTCTGACAAGGTTTGCAACAGGTACTGCTTCAGATAAAGTCGATAGTATTTCTGGAGTGATAAATATTTCAATCTTGCCAGTTAGTTTAATCAAATCAGTGAAATCAAAATCATATTTTTCTTTTAACTCTGATAAAATAAATTCATTTTCCCCCAGGAGTTGATAGATGGTTAATATGCCAAAATATTTGATGGTATTTCTTTCACTTTGCAAAGCTAGCTTAGCAATAAATAAAGGTGCTATTTCTTTACTTATTTTGGAGTCATTAATACTGCAAATTGCAACTATTTCTGGGAAAATCTGCTTTATATTCTCTTGAATTTGTAAACTAAGATAATTTCTATATATCTGGATTGTTTCAAATGAGATGCGAATTCTTGATTCTGGCGTATCAGCACTTGCATTTGTTCGATCACTACGAATCCGAAACTTGACTAAATTTTCTGGAAGGATAAAAATTTCGTATTTTTGGCATAGCCTTATCCAGAAATCGAAATCTGGTAACTGCGCGAGTCTTCTATCGTAATTCCCAACAGTGTCGTAGCATTCCTTGCGGATCAAAATACTAGGGTGACAAAGACAATTGCCATGATAAAAAAAGTGGTTTAACCATTTAAATCTCGAACGATTATGCTGAAGAAAAACTTTAGCATAGTGATGTTCGGTGTTTGCAATCTCTTGGCTGTCTTCATCTATAAATTGTGCATAGCTAAAGACTGCGCCAACTTGAGGATTCCGATCTAAAAAATCAACTTGTTTCTCTAACTTATCAACTACAAAAACATCATCTGAGTTTAGCAGAGCAATAAATTCCCCCTTAGCTTCTGCAATACAATGATTAACAGCAACAGCTGCGCCTCTATTTTTAGGGAAACAAAAGAGTTTGATTCTTGGATCTGTAAAGCTCTTGATAATGCTTACAGTGCGATCGCTAGAGCCATCATCAGTTATAACTATTTCAAAATCTTGATAGGTTTGATCTAGGACACTTTGAATCGCTTCAGCTACATACTTTTTATGATTATATGAGGGAATAATAACTGAAACTCTTGGCATGATAATTTGTGTGGTAGTTGTAGGCTTTAATTTGTATTGGCAAATTCAAACAATAGCGATCGCAAATCTCAGAACCTTGTAAATTCATTTGGTTTTCAAAATTATATAATCTATGCTCTTGCTAATATAATAAAAATTAAATTATAATTATTTTCCTGGGTAATAAGGTTTGCTTACTTCTGGGCTTCACAAATTAGTAGAGAATCCTTGCGAGTTTCTAGGTTTCTTAATTCTAAAATTTCGCTGCTGCCCCAATTGACATCTTTGATTTTTCTAAATCCAGCCTCTCTCAACCTGCGGTGCAATTCTTCGCGATCGTAGAGCCACTGATGTCCCCACCATCGAAAGGCAATATTAATCATCTCAGCTTTAGTCAGAATAAATTGATATTCATCTAGCTTGAGCCAATCTTGTTCTCTCCAATTCCCAGATTTGTATTTATCAATCACGTACTCAAGAGATGGCATAGCTATCCTTAAAGTTCCATTTGGTCGAAGGACTCTATAGCTTTCAGATAAGAATACCTTTGCACAATCGATGGTTAGATGTTCAAGAAAGTGTTCGTTGTATATCAAATCACATGATGCTGATTCCAGGAATGACAGCCCATTACTCACATCCCATACCAGATTCACAATGCCTGGCTGCTCTTCAATATCAATATTGATCCACTCTAAAAAATTAATTAATCCACAGCCTATATGCAGTTTGTAAGGCTTACGAAATTGCTTTAAAGCATTTTGAGTATCTTGAATCTTCCGCTTTTCTGTCTGCCGATTTGAAAGAGAAGCAATCTTTTTGATAATTGCATTTACTTTTTGCATAATTTTTCAATCAATTATTTCCACCTGCCAGTCGAGCTTTGGCCGAACTGCTCCAATCCATTTGCCGAACCAACCCCCTTCCCGCTTAATATCATGCACTTCAAATGTTGCTACATTTTCCAAATCAACTAACGGAGTGGACATATCTTGAACGATTAGTAATCTAACTCTATAGCTTCCACTATTTAAAAAGTGTTCGGGTACGTAGCAGTGGCCTCTTATCTTACCAACAGAACATAGGATAGATGGTGATACAGTGTTAAATATACAAACATCCTCAAGATCGTACAATACAAGACTAAAATTTAGGTTAGTTGTAGGTAAAAAGTTCCAGTATTCAAACACAAGTTTTATGGGTGTGAAAACTGTTATTTCTTGTGACTGATTTCCTACGGGTGATACAGCAGCTCGGTGTAAACGTACTTTGTCATTCCCAGGTGCAATGTTTAGATCGTTCCAAACGTTTTCTGCAGATAGCATACTTGCACCTAAACCCAGGTAATGTGAGACAACTTTATCTGTCTCAGCATCATCTATTAGATGTCCTGACTCTAATAGCAGCGATCTATTACATAAGCTCTTTAGGGCAACTAAGTTATGGCTCACGAATAGAATACTCCTACTTTCTTTTGTCGCAATGTCTCCTATCTTCCCTAAACACTTCTTTTGAAATTGAGCATCTCCTACGGCAAGGACTTCATCAACTATGAGAATTTCCGGCTCTAGATGTGCTGCTACGGCAAAAGCTAAGCGCACATACATTCCAGAGGAATAGTGCTTAACAGGAGTATCTAAAAACTTCTCAACCTCGGCAAAATCAACGATCGCATCAAATTTCTTTTTAATCTCAGATTTACTCATCCCCAAAATCGCACCGTTGAGAAAAATATTCTCTCTACCTGTCAATTCTGGATGAAAGCCTGTCCCCACCTCCAATAAACTTGCTACCCTACCTTTAATTCTTACCTCACCTGTTGTTGGCTCGGTAATGCGACTGAGGATTTTCAACAAAGTTGATTTCCCCGCCCCATTACGACCGATGATACCCACAACTTCGCCTTGCTTTACCTCAAACGATACATCTTTTAACGCCCAAAATTCTTCGTACTGGTTTTTAGGTTTGTCATCAGAGCTTCTAAAGCGTTTTACTAAGGATTTTGCGGACGAGGCGATCGCATCCCGTAGCGTTTTGTAGCCACCCTGTTGCTGGTGACCGATAATGTACTTTTTGCCTAAATTTTCAACTCTAATTACCGTATCAGACATCCATTATGCCTTTGGTTGACACATTTCATCTTACCCATTTGAGTGTAATATGCGATCGCTCCTGTTAAACCCTACAATTAATGCTCATCTTGCTCAATATCTAGATCTGCGCCAAGCGCTCTCAACTGTCCGGCTAGTCTTTCTGCCCGATGCCTTTCTCGTTCCAGGAGTGACTCTGCTTGTTCGGCGCGTTGCCGCTCTTGTTCGACAATTTCCCGGTCTGTGGGCAATAAATCCCCCTCTAGCGTTGCCCAACGCAACCAGACTGTATTAGCATCGGCAAACTGTCCAGACCAGCGTACCAAGGCTAAACCCAATTGTCGGCTGATTAATCTGCCTTGAGACTCGGGAGGTATCTGTTGATAGATTTCATCTTGAATAGCAAAGCCAGCGAAATCATCGGGGTTAAAGGGATCGAACCAAAAATATTCTGGCACTCTCAAGCGTCTTTGATAAATCTCCTTCTTTTGTTGTTTATCAGAGATCGCCGTGCTTTCGGAAAGCAACTCAATTACAATATCAGGGCCTTTTCCCTCTTCCCAAACTACCCAACATTTGCGCTCGCCTTTTGGCACATCCAAAGCTACAAAAACATCTGGTCCGCGAAAGTCATGATTTTTGACCTGATTGGGGCTGAAGTAGACAAACATATTGCCCCCCACATAGGCATTCCGATTAGCTAACCAGGCAGTCAAAGGATTAACTAGTAACTCCATCTGCCATTTATGTCGTGCAGTTTCCATGGGTATACCATCGTCAGAGAGTAGCTCGTCCTGTGTTGGAGGGAGTTGAATTTCTGGAGTATTATCTAGCTCAAGTAACACAGTTTCAGTCATACATATCACCTCTAGAGACTATAGCCATCTTTTGTCGTACTAAATCCTGTTTTATTTCCCAGTTTATCCAACATCCGTAAAGCCTGTTATATCGCCATAATAACTCAAATCACATCGGCAAACGTGCGCTCTGTTTTGCGGAAATACCAGATACCGCTGATGAGTAAAAGCACGATTAAAAGCATGGAAAGCGTAAAACCAATCCAGTAAATTTGCGTGTCTCTGCCCAAAATTGCCCAGCGAAAACCGTCAATTACGCCCACCATCGGATTGAGATAGTAGAGCGATCGCCACTGAGCCGGCACGATACTGCTGCTAAACCCAACCGGGGAAATATACAGCCCAAATTGTATGAGAAAGGGCACGATGTACTGAAAGTCGCGGTATTTGACATTGAGCGCTGCTAGCCACAGGCCCAGACCCATAGCGGCTACAGCCGCAATAATAATGAAGATCGGTAGTGTCAGGATATGCCAACTGGGTAAGAAATTGTACCAGGCCATCAGCCCCAGCAAAATTATGCCTGAGACCATGAAATCGATAAAACTGCCGATCGCAGCGCTAGCAGGCACGATTAAACGCGGGAAATAAACCTTGGAGATTAAATTGGCGTTACCCACCAGGCTGTTACTACAGCGCGAAAGTGTATCGGCAAAAAACTGCCAGGGTAACATGCCTGCAAACACCAAAATCGGGTACGGTACGTCACCAGACGGCAGATTTGCCAAATTCCCAAACACGATTGTAAAGACGACCATAGTCAGAAAGGGGCGCAATAATGCCCACGCCACCCCGATCGCGGTTTGTTTGTAGCGCACCAGAATATCCCGCCATGCCAAAAAGTACAGCAACTCGCGATAACGCCACAGATCCTGCCAGTACTGACTTTCTGTACGCCCCGCTTTAATAACTAATTCTGGTGGGTTTTCCATCGCGGCTTAACATTTACTTTTGCATCATACCCGTGTATATGCAAAATGCGATCGCTCATCGGCATCTATGCAGATCGCGCTATTCACGATCGAGATCTATGCCAAGGGCTTTTAGTCGCTCCGCCAATTTCTCGGCGCGTTGGTGCTCTTGCTCGGCGCGTTGGTGCTCTTGTAGTGCCCATTCCTCGGGAGTCGGCACCAGATCTCCTGCCAAAGTGAAGTAGCGGAGTTTATTTTCGTATATACCCAAGTATAAATCCAAGACTTCGCTCCAAAGCCACCCCTGTTGATTGGGCATTAGTTCTTGATAGTTGAGTGGCATCAGGCATTGCTGCCTCTAGCTCTTGTGCTGTTAAGAACATGATGTCCTCGCCTGCTAGTAAGCTTGCTATCTAAGATTATTGTATGCCCTAGTTCGTAATCTACTAGCGATTTGCGATCGCCCAATGCAGAATCTAAGCACCCACCAAATGATTTTGGATCGTTTGGCTGAGGCTATCCGTCCAGTGCTGAGCTAAGTCCAAGGTTTCGGCTTCTACCATCACGCGCATGACTGGCTCTGTGCCGGAGGCGCGTACCAAAACTCGACCGCGATCGCCGAGATCTTGCTCGGCGCGATCGATTGCTTGCGCCAGAGAATCGCAGGATTGCCAGTTGAGGCGAATTTCCCTATTCTCAACCCGTACGTTCTTTAGTAATTGTGGGAACGGCACGAAGCTTTGTTGCATCAGTTCTGCTAAGGGTGCCCGCTGTTTTGCTAATGCGGCCAAGTGCAATGCGGTAAGCAGCCCATCGCCGCTGACACCATAGTGACGGCACAGGACGTGTCCTGATTGCTCGCCACCCAGCATTGCTCCAGACTTCAGCATTTCAGCGTGGACGTACTGGTCGCCAACGGCAGTGCGTACCATCTGCCCGCCCAATTTTTGCCAGGCGCGTTCAAAGCCCAGATTTGCCATCACTGTTGTCACAATTGAGGCATTGGGCAGCCGCTCGGCTTGCAATAATTCCTGTCCCCACAGGTAAAGAATATAGTCGCCATCTACTACGCCACCATTGGCATCGACGGCCAGGACGCGATCGGCATCGCCATCAAAGGCAAAACCCAGATCTGCGCCAGTTTGCCTAACCGCTTCTTGCAATGGTTTGAGGTGCGTGGAGCCGCAGTTAATATTAATGCGATCGCCGTCAGGGCGATCGTGTAGAGAGATAACTTCCGCGCCTAAGTGCTGAAATACTTGAGGTGCAACCTGCGTAGCCGCACCCCAGGCTAAATCCAGGACTACCCTGATGCCTTGCAGGTTCCCAGAAATTGAGTTGTGTAGCGATCGCTGGTAGAGATCGACTAGAGGAGAGCGTTCTTGATAAGTTCCCCATCCGCCACAATGTGATATTTCATTGCTGCTCTCCAGTTCTGATTGGTTAGCAAGCACCATCTGCTCGATTTGCTGTTGGATCTCGGTACTGAGTTTGATGCCATCGCTACCAAAAAATTTAATGCCATTATCTTCTGGGGGGTTATGGCTGGCGGAAACCATAATACCGCCCGTAATTTCCGGTGTGGTGGCGGTCAGGTATGCCACTGTGGGTGTGGGGCATAACCCTAAGTTCCACACATTTAAGCCTGCTTCGGTTAGACCTGCTGCCAGAGCTGCTGTCAGCATATTGCTTGATGTGCGGGAGTCTTGCCCAATTAAAATTATGTTTGTTGAAGTACTGCTGTAGTGGTGCTTCAGTACTTGACCGGCGCAAAAGCCCACCTTTAAAGCCAATGGAGCGGTTAAGAAGCTACCAACATGACCGCGTATACCATCAGTCCCGAATAATTTCATAGATTTCCACTCATCACACACAGGATATATTTCAGTGCTTCTGGCCGCTAAATGTCAAGTATCTTAGCAAGTAAAAGTGAAATATTTAGGTATTTTTTGGGTGCAAGCATTCCTGCTATGTTATACCCAAACCACATTGCAGGCATTATTGCGCAATTGCAGATTTATGGCAAGATTTAATTTTATCGGGAAATAATTGTTCCAAAATTTAGGAACGGGTCAAGAGGGATGGGGAAAGATCGAGAGCGATCGCTCTTAGCAAGCAAATGGCTCAGGTTTACTGATAACTTGCGAACAAGAGGCTTACATCCTAAGTTCTAACTAGCAGTCTCAGAAAGGCTTTGCGCTAAAAGCGATTGAATAACATTTTTTGTTTTTTCCGAAGCAAAGATTTGGCGTAGTGCACCCCGAAATTCTTCTTCATCATCAACCTTTATAGGCTTTTGCTGTCTTTCATCTGAATAAATATTTAATGGGTAAATTGGAAAAGCTTTATGATTTACATGGAAAAGGTAGTATCGGTATCCACCTAGGAGAGGAGCTTGAATGTAAAAAGTTTCCTCTAAATATGCACTACCTCCACTAGGATTAATTTGTTGCACTACTGCTCCCTCCAAAACGTTTCTAGTTTTTTGTCCTAGGGCATATGCTTGATGGCGGAGAATAACGATAGGTGGTGTAATTTCAGGTACACCAAAATCTTCTTCTGGCCATAAGCTTTCAATATTTGTATTGGTCATGGCAGCATTTCCTTCTTTCATAAATTAAGCCTGAATAAAAGTGGCAGGTGGTCGGAAAAATTTGTTTTGTCAGGTAGAGCGTTTGGCATTAGTAAGCTCTGTGTGCCATCGTTGGTGAGTATTTGGAGTGATGTATCGTCCCACTGATCGAGTAAGTCTGGACGTATTAGTACTTGGTCGAAGGTATTCCAGAAATAGCATACGTGATCTGAACTTCTGTAGTAATAAGTTCCTGCTGGCGCAATTGTGCTGCCTCCCAGACATCTCCACATGGGATTATAAAAGAAAGGGTAATCTCTGCCCTGAACCGTTCTTAGCTTTTTACGAGCAATTTCCTGAGTCATAACTCCATGCAATCCGCTAGCCGAGACCACACCATCAGAAAAAGGATTCATATTCAGGTCTCCAACTACGATTGTACGAGAATGCCCTAACTCTTTTTCAGTACGTCGTATTTCTTCAGCAAACTGCCCTACCTCAAATATGAGGGTGCTTTCTTTGGCATGCAGTTGACTAAGTAAATGAGCAGCTACTAGCAATAACGCATCACGACCCGGTAGAGTAAGCCTTCTAAGCGTGTAGCGTTCTGATTCCGAAATAGGTTTAACAAAGCTATCTGAGAAGCGCGTGAAGATTTGAATGCGATCGCACTTGCTAGGAGCATAGTGAAATTCGGCTTTTTGCCCCTCTGGGTTAAGCGCAAGCAGTATGTTATCAGGGAATAGCTGAGTATGCGTACATTCCGCTAGGATCAGGATGTCTACATTATGAGTAACGACTAACTGGACTAAGGAAGAAATCAAATCCTTCCTGTTAAGGTTCCAGAATAGGAATGTCAGCATAGGCTCAAGGTACGAGTCCCTCAGTACTGGGGCACCGATGGATCGACTGCGAGCGAGTAAGCATCAATACCGCCACTAATATTTTTGACGTTAGTAAAGCCTTGAGAAATCAGCCACTCGCACATCTGAGCCGAGCGCATACCATGATGGCAGAGTACGAGCGTCTCAGCATGGGGATCCAGGATCGTGGAAATTTGTCCGGACCATTCGGGATACTGGCTGAGTGGGAGATTTCTAAAGCCTTCTAAACTAGCGATCGCTAATTCTTCTGGTTCCCGCACGTCGATCAACTGCAAGCTTTCGAGATCGCCAGAATTGAGATAAATTGCTAACTCTTCTACACTGATTTTTTGCATGGCTTGAGGATGTGGCTGGCTAGCTAGGATCTACTCGCATCAATAACTGACCGTACTCAATCGGTTGGGCGTTGTCTACTAAAATCTCGACGATGCGACCGGAAGCTTCGGATTCGATCTCGTTCATCAGTTTCATCGCCTCAATAATGCAAACGGTTTGCCCCTTACTTACGCGATCGCCAACTTCCACAAATGGTGGCTCATCAGGAGCCGGAGCACTATAGAACGTTCCCACCATCGGTGAAGTAATATCAATTAGCTTGCGAGCAGGAGATGCTTCTAGAGGAGATGAGACTGGTGGGGTTGAAGCTGCTGCTGGTACTGTGGCTACGGTCGCGCTAATTGGCTGTGATGTCGTTACAACTGGCGCGGTTGACTCGACGATGACAGACTTTGTCTCGCTCTTGCGAATATTCAAGCGCAGATCGCCGGATTCTAAAGTCAACTCTGAAATATCGGTTTGATTTAGAATCGCGATCAGTTCCCGTAGTTGGTCTAAGTTAAATTCCACCTAGTTATCACGCCCCAAATAAGTATCACTGCGAGTATCAACTTTAATACGCTCGCCAATTTCGATGAACAACGGCACCATCACCTGCGCTCCGGTTTCAAGAATTGCAGGCTTAGTACCACCCGTGGCAGTATCGCCCCGCAGACCTGGATCGGTCTGGGTAACTTCCAGCACCACGGTGTTGGGTAACTCCACATCAATCACCTGAGTACCCCAGCGCACGACATTAACTTCCATACCCTCTTTGATGTACTTGACGCGATCGCCGATTTGCTGGGCACTTAAAGTTGACTCTTCGTAGGTAGACATGTCCATGAACACGAAATTCTCACCTTCTTTGTAGGTGTGCTGCATCGTGCTTTTTTCTAGAGTTGCTTGGGGTACAGTTTCACCTGCTCTAAATGTGCGTTCGACAACGCTACCCGTTTGGGCATTTTTGAGTTTTGTGCGCACAAAGGCAGATCCCTTACCTGGCTTAACATGTAGAAACTCCACTACACGCCATACTCCTCCATCCAGCTCGATGGTCACACCCGGTCGAAAATCGTTACTAGAAATCATGCTGTCACTTTATATCTTGGACTGTGTACTTTAGGATCTGCTTTAGCTAGAGACTAATGTGGGCAACTTTAACCGCCCTCCATTCTACCTTAGAGATGCAACATAATTGTTACTGCAAAAAATCCAGGGCGTAAGGGCAGGTTTGGCTAAAGTTTTTTAACTTTTATCGATAGCGCTCTGGCAAAACCTGCCCCCTACATACAGGACATAGACGAAAATTCACAACTCGCCTAAAATCCTGAATCTGACGTGGTTAAGAGCTAACTCGCCTATCGAAAATGGTTGGGGTTGAATGGTTTCAAAGGAAATGCCCTTGCCAATTTCTACGTGGTACCAAGGTAGGCCCATAAAGAATCTAGTGGGGTAGGGGCGATCGCCAAGATCGTCGGGATTTGACTCCATTGGCAGCCAACCAATAGTAGGTACGTAAAACTCAATCCAAACGTGGTTGTAGTACTGGTACAGGGGCACGTTATGCCGATCGGCTTCGGGAGGGCACTTATAGCGACCAACTGTACGGCAGGCAATACCATTCAAGCGGGCCAGTGCCAACAGCACGCCCACGTATTCGCCACAGGAACCCGTACCTCTGGCTAATACCAGATCTGGCGTATCAATGTATGGCTGCATGCGGTATTGCAGTTTGTCATAGACATAATCTCGAATGGCCAACATTTTACGGATGATATTTGTTTCGCGCCCGACTGCCTCTTTGGCAGCCGCCTGGACAGCGGGCAGATCCATGCCTAAGCCGTCATCGTCGATCAGGTACTGGGCTTGCATCTCCGGCGACAGCGGCGGGATAGTTTCGACTTCTGTGTAGGGGATTTCGTATTTAATACCGCGCATTTCCAGGATAGCTTTCCAGCCAAATAGCCTGGCTTCGTCAGCGCGCAGTTCGCCAATCTCGAATACGGCTACGCGTTGACCTTCTACGATTTCCTCGGTAAAAGGCATTCCCATTGGTTCTACCGATCGCACCTTTTGTCGATCTGTATTGGTGGGCAAGGCAATGCGCCATGTCAGATCGTGTACGTCCTGCGGATCTTCGGACGATGTTTCCTCTAAATAGATCATCTCGACCAGGTAGCCATTAGAGAGGGTATAGCGCGGTTTGGCATCCACCTGAATCAGGTTCAGTTTGTGGATGAAGGTGCGATCGCGTACCTGTACTGACAGTGGCTCGGGATCGTTGGGATTATCGCGAATGTAGTATTCGTCGTCTGTATAAACAACGTATAAGTCATTACCGCAGAAGCCCAAACCTGTGGGTTTGGGAAATGGCACGAGCGCTCGAAACTTGATGGCACCAGTTTTGGCCTCCAGGCAATACACGGTTTCTTCGGTGCGATCGCATATCCATAGCTCGTTGTCGCGCAAAGTCAGCGCCTCAAGCCCAATGCCAGGAGCTGGCATCACGCGCAGTAACCCTCTAGTCGCACGACCAAAAACGAAAATCTTGCTCGCTTGACTAGAGGATACGTATACACCTCCTTCGGAAACAGCAATACCTTCAACTCGATCTGGCAGTTCCATGTATGGCTGCAAGTCAAAGTCAATCATGTTGCAGTAGTATATGCTGTTGCCTTTAGTCACAAACAGCTTATCGCCGCTGATGGCAATGCCCGAGGCATTGCGAAATTGTCTGGCAGTATAGGGATTTAAAATGGATGCGCTATCAGTGTGGGGATCGATCTTAAGTAAGTTTCCTTGGTAAGTATCCAGAGCGATCGCATAGGGTATAGCCTCGGATGAGATCCATACTAAGCCGTAAAGCGTATAAGCAGCGGCTGGGCGAATTAAATTGGGCAAACTATCAGACAAGTTTGACATTGCGGTTATATCAGCGGTTACATTGGCAGTTCTCGGCAAATGCTACCACTAGCATCTAGTCTGGCGACGATATTTTGTTACAAAATTGCTTTGCTACTTTGCGACAAAATTACCACCACGGTAGCCAGGAGGACAAACCTCCTTTTTTCGGTGGTTTTTTAGCGCTACCCTGAGCGTCGCTACCACTTTGCTTCCTTGGCATTTTGGCATCCAGTTTTTGGAGATTGTCTAGAGCAACGCGATTTTGGGGATCGAGCTTTAGTGCTTCCTGAAAACTCGACTTTGCCATACCGACAAACTCCTGATTCATATACACAATACCCATCAGAACGTGGCATTGACTGTTTTGGTTATCTAGCTTCAAAGCATTGCGGAGTTCTTTGAGCGCATCCTGCCACTGTCTGCGACTGATGAGGGCTTGGGCTTCTTGCAGGTGCTTTTTCGCCATTGCTTTGCTGAGATCGGCTTGTGGCTTTGAGATTGTTCCTGAAGTGTCGCCACCTGCACCGCTTTTACCCGCTGTTCCTGCAGTTGTATCGTAGTATCCCGTGCGAGCCGGACGCATCCGCTCTGGCGTAGGACGATCGCTAGTTTTAGGCTGGCTAGAAGGCTGCTCGCTTTCCTGGGATGGCTGGGCGATTAAATGCGAGCAGCCTTCGCTAGTGAGTAAAAAGACTAAATTTAACTCGCTCAGATCGCCAGCAAAATCCATGTAAGTAGTCATGTTCTCAAACTGTACGGTTGAGATCGCGGTAACTGCTCTTTCGTATTTTTCCTGGCTGGGATCGTTAGCTAACTTTTGGGCTACAGGTGACTGAGGGGAAACTTTTTGATTGCGCTTGAGCATCAATTTGGGAATCAGCTTTAGTACCTTGACATATTCGGCTCGCTCTCGCTTGCGATTGAGGGCAAAGTAAGCAGGGTTGACCAGTCGAGCAAAAAAACGCGTAGCTAACTCCTTGTCACCGGCTGTGAGCCGGCATACATCTGGGTGCAGCCTTTTGGCGATGGTCAGATAGCGATCGCGCACCTGACGCTCAGTAGCAGTGATTGGTAGACCTAATATGGCATAGTGATCGTCAAACCCTTGATGACCGATCCCTTTATTAATTCTCAGTAATCTGCTTTTTAGCTCCATATGTCCCCGAACTTTGCTTTAAACCTACTGCTCTAAATCTACTGTGGCAGATTCCCTAGCAAGAAATCAGCCTGGCAGTACAAATGTGCCCAAACAACTACTAGGACGGTTACAGTAGCTTACCCAATTACCAGAGTTATTAACTATACGTTATTTGTTATTAACTATGTAAACTGGTTTGACTGCAAAGACTAACCATAATTGTATCCTTAAAAACTAAGATTTTGAAGCTATACATTCTGGCTAATCAAACCGAGAATCAGCAAGCAATTGCATTGTTTCCCGCCAAGCTGTTTCTTTGTCCTTACCAATTAGTGTAAAGACCGATTCAAACCTGCGCCGCTGATTTCCTGATAAAGCATTCTCAAATTGTGTTCCTTTGTCTGTGAGGGCAAGCTGTTTGATGCGGCGATCGCCAGGATCGAGAGTTGCTTTAATTAATTCTTGTGCGATTAACAAACGCAACGGCGCGTTGAGCGCTTGTTTAGAAACACCCAAAATTTCTAGTAGATGGGTAACGCTAACTCCTGGATTGCGCCCGACAAAGTAAAGGATACGATGATGCACCCGCGACATACGGCGTTCAGCTAGCATTTCATCGGGCTTGGCAACGATCGCTCGAAATGCAAAGTACATGAGTTCTAGTGCCGTATTTAATTCCTGTTCGCGTTTTAGGTCAACCATATTGACGTAATCTCGAGGTGCTTTTATATTAAGTCATATATGTTGACCTATTTAGGGAAGCGCGTATGGTAATCGATCGAGCATTCGCCTCTAAATTTGCCTCTGAATGGTTTGCTGCATGGAACAGTCACGACTTGAATCGCATTCTGTCGCACTATGCAGAAGACTTTGAGTTGTCCTCGCCTTTTATTATTCAAGTAGCCCAAGAACCTACAGGCAAGTTGACGGGAAAGCAGGCTATTAGTGCCTATTGGGGGAAATGTTTGCAGTTGATGCCCAATCTACAATTTGTACCTGTAAATCTGCTGATTGGCATTAATAGCATTACTCTCTACTATCAAAGCATACGCGGTCTAGCAGCAGAAACCTTTTACTTCGACAATGCTGGTAAAGTAAATCGTTCTAACGCTTGCTATGCCGAAAGTTGATGGCTTAAAGATATCGATCGCCGAAGCGATGGGCTATCTGCCCAGTCCAAGTGGCGATCGCTTTGCTCAGGTATTCGAGCGTGTATTTACACATAGCAAGTTATCGGTGCTTTGTGGATTTCTCTGACGATCTAATTGTTTGGGCGATATTTTATGACGGTACGGCTATATAACTAACCAAATTAGTTTAGGGAGGCGATCGCGAAGTCCCGTGCAAGCTGTAGCAGGTGCTTATTAATAAAGTTAATTCCTTGATTAGCAACAGTTTCAGCTTTTGCTTTTTTATTGAGATCGATCGAAAAGTCAAGATTTCATAACATTCGATCGGCCTGGGAAAATAATTCGTGCTTCGATCTCACTCTAACTTTTCCACAGGAGTTTCCCCAGATATGCTGGAATTTTCCACAGGTTTTTAGAAGTTTTCCACAGGCTGTTAGCACGGCTTGGAAGATACGAACCTCCAGGATAAGAGTCTTGCAAGTTCGAGCGCCCCGAGCTTGGGGAAATTGCTATTCCGAGCCAATAATTGAAGTTATGTAACGAAATTCTAGTCAAAATATCGATTGTTAGTTGTCAACTACCCCTGAAAATGCCGATTTGTTAAGCGGCGATCGCGTTGACAAGCTCTTATTGTTGGTCACACAATGTAGCCCACAACATCTACATACAACTCCTGAAACGAGGGAGTGAGGGGCAAACTATGGATGCGACGGTTAGTATATTGGCGGAAATTCCCGAAGAGTTGCACGAAACATTGAAAGGGTATTTGGAAACACACCCCGACTGGGATCAAGATCGGGTATTTGCCGCTGCTTTATCTTTATTCCTTCTGCAAAACGGCAACTGCGATAGCACGGCTTCGTCGCGTGAATATCGCAGTGCGGCTAAGGTCTACCTCAGCAGTATATTTCAACGTACGGCATGAGGTACGCAATTAGGGGTGGGTAGTCCGGCAATTGCTATGTTTAAAAAAGCTGACTGCTAAAAGCTAGTTTTTAATCTTGAGATACTTCTAGTGCTAGCTTCTCTCGATCTTGCCTACGTTTCTTGGCGTAAAGTTGAATCGCAGCCCCCATTGCGACAATCATGCCCAGAATACCTACAGTGGTAACATCCAGTGGTAGGCTGCCTTTAAAGACGACAAGCAAAACGATCGCTACCAAAAGTACCGTAGGCGCTTCATTGAGCGCGCGCAGTTGCTGCCCGCTCCATTTGCATTCTCCTGCCGCTAGTTGTTTGAGCAAGCGCCCGCAGTAAAAATGATAGGCAACCAGGACTCCGACAAATAGAAGCTTGAAATGCATCCACATATCATTAAGTACCTCGGGTTGGGTAGTCAGCAAGCCAACTGCCATCGCCACGGTTACCACCATGCCTGGAGTGGTGATGATGTCATAGAGGCGTTTTTCCATGATTTGATATTGCTTTTTCAAGATTGACCGTGCTGGTTCCGGCTCTTGCTCTGCTTCAACGTGATAAATAAAGAGGCGCACCAGATAGAACAATCCTGCAAACCAAACCACAACGCCAATGATATGAAAGGTTTTAAACCAAAAGTAACCCATATCCATATAGTGTTTGCTTATAGTGAAAGTATATTCTGTTAACTATAGCAATCCCAATACCTGTAGGAGTTGCACCTGGCATTGATTTCCTGGCTTTCTGCAATTGTGATGTGTAAGTCCAGTTATAGCTATATACAATAGGCTTAGGACGGGGTGCAGGGGTAGAACCCCTGCGTGGGGGCGCAGCCTCCACACCCCCTACTCTTTTCGATCTGAAAACCGCTATAGATAGAGTAGTATTGTTGTTATAGTTGTAGTATCGATGTTATAATTGTAGTACAGGTGTTATAACTATCGTTAACTCGGCTCGATAATAGCAGTAGCAGACCCAGATACTAAAACATGACTTCTAAGACCACAGAAACTTCTGAATATAAAGACACGGTTAACCTGCCCCAAACTGAGTTTTCGATGCGGGCTAATGCTAAAGATAGGGAACCGGAGATTCAGCAATTTTGGGAAGAACAGAAAATTTATGAAGATTTGGCTGCCCGCAATCAGGGCGAGAAGTTTATTTTGCACGATGGCCCACCCTATGCTAATGGCAGCCTGCACACCGGACACGCCTTAAATAAGATTCTCAAAGACATTATCAATCGCTACCAAATTATGCGCGGGCGCAAAGTGCGCTACGTTTTGGGTTGGGACTGCCACGGCTTGCCGATCGAACTGAAAGTAATCCAGAATCTGAAGCCGGAAGAACGCAAGAGCTTGACCCCATTGGAATTACGACATCGGGCACGGGATTTTGCTCTAGACGCGATCGCGGAGCAATCTGCTGGTTTTAAGCGCTGGGGAATTTGGGGCGACTACAGCAATGCCTACTACACGCTCAAGCCGGAATACGAAGCGGCACAGATAGCAGTATTCGGGCAAATGGCACTGAAGGGCTACATTTATCGCGGGCTGAAACCAGTTTACTGGTCGCCCAGTTCGCAAACTGCGCTGGCCGAAGCGGAACTGGAATATCCTGAAGGTCATACTTCCCGCAGTATTTACGTCGCTTTTCCGGTCAAGCAGTTGAGCGAGAAATTAAGCAGTCAATTAAACGATCGAATTCCTGGAATTCTAGAAAATCCAGCTCGCCTCTATGCTTTAATCTGGACGACAACTCCCTGGACGATTCCCGCTAATTTAGCCATCAGTGCGAATCCCGACCTCAGTTATAGCGTCGTATCCGCAGGCGAAAAGTATTATATTGTTGCTACCGAGCTGGTCTCCGGTCTGGCAGCAAAATTTGAACGGGAACTGGTCGAGGGAGCTACCTTCTCTGGCGAGGTACTGGAACATACGATTTGCCAGCATCCCATCTTCGATCGCGAAAGTCCCATCCTGCTAGGCAGCCACGTCACGGCGGAATCCGGAACGGGGTTGGTGCACACTGCTCCAGGGCACGGTCAGGATGACTATGCGATCGGGAAAAAATATGGCTTGAGCATCCTGGCACCCGTTGACGATCGCGGCATTTTTACCCAAGAAGCAGGACAATTTGCGGGGTTGAATGTTTTAAAGGAAGGCAACGCAGCGGTAGTTGATGCCATTGCCGAACGGGGTTTGTTGCTGAAAGAAGAGCCATACGAGCACAAATATCCCTACGATTGGCGTACCAAAAAGCCCACGATTGTGAGGGCAACAGAACAGTGGTTTGCTTCGGTGGAGGGATTCCGCGAAGCTGCACTGCAAGCAATTAAATCTGTAAAATGGATTCCCGCGATCGGAGAGAATCGGATTACTGCGATGGTGCAGGAGCGCTCTGATTGGTGTATCTCGCGCCAGCGCAACTGGGGCGTACCCATCCCCGTGTTTTACGATACCGAGACAGGTGAAGTACTGCTCAATGCTGAAACCATCGACTATATCCAAGCTCTCATCCACCAGCACGGATCTGATGTGTGGTGGGAATTCAGCGTGGAAGAACTGCTGCCACCGCAATATCGCAATAACGGCAAGACCTATCGCAAGGGGACGGATACGATGGATGTTTGGTTTGACTCCGGTTCCTCGTGGGCAGCCGTACTCAAGCAGCGCGAACAACTAGATTATCCTGCCGATCTATATTTAGAAGGTTCCGATCAACATCGCGGGTGGTTCCAATCATCTCTGCTGACTAGCGTGGCGGCGAACGATCGCGCTCCTTACAAAACCGTACTCACCCACGGTTTTATCGTAGACGATCGCGGTCGTAAGATGAGCAAGTCGGAGGGGAATGGCATCGATCCGATGGAAGTGATTAATGGTGGGAAGGATCAAAAGCAAGCCCCTCCCTACGGGGCCGATGTCCTGAGACTGTGGGTATCTAGCGTTGACTATGGTGCTGATGTTCCACTTAGCAAAAACATTCTCAACCAGATGGCGGATGTATCGCGTAAAATCCGCAATACAGCCAGGTTCTTACTGAGCAACCTCTATGATTTCGATCCGACCAAGGACGCAGTATCCCTCGAACAGTTACCCGATTTAGATCGCTACTTATTGCATCGCCTGCGCGAAGTTTGCCTGGAGATTACGGATGCCTTCGATCGCTTTCAGTTCTTCCGTTTCTTCCAAACTATACAAAATTTCTGCACGGTCGATCTATCCAACTTCTATTTGGATATTGGCAAGGATCGCTTGTACATCAGTGCTGCTAATTCCCATAGACGGCGTAGTTGTCAAACTGTATTATCGCTGTGTTTGGAAGTATTGGCAAAAGCGATCGCTCCGGTGCTATGCCACACCGCAGAGGATATCTGGCAGCACATGCCCTATGCAGTTCCCTGTAAATCGGTATTTCAGGCAGGGTGGTTAAATCCTTTAGAGGAATGGCACGATCCCGAATTAGCTGAAAAGTGGCAGAACCTGCGTGAAGTGCGCTCTGAGGTCAATAAGGTGATGGAGGCGGCGCGTAATGCGAAGGCGATCGGTTCTTCACTGGATGCTAAAGTACTGCTGCATGTAAGCGATCCCGTCCTACAAGCAAGACTGAGTTCCCTTGGCAGCGATTTACAATACCTATTCATTGCTTCGCAGGCCGAACTTGTGGAATCTATTCCCGCGAATCTCAGTCATACCGCCAACCTGGAAACCTTAGAGATTGCTGTTGTCAATGCTGACGGACAGAAATGCCCGCGTTGCTGGAACTATTCCACCCATGTGGGCGAGTCGGTCGAGCATCCACTGCTTTGCGATCGCTGTGTCAATGCCTTAGCAGGTAAGTTTTAGCTGGATTTCCGGGCAAAATTTTGCTGATTGACAATCAGTCTGGGAAGGCCATACCCGTTCTCGGATCGCGAATGTACAAACCTAGTGTGAGCGATCGCAGGACTTCATCCCAAATAGGTGTTAGTTGCGGGGCCTGGTCTGCCCAGAAGTCAAATGTAATCAAACATTGAACGTTCGAGCCCAAACCAATACAAGTTCGCGAGAAAGCCTCGCGCGGTTCTGCTTGAGTGTCGATAAACTTCATTTCCGACCATACAATTCTGGCGGTCTGGCGCTTGAGGGTAATGACTTTGCCCCTTTCAACTACATTACGAGAGTCATCTGCCATGATTTTTTCTAAGGTGGCTTCCAGTGGGAACTGGCTCCAGTCATGGGGAGGCAAGTGGTTGAAGGATATTTCCAGACCGCAATCTTCGTCGGGCGGCTTTTTATCGAGAAACTTGAACGATTTTTCCTGAGGTTCGAAGTACCAATCTTGGGGGACGTTCAAGCGCACGGCTCCGCGATCGGCGACAAAAATTTTATAGCCTGCTGGCGCTTCCCACCCATGATCTGGTTTTAGTTCGAGTATTTCTTTAATCCACTTGGGTTTCCCCTTTTTTTCCTGTGCCATAGTTTTTGGGAATATAGCATTTAGCAGCATTGCCAGTAGGCAAATATTAGCATTTGTCGAGGAAATCAATAAAATTTCCCCTGCACTACTACCTGTAACTGCGTGACACCAACAGAATAACAAGTAAATAATGCAGGGGATTTTGTTAAAAACTTACTTGACTAAAATTCTTTTCTATCGAACTGAGCCAGCAAATTCATAACGAGGTTCTGGAGTTTCTTCCTGCGGTCTGAGACTGGGGAATAAGAAATGATTCTCTTCTACATACTGCGCCCCGAAAAGTCCTTTCTCAGCCCAAAAATACCGATCGGTGGTATGCTCGTTTCGTCTCACCAACAATAGCGCTGGCGGTACAATTCCTGAAGAGTGAATAAACTTACGTGCCGCAGTCACTGGCTTATCCTCTCCACTATCAATACTGAACTGAGGAATATGTTCGAGAATCTTTCTACCCTCTAAACGACGTCTACTCTTGCGCTTACGTCTACGTGCCAACTTTGCTACCTCCTGTTAAGACCTTTTATATTCGATCTGTATGTAATTAAGGTTACAAACCTAAGTTATTATATCTAATCCTAAAGGAAGACTTCAAACTTTTTTAACAAATGTTCGCTAGTAACGGCAATTTGGGTATGCAATAACTTTAGATTTTGTAATGTCGCCAAAACTATTTTCCCGCAAGGGTTTCATGCATTTACAGCCTGACAGGACAGCCGTGCAGAGGCATTATCTGCAAGACAATTCCTGTACCTCTCAGGATAGATAGCTTAATTTTTTTAAATAATCGCTTAATTTTTCTACATAACAAGTTAAACTACATGGGTTTGCTTGTTGTTTCTAAAATTTCAGGCCAAATAGCTGCTTTTTTGTAGCATATATAACTTTGTTTTATATGCCAGCTCGCCGATTGCGCGAGTAAATTTATGTGCATGAAAATAAGATACCCGCGATGTGTTGCTGAAGGCTGCTATGACACCATTACTACAACTTCAGGGTAGTTGCTACTAGGTGCGCGCAAGCAAAGCCGGAAAATGCGACGGCGTTTAAGCCCTGGCCGGGGAAAGTACTGTCACCTACGCAATAGAGATTGGGAATAGCGGTGCGGTTAAAGGGCATGCCCAACAAACCCATCAGCTTGCGGCTGGGGATGGGACCATAGGTGCCGTCGTAGCGGCCTAGAAAGCGTCTGTGCGTGCGCGGCGTACCGACTTCCTGGTAGTCCAGATTAGCTTCTAATCCTGGGAAAATTTTTTCCAACCGCGCAATTATTTGACTTGCCGCTTTTTCTTTACGTTGTTCGTACTCGCTAGCACTTAAGCCTTCCCATTCTTGCATCCAACTTGGCGAGAATGTATGGACGATATGGTGACCGGGTGGTGCCAGATCGGGATCTAAAAGCGTGGGTATAGATACAAAAATCGTACCCTCGGATTTTTCCATATCTGCCCAGTCTTCCAGCAGGATATGGTGGCAGTCGGTGCCGGGTGGAATTGCGTCGGCTTTCACGCCAAGGTGCAGGCTGAGGAAGCTGGGCGATCGCTGATATCTTTGCTGCCAGCGTTGCTCGCTGGCTGGCATCGGTTCGTCTTTGAGCAAATATTCAAATGTATCCCAGCGCGTTGCATTCGAGACCACTCTCTTAGCAGTTAGGGTATCGCCATTGGCAAGCTTGACGGCGATCGCGCCGCCAGTTTTAGGTTTAGGTATAATTTGCGTTACTCTGGCACCGTAGCAGATTTCGCTGCCAGCTTTGGTCAAGCCATCTACCAGAACTTCAGCGATGCGACCGACACCGCCCTTGGGGTAGTTGATGCCGCCATAGTGGCGATCGCTAAATACCATTCCTGCATTAATCATGGGCGTTCTATCGGCAGGAACCACCGACCAGCAATAACACTCCATATCAATAAATTTCAGTAGCTCTGGGTCGGAGATATAACGCCGGGCCACATCCCCAGCATTCTGGGGCAAATATTTCAGCAACCCAAAACAGGCAAGGGGGTTTTGAAAAAATACACGGGTGAGATAGCCCAGTTCTTCTAGGGAAAGCAGTTCGATCGAGTTGAGACAGTTAAATACCTTCCAGCAGGTATCGTAGAATTTGCGGATGCCCTGGCGCTCGTGGGGAAAGCGATCGCCTAAGTCCTGCATGAATTTCTCGTAGTCTCGGGCGACCTTAATATCCAGTCCATTTGGTAAATGGTAATGAATCTGGGTATCGTCGGGAATTGTTTCCAGATGCACGCGTACGGCATCGAGGGCACGGGTCAGGAGGTTGGTCGTGCCTTGTTTGCCAAATCCAAAGATCATGGACGCACCGACATCAAAGCGGTAGCCATTGCGCTCAAAATAGCCAGCACTACCGCCTGGAATTAAGTATTTTTCTAAAACCAGTACCCTGACTCCTTTGGCGGCTAGCTGAGTTGCCGTTACCAGCCCGCCCATACCGGAGCCAATTACTATTACATCCGCATCAACCATCAGTTTGTAATTTTTAACCGCAACTCACCATAATAGGCGACAACCTATATCTGTGATTAACTCACTTTGTGCAAAGTCCTGAAACCCTCACCCCTAAACCCTCTCCCCAAGGGAGAGGGGAACAAAACCAGAGCGGGGGCTATGCCCCTGCGACCCTTAATTGAGATAATAACTTTTTATACAATCGGCGATTAGATTAAATTACCGCTCGACCTGTACGCCTTTCCAGAAAGCAATATAGCCTTTGATGTTAGCGGCGGCATCTTTGGGGTTGGGGTAGTACCAGGCGGCATCTTTGTTAACGTTACCGTCAACCTCAATGTTGTAATAGCTAGCAACACCTTTCCAAGGACAGGTGGTATGGGTATCGCTCGCTTTGAAATACTCTGAATTTATCGCATTGGGTGGGAAATATTGATTGCCCTCTACGACCTCGCAGCGATCGCTCTCTGCCAAAACGGCACCCTGCCAAGTTGCTCTTGTCATAGCTGTATTCAAATTAAGTAATTAATAGTCCTCTTCTATACTATAGGTGGGGGCGCAGCCCTCATACCTCCTGTATCATTAGATCTGTCTGCGGCTATAGTAGTGGGAACCATTTAACTAAAGCTACTCTCTAGTATTTTCTGTGACGTATATTAGAATTTATATCGATCGCGCTATCGCTCTCGAAGGAGAAATCTCTATGTCAGCCCGTAAATTATTTTTCACCTTACTTGGTAGCAGTGTTTTAGTTGCAGGATCTGGTTTGAGTGCTGCTGCCCAAACAGTCACAACTACTCAAACTACTCAATCTCAACAAGCTTTGCAGGAAACCCAGGACTCGCGATCGCTATATTCGGTCGGGAACAGCAACCTCAGCGTCATGCAACTAATTCACAACGCTAATCTGTTAAATGGGCGATCGCCGGAGCAATTTAACAACGATCAAGCTGAGTCTCTAAACGATGCAGTACTTCAGTTCCGCGCTCAGCAGCGCAAGCAAGGCGTTACCACTCCCTCTGCACTGGAGCCTAAATCCAAACCCGTTCAGTAATTGAGAGTGTCAATTTCTTAAATAGCTCCAGTAAATTCGCATCATTTCTACCATTGCTTTGAGGAAATCATAGGGCTTGACCTTGGAGCCGGGAATGTCGTTCCACTCCTGGAGCGGGACTTCGCAAATTACAGACTCGGCTTGAGGCATGTCTTGCCCATGTCTCGATCGGATAAGACGGGCGATAATTTCCACATCAAATACCCAACTCGTTATGAAGGGTTCTGCGAACAGCGCCTTCAGTGGGGGTGTGGCGCGAAATAGCTTGGCTCCGCACTGGGTATCGTAAATGGCTAGAGATAGAACCATAGATGCAACCGTGGCAAAAATACGTCCCAAATAGTGACGCGCTGCGCTACGCTGCACCGATCGCCCCAACAGTTTTACCCTGGCACCAAATAGTAGTTCGTACTGGGGATTGCGAGCTAGCAGATCGATAAAGTTAGGGATTTCCTGGAGAGGGGTGGCGAGGTCGGCATCCCAATAGCCAATATAGACAGGAGATCGATCGAATGCTGCCAGGACTCCAGCGCGCACGGCTTCAGCCTTACCTCGGTTTGGCTGGAGATCGAGAGCGCTGAAGCGATCGGGGTTGATTTGAGCCAATTCCTGCAAAATTTCCAGGGTGCGATCCTCACTACCGTCATTTACAAATAAAAAATTTATGTCGGCATGGCGATCGCAGAAGGTCTTAAACTGTTCGACTGACAACCGCTCTGCTTCGTTGTAGCAAGGAATGACAATTATGGTTTCGCTCAAGCCTTCTTTCTACCCTTATTACGGCTGAGAGTGGCATCGACGGGTTCGAGTTCAGACATGCGAAAAGAAACTAGCTTATCCCAGTTACCACCCTCAAACAGTACCGCCACTTTACCGTCAGTAATGCGCTGTACTTGCCCTTCAAAACCAAAGTAGGTATCGCCTTGATTGACTACGCGCACAGCCGATCCTGGGAAAATCGTATCGCTCATCTGAATTATGCTCTCCCTTGAAGTTTTTAATATAGCTATAGCCAACAGGCTTAGGACGGGGTGCAGGGGTTCCACCCCTGCGTGGGGGCGTAGCCCCCACACCCCCCTGTCCTAACAGATCTGTCTATGGCTATATATGTAATTATATAGTCTTATTTGATAGAGTTAAATCTATAGCTGCATAGCAATTTTCGACTGTAGCATTTTGCTGCATTTGCAAAACTAATGCCTGATATGCTTCTTGATGCTCTGCGATTAAAGTTCGCGCCCGCAACAAAGCCCAACGTTGGTGCAGCTCGGGATTTGGCAAGTGTGCTGTGGCGTTCCGCAGTTGGCGAATATCTTCTGCGCCTCCTTTAGCATCCTGGTAAATATATTCCTCGGCGGCGATGCCTGCCATCCAAACCGTGCAATAACGCTCTAAGCGATCGGGCATAACGCGATCGACATCCACCTCAACGCCGATCGCGCCCAACTGTCCCTGTTTGGCGGCAGCGATGGGGCTGAGGTTATATCCCACAATCTTAATTCCCAGCAGGTAGGCGGCCAGGAAGTGTCCGGCTTCGTGGTGCAGGAGGCGATCGCGCTGCTGGGGTGAGGCTTCCTGCCACCAGGCCATCAATATCGATCGCCCTTGCCCGCCCCATCCAGATGCATAAATGCCATATAACCCTAATAGAACTGCAGTCAGAGTAGTGGGAATGAGGGGCGATAAGCCTATGGCTGGCCCAATTAACACCGACATGGAGAGCGTAAAGATGGCGATCGCCAGTAGAGTTAGATCTTCGTCACTATTTCTATTCATCTCATCCTATATCTGCTTATCGACGCGAGCTAGTTTGACTTTGGGGTTGATTCTTGTAGAAAGTAGCAAGACTTTCGCTATCACCGACATAACGCCAATGCCAAGGCTCGTAACTAACTCCTTGAGGATTATTCTTTGGGAAAGATAGCTCGAAGCCAAATTGGGCGGCATTGCTTTCAAGCCAACGGAAAGCTTCTGTTTTGTCAAAATCGGGGGAAAGGTTGCTACTAGGAGCGCTACCATCGCCAATGTCGATCGCATAGCCGGTATGGTGCTCGCTATAGCCGGGCGGGGCGCTGACCATAGCTCGTTGGGCTGGGGTTTGGTTGCGCTGTTTGCTGATGTCGAAGAACAATTTTTTTTGTTCGTCAACCGTGCGAAATCCGGAGATGGGAACTAATTCTATGCCGTTGGTTCTAGCTACCGCCGCCATTTGCAAAAATGCTTTGGCGGCAGGCTCCTTTAGTCGGATTTCATAACCGTCGCTGGCTCTAGAGATTACGCGCAGGGATGATAGTGGAGTTTCAGCATAAGCCAAATGACCGAATATCTGTTCGGAGGATCTGCCTGTGGTGGGATCTATGCCTGGATCTCGATCTGACGAACTGTTGGCAGGAGCGATCGCAGTCGATTTCTGACTATTAGCGTTCCTACTATCCGATCTCCCGGACATGAAGTGCATGCCAACCATGGGAAGGAAAAAGGCAACTATGGCAAGAATGTAAACCCACCAGGGTAACGCTTTGAGCGATCGCACGAATGGATGGGTTGCAGATCTTGCCGGACTATTGATGCGTTGTGCAACTGGAATGTCATTGGGGATAGGCATAGAGGCTAGGCAGAAAAACTTTGTGGCAAAACCCAAAAACCGGACAATATCTAGACGATATATATATAGACTTGTTTTTTCGAGAAAATCAACTACCAAATTGCAGAGAAACCCTAAAATCTAACGGGTTGTGGTTTAGATCCTTATTCTCAGGCTGGTAATCTGCGACAAATCGCCACAGTTTACAAACAAACAAGCCCTGCGCTATGAGGGCAGGGCTATAATTCACTTATATAAGGGCACTTACATCATATGACTCAAGAACCACTGGAAAGAAGAGTTCGCACGGTTGAAGAAGCTATTACCATTCTGACTGAGACACAGCTGCGGATGGAAAGCAATTTTGAATATATGGCGGAAACTCAACGCGAGTTACAAGTCAGTCAACGCGAGTGGCAAGCCAGTCAACGCGAGTTACAGATCGGTCAACGTGAGTTACAAGCCAATCAGGCATATATGGCAGAGACACATCGCATGTTGGCAGATAATATCGATACACTTACTGAATTAATGTCCAGAATGGACGAGCGGCAAACCATAATTGAGCAGCGTCAGGCTGAAACAGACCAGCGTTTTAACGTCCTATTGCAAGAGATACGGTTCATGAACCGTCGTAACCGCGACCAGGACGAGCAGTAGCTATAATCCGGTTAGTTAGATTTTTGCTGTGCGATCTTGCGGATATTGATAATACTGCACAAAACTTTTTGTGAAGCAGTATTTTTCAAGCACCCAGACTTGCCATCGCGGTCTGCGACAGGGAGCCAACCGGGATCGCTATCTAATTCTAGGGATACAATGTCAGTCTTAGTAGTTAACGGTGCAGCAACTGGCAAAGAACTATTTTCACTATTAGCTACTTCCTGATAGACAGCATTACTACTAGCTTGGGAGATTGACAGCATTGCAACTCCAAGCACGAGTGCTGCAATACTTGCCTTAATACTGAGAACATTATCCATCTTCTCAAGCCTCCTCTCCCTCAGTCTCGTTCTAAACCATTACAATAACCAGTCAGACATACCCACTGCTTCGCCTGAATGACTCATCCAAATGGGCTATCTTTACATCAAATCTCCTAACTGGGGAGACGCAAACTAGTGCGGGAAAGTTTCGCTAATTTGAAGGGATTATTCAGTTGATTTAACAGTTATTGGCGATCTGCGATCGACGAAGAAATTTTACAACCCAAAGTAGGATCGCTATAGTTAATAGCCGAACGCACCTGGGCAAGACTGTTACATATGCTGCAAAGTGAAACCAAAAATCCTGAAGGATTAATTAAGATTTTGGTCAAGACCAATCCCAAATCCTGGTTTGCTACCCCCCTTTTCTTGGAGTCTGCGCAGGCAGACTTTGTTCGTGCGGCCACAACTTCCAATCACTAGAAATCATAGGGCTAATTAATGCAGATTTGGTATGGGGCAGTACTTCTAGCCAAATACAGAGGTTTTCTATATGTCTGCGTCTTAGTACGAGACTCAGGGTATTGTAGTAGGTCTAAATTTAAGAATTCTATTCTTGAAAAGAAACTGCTGCGTTGTTGAAGGGTTACCGCCAACTAGTAGCGCTGAAGTGTAAAGATAGTGAAAGTACAGAAAGTATCTCCGGATCCGAATATGCAGCAGTCTTTGCAAACCAACCTCTCTTCCAACCCATTTCTAAACTTGGAATACGAGCAAGCGATGGAAGCGTTGGGGGATGATTACTACGATGTGGTAGCCGCAGCGGAGTTCCCAATGCACGTTCTGCGCTGGCGCAATGACGAGCTTTTGCCTCAAATTGGCTTGAATTCTAAGGAGGTGGAAGATCGGCATTTTGTAGAAGCGTTTGGGACATTTCAGGGGATTCGCCCGTTTCTAGCCTTGCGCTATCATGGATATCAGTTTGGCGAGTACAATCCACAGTTGGGAGATGGTCGGGGATTTGTGTACGGGCAAGTACGGGCAATAGATGGAGAGTTATACGATTTCGGTACGAAGGGATCGGGTAAAACTCCATACTCGCGGACGGCGGATGGTCGCCTCACGCTGAAAGGGGGAGTGCGGGAGGTGTTGGCAGCCGAGATGTTACATCGCTTGGGAGTCAGGACTTCGCGATGCCTTTGCGCGATCGAAACAGGTGAGAAGTTGTGGCGGGGCGACGAGCCTTCTCCAACACGTTCGTCGGTGATGGTGAGATTTTCGCGATCGCATATTCGCTTTGGGACATTCGAGCGATTGCACGCAATCGGCAGAGCGGATTTCATTCGAAAGCTTTTGAATCATGTCATCGAAGTGTATTATTCGCATTTGCTGAGGGGCAAAGCGATCGCTCAGGTAGACGAACGAGAGCTTTATGCAGAGTTCTATGCCGAACTAGTGCAGAGGACATCAGCCCTTGTAGCGCAATGGATGGCGGTGGGTTTCTGTCATGCGGTCTTGAATACGGATAACATGTCGATTACGGGTGAGAGTTTCGACTATGGCCCCTATGCGTTTATTTCCACCTACGATCCAAATTTTACAGCGGCATATTTCGACTACTATGGGCGTTACCGTTATGCCAATCAGCCAGCGGTATGCTATTGGAATCTGGAGATGTTGCAGTATCCATTGCGCATGGTGATGGAACAGTCGGATTTGGAAGCGGGCTTAGCGAAATTCAAGGAGCATTATCGCGAAGAGTATTGCCGCATGATGCTAAATCGGTTGGGATTGGAGCAGCTTTCGCCCTCAGAAGCAGAGGAAATTATTACATTAACTCTTCAGTTTGTCGGCTCTACGCAGATGGGTTACCATGACTTCTTCATCGCACTCAGACAGCAGTTCGATCGCACCTGGCGAGAAGATCGCAGCAATATATTGGATCGGGTGGAATGGGAACTGGGCGAAGAGCATCAGCAGATTTTAGATAACTGGCGATCGCTCTACCATCATTATCTAATTAGAATGCCTGAGGGGGAGATGGCGGCGATCGCAGAGCGGTTGCGGCAGGCCAATCCCACGACGAGTCTACTCAGGCCGGAAATCGAAGCGGTATGGGAGAGAATTACGGAAGAGGATGATTGGCAGCCGTTCTATGACCTGATAAAGCGCATTCAAGCTTTGTAAAAGCAATATAGGAACTGTGCCAGACTATAACGAAACGAGAAGTGTTTGGGCTTCATATAATTGAGTTATTGCCTTGGCAATAAAATAGAATGCAATCTATAGAGCAGCATAAATAATAGATGGATGCTTAAAGTAACTCCTAATGTGGGCAGGCAATCTCTGCAATTTCTGCAGTTGAGATAGCAATCTATGTTTTAATTGACCCAGGTTTCGCGTCAGAGGTTTGGCGTGAACTCCCTGTTTCACATCACCATTGAAATACTCTACTGGATTCAACTGCGGCGCATAGGAAGGCAAATAAAATAACTCGATCTCCTGGGAGTGCTGTTCTAACCATTGCTGCACGGGGCGCTCTCGATGGACGGGATGGCGATCCACGATCCAAAACAGTTTGCTTGAACGCTTGTCAATCAACCGTTGCAGAAATTCAATAAATACTGGGGCTGTCAAGGTACAGGTGTAAAGCATAAATTGAATCGTGCCTTGATTACTGATGCTAGCAATGAAATTCAACCGTGTCCGCTCGCGTTTACTAGGACGAATTTCAGGGGGATGCCCCTTGGGTGCATAACCTCGCCCTCCATACTCATCAGAACTGAGTCCCGATTCATCTCCCCACTCGATTTCGGCACCTTCTGCTTGTGCCCGTTGCTCAATCGCGGGATATTCTTCCTGTAACCAGTGTTTCACGGCAGCGGGGTCTTGCTCATAGGCACGTTCGATCGGCTTCTGGGGGCTGTAGCCCCATCGTTTGAGGTATTCCCCCACTGTGCGGATTGGCATCTCCACACCTAATTCTTGCTCGATTAAGGCTTTTACGGCTCGTCTACTCCACAAGGCGCTCTCGATCTGGTATTCCTCCGGGCTGTGTCCCCGCAGCATTTCTTCAATCGTTGTTTCCTCTGAGGCACTTAAACTGCGCCCTTCCCCTACCTCTCGTCCTCGTCGCTGCTGAAACAGGGCTGCTTCTCCGTAATCTTGATACGCCCACCACCACTCCGTAATCGTGTTACGATGAATCCCCAGGTACTCACTAATATCACATACTCGTTTCCCTTGTTCTCGCAACCGGATCGCTTGCTGTCGAAGGTAATTTTGCGTCTCTATCGATAGGTGTCGGCCATCTGGTTTATCCATGTCAAACCTCCTTGTGCCTTTACTTCTATTATCCTATGCTTTCTTTTTCATTGCCGGAGCAATATTACCGCCTTTAAGTTGTTTACTTCATCTGTGGAACATTATGACTATCGCCGAACAAATTTACGAACTTGTTAAATCCCTTCCTCAAGAGCAAGCTAGCGAAATCCTGGACTTTGCTGAATTTATTCGTGCTAAATCTCTAAATGCAGATCGAACAGATAGTACTGGCGTTACTAGTTCCTGGACAGAGCTTGTTAATTCCTTAGCAGGAAGCTGGGGTGAGGATTTCCCTTCGCTAGAGGAGATTCGTGCAACTTCTGGACACGACATTTTACGGGAGAGCCTATAAGATGTATCTTCTAGATACCAATACTCTAATCTACTACTTTAAAGGTCAAGGGCAGGTTTTAAAAAATCTTGCTAGCGTCTCTCCTCAAGAAATTGCTATTTCTACAATCGTTCTTTTTGAATTGCATGTTGGAATTGCAAAGTCCATCTCACCTGCAAAACGCATCCAACAGCTTCAACAACTATCGAGCCAAGTTAATTTAGTACCGTTCGATTATGCTGATGCCTTTGCTGCTGCATCAATTCGCGCTCAATTAGAGAAACAAGGTACGCCTATAGGTTCAATCGATGTTTTGATTGCTGGGACAGCTTTGGCACGTCAGGCAACTCTTGTGACCCATAACGTTAGTGAGTTCTCAAGAGTTGTAGGGCTTGCGATTGCGGATTGGTATAAATAATTTAGTCGAGCAATTTTTGTCTATAAATTAAGACTCACGCTGTAAGAGCGATATTGGGGGCATGCCAGGATATAGCAAAGTCAAAGATCGCGCAAACGCCCTTTTTACTTTGAAAACAGCTATAATTCTTGCATATAAATATAGGTTTAGGGTTGCGATGGCAAAGCTGATTAAGATTGGGGGATGCGACAATCTGGAGCGGTTTGGGGATGTCGTATTCGTGCATGGGTTGGGAGGCGACGGTTTGGAAACGTGGCACGCAAACCCCGATGAGATTAAGCAGTTGCAGAAACAGTGCGATCGCGATGGCACTAGGCTAGATGCAGGTCAATTAGATTTCTGGCCGGTATGGTTGGGAAAGGATCGTCCAGATTTGGGGATATGGTCGTTGGACTATGAGGTAGCACCCACGGCATGGCGTGGCGATACAAATCCACTTTACGATCAGGCTAATCTGGTGCTTGAGGTGTTTGCTAACCGAGAGATAGGTAGGCATCCTGTGGTCTTTGTCACGCATAGCATGGGGGGATTGCTAATCAAGCAGACCTTGCGCAATGCTAAAGGTGCTAAGTCTGAGAACCCATTTGGGAAGTCAAGAAAAGCTTCTTTTAGTCACATTGCTACCATGTAAGAAGTCAGCATTTCAGTACCATACATCCCCTGAAGCAGCAAAAAATACTAAGTATTTATACTTTCTTAAATGAGTTCTGAGGAATGGCGGCAGGTTGCAGAGCAAACCAAAGGGATTCTCTTTTTGGCAACTCCTCATGTCGGCTCGTCCCTCGCTGACAAAGTTCAAGCTGCTAATGATGCGCTGCTAAAAATATTAAAAGTAACGGCTAGCGTCGAAGAACTGAGTTTTGGGCACAGTCGCTTGCGCGAGTTGAACGATGATTTCTTACAGGATGAAAAACTGAGCAAGATTCCTGTGTGGTGCTTTGGAGAGACAAAGCCCCTGCCAGTAGTAGGTATTGTCGTGGATGAAGTCAGCGCTTCCTTGAGCAAAGATTTACCTTTGATCCGCGTAACGGGCACAGATCACCTGACGATTTGCCGTCCGCAGCCAAGCGATCGCGAGGATAGCCCTGTTTACAACAGCACAAAGCGCTTTCTCAAAAAATACCTTTCCCCTCAGTAGCCTCTTCGCCTAACGATTCCACCACGGCGGAGGGGCAGGACAAAATATCAGGTGGAGCGCCGAATAATTTGCCGCGCAGTGGCGCGATCGCTTTTGTCGGGCGGGATGAAGCTTTAACTCAACTGCATCAGATGTTGCAAGGGGGCGATCGCATTGCCATTACGGCGGTTAGGGGGATGGGCGGTGTCGGTAAAACGGAATTGGCATTGCAATACGGGTTGAAATACGGGCAAGCATATCCAGGCGGACTGTGCTGGCTGCGATCGCGCGAAGATGCGGGCAGTCAGATCGTGGCATTTGCTCGCTCGCAGTTGCTGTTAAACCCGCGAGAGGACGCAGAACTGTCGGAGCAGATAGCCTATTGCTGGCGTTACTGGCAGGAAGGGGAGGTGCTGGTAATCTTTGACGACGTGGGGGACTATAAAGCGATCGAGCCATTTTTGCCGCCGGTAAATCCTCGCTTTAAGGTGTTGCTGACGACGCGGTTGCGCTTGGGTGGGCGAATCCAAGAATTGACATTGGATATTTTGGAGCGATCGGAATCTCTGAATTTGTTGCGAAAGTTGGTGAAGGACGGTCGGATCGATGCCGACCTGACGCAGGCAGAGTGGTTGTGCGAATGGCTAGGCGACTTACCCTTGGGGTTAGAACTGGTAGGGCGCTACCTAGAGCAAAAAACGGATGTGGGATTGGCGACGCTGCGAAAACGGCTGGAGGAAAAACGCCTGGATGCAAAGGCACTGGAGAAAGCCTATCCTGGCATGACAGCCCCGTTGGGAGTGGCGGAGGCATTTGATGTGAGTTGGGAAACACTGACATTGGAATCTCAAACATTAGCAGGACTGCTGAGTCGATTTGCTCTCGCTCCGATTCCCTGGAGCATGGTGAGAGCGTGTTTACCAGAATGGGATGAGGAAGATCTAGAAGATCGGCGAGACGAGATGGTAAGTTTGCATTTATTGCAGAGGGTGGGCAAGGATATCTATCAACTGCACCAACTGCTACGAGAGTTTTTTGCGGTGAAATGGCAGCAATTGGAAACTGCTTCAGAATTAGACTCTGCGGCTTATGATGCGATAGTGGCAGAGGCAAAACGCAGTTCGGAAAACCCCAGATACTCGCTGTGGGCAGAAACGAATCTCGTCATGCCACATCTGAGTTTTCTAGTGGAACGTTTGGAAGATACAGGAAGTCCAGAATCTTTAGCAATAGGTTTAAGTTGGTTGGCATTTCTATACCAATCGCAAGGGAATTACGCAGAGGCAGAACTGCTGTATCGACGATCGCGGGAAATTTGGGAACGGCAACTGGGAGCAGACCATCCCCGTGTTGCACAAAGCCTCAATAATCTCGCAGAGCTATACAAAGCAGAAGGGAAGTACGCGGAGGCGGAACCTCTATACCTGCGATCGCTCAAAATTACTGAAGGGCAACTGGGAGCAGACCATCCCGATGTTGCCACCTTTCTCAATAATCTCGCACATCTATACCAGTTGCAAGGGAAGTACGCGGAGGCGGAACCTCTATACCTGCGATCGCTCGAAATTACTGAACGGCAACTGGGAGCAGACCATCCCGATGTTGCCACCTTTCTCAATAATCTCGCACATCTATACCAGTTGCAAGGGAAGTACGCGGAGGCGGAACCTCTATACCTGCGATCGCTCAAAATTACTGAAGGGCAACTGGGAGCAGACCATCCCGATGTTGCCACCTTTCTCAATAATCTCGCACATCTATACCAGTTGCAAGGGAAGTACGCGGAGGCGGAACCTCTATACCTGCGATCGCTCGAAATTACTAAAGGGCAACTGGGAGCAGACCATCCTGATGTCGCACGAAGCCTCAATAATCTCGCGTATCTACACCAATTGCAAGGGAATTACGGCGAAATCGTAGAACTGTTACACCTGAAATCGTGGGAAATTAGGGTACGAAAACTGGGAGCTGACCATCCTGATGTCGCACAAAGCGTCAATAATCTCGCATTGCTATACCAATCGCAAGGGAAGTACGCGGAGGCGGAACCGCTTTTCCAAAGGGCTTTGGGAATTTTAATGGCAACATTTGGCGAAGATCATCCGCATACGCAATCCGTGGCGATTTCGCTGATGATGCTTTCCCTTCAACGCGAAACGGGTATGAGTAAAGATGCATTGGAGCAAATGATGCAGAACAACCCAAATGCCATAATAGAACTACTTCAACAAATAAAGAGCAATCCGACTACTTAGCTCGCGGAGAAGATTCTTCTTTTTTGTCTATGAATAAGACTCATAATGTTATTTATAGACTCAGTATATGTCTTGCATTCTAGAAATAAGACTATAAATTTTGATATGCCAACTAATATTTTGGATCGAACGAACGTGCCTGTTGCTATGACGATCGCTGGCTCGGATAGCGGCGGTGGGGCGGGAATTCAGGCGGATTTGCGGACGTTTGCATTTCATTGCGTGCACGGTACGAGCGCTATTACCTGCGTGACTGCGCAGAATACGCTGGGAGTAAATCGGGTAGATGCCATGTCACCGGAGGCGGTGGCGGCGCAAATCGAGGCGGTGGTGACGGATATCCGCGTCCTGGCAGTTAAGACGGGGATGCTCTTGAACCAGGAGATTATCCGCACGATTGCCAAGAAGTTGGCGGCAATGGGTTTTGCCAATGTCGTAGTCGATCCGGTGATGGTATCGCGTACCGGAGCGCAGTTAATCGATGACGATGCCGTGCAAAGCATGACGCGGTTGCTTTTACCCCTTGCCGCGATCGCCACGCCCAACCGCTACGAAGCCCAAATCCTAGCTGGCATGGAGATTGCCACGCTAGCGGATATGCAACAGGCCGCCCAGAAGATCCTATCCCTAGGTGTAAAAACTCTGCTGGTCAAGGGCGGTGGGATGCCAGGGGAACTGCGCGGCGTGGATGTGTGGTGTGAGGATGGGCAGATCGAGGTATTGCGAACTGAGACGGTTGAGACTCCCCACACGCACGGTACGGGTTGCACGCTATCGGCAGCGATCGCCGCCAATCTGGCACTGGGTAAGCCCAAGCTAATAGCGGTAAAAGATGCGAAAACCTATGTCACGCAGGCATTAAAACACAGTCTGGCGATCGGTAAGGGACAGGGGCCAGTCGGTCATTTCTTTCCGCTATTATCGGCTCCACCTGGTCTCATTTAAGACTCAGTAAATTGAAATTAGACTAAATATAAGTCTCATATTCTTAGTATGATAACAAAATCGTGAGTAGACTTGACGACCTGAAACAAAAGCTAAAGGCTCTTAGCAATTCAGAGAAGGCTAAGGCACTCAGCCGCTTCTTTAAAACTGACAAAGGCGAGTATGGCGAAGGCGATGAGTTCTTGGGAATCGCCGTCCCCGAGCAACGCAAGCTAGCAAAGGCATATGTGGATTTGAATCTGTTGGATATCGAAAATCTGTTGCAGAGTAAGATTCACGAGGAACGCCTGACAGCGTTACTAATTTTGACCTATCAGTTTCCTAAAGCCTCTGTGGCAGAGCAATCAGAGATCGCGACCTTCTATTTGCAACATACAGAATGGATAAATAACTGGGATTTAGTGGATGTCACCTGTCGCCCGATTTTGGGAGCGTACTTGCTAGAGCGCGATCGCAGTGTTCTGTACGATCTGGCGCGTTCTGAAAGCCTTTGGGAGCAAAGGATTGCCATAATTACGACGATGGAATTTATCAAGCACGACCAATTTGAGGATACGTGGCAGATTGCGGTTATTCTGCTTAACCACCCGCACGATCTAATTCATAAGGCGGTGGGCTGGGCTTTGCGCGAAGTTGGGAAGAAAGATAGGCAAACCCTGGAGACTTTTTTGGATCGTTATTGCACGCAGATGCCGCGCACGATGCTAAGATACGCGATCGAGCACTTCGAGGAACCGAAACGCAAAGCCTATTTAAGTCGCAAGTAGGGATGCGATATGGGCTTGTAGTTCCTGGGAATAGCGAAACCAGTTTCCCTGAGTATTCAGGTGCCCGAACTGCTGGTGAATCGTTTGGCCGAGCTTACGGCGATCGGGAAGAGAGCCAATCAGGTTTAATGTTTGCGGGTAAGCAGCCTGGAGCTTTTGCAGAGAACTGTGCGGATCGAGCGCCGTGCCTACGTGCAGAAATTCCCGGTCGGCGGTGAGGATAAAGCAAACCTGCGATCTCCGCCTGGATTTAGGTTTTGTCTCGGTATTTTGACCGAATTCAACTACAGCAGGTCTTTGGGGTAATTGATGCTTGCCAGTTTGACAAACCGCGATCGCCCTGCGAGCAGATGTTTTTGATAAAAAGGGGTTTTGGGTGAAGCGATCGGATACAACGGATTCCCAGATCGCGAGATCGAACACAAAGCCATGCTTAGCCAGGAAGTTGACGATGTTTTTCCGGGGAAAAGGGCGATCGGATGTTGCCAGATAGCCGCGACCTAGAAGCACGACAAACCAATAGCCAGGATGGGCTGGCAGCAACTCTGCTAAATAGGTATCATCGCAGCCGGAATACCAGCATGATTCGTCAAAATTAAACTCGGTTGACATTTTGGATTAAAGAGCTAGAATGCCTATGTGGAGCTAATTTTACACATAGACAAGTAAATAAGCTAGTCCAAGTAAATTAGTCCAAAATAATTTAAAGGAACCTAGAAGTCTTGTATATTAACCCTTCCAATAATCAGGCTATTTGCGTTACCCGCAGAAGGTCAGTTTGATAGCCTTTCCTGATAGTTAGAGGAGCAACTAGCGTGGGCGCGGCGGTGACATCGCTTCCCAATCAACGGGATAAAGTGCGCGGCTCATAGGCATGGCTTTTATCCCTGCGTAGCCATAAAATCAATGCATTAGCTGCCATTGCTCCCGCAATAATTGCTTGCCTGGTGGAGGCAAGTCGGGGAGTTTGAGCAGCCATGCGATTTCATGATAGCCGTTTGCCGACGCGCAAAAATTCCGTTGCTGTAAGCAGCCGATCGGGATTCTCAAGCGTCGCCGTCGCTTCGCGGTAAATACTCGGTGAAGGCTTCCAGGTAGAAGGGGAGCCGCAGTTCGTAGCCTGGGAATTTCTCTGCCGTCAGCATTAGGCTCTCTCCTGTGCGTAGTCGCGGCGGTGGAAGTACTCTTGTAGCGCTTCAGAACAAATAGCACTTTTTGTCTTTTTCTCTGAATACTCTTCAAAACGAACCCTTTCAGCCAGTTCATAGGGAAGAAAGCAGGAAATTTTAACAGGACGCTCATTTTTGGGGGTAGTTTTCCTCTTTGTTTTTTGGTTATTCATATGACCAGTTGATAATTACATCTACCAAGCCACAGGGTGATAAGTTTATCTGTCAAGTGGTCACCAGGTTGACTAGGGAAACGGGTAAAATGTTGACTAGTCGGTAAGTAGACTTATCACCATGTCAAGCCTTGAAGGTAGAGAAAAACTGCAAAAAATAATTAACGACTTGGTAAAGCGTTCAAAAAGTCGTAGGGCTTTTGCACGTAGTTTGGGGGTTTCTGCCAGTGCTGTCATAAGCTGGGAGAACGGAGCAATTCCAGATACTAAGAACCTAGCCAAAATCGCAATGATGGCAGGTTATACGCTAGATGAGATAAAGGCTGTCTTGGATGGGAAACCGCATCAACAAGCTAAACCTGTAGATGCAGTAATTAAAGATTTAGAGAATCTTCCCCGCGAAGATGTCTTGAGGGTTGTTAAAACGGGTGCTGAACTCTTATTAACAATGGCGGGGTGAGGCTGGAATTAGATGAAAAAGCCGATCGGTTCAATTTTTCTATTGGCAGCGGGATTCTCTACGGGCTTCATACTTGCAAAGATAGATAGCAATCCCACCTCAATTGTCTCTAGCCCAGTAGCAGCGATTCAGGGAGAAGATAGCTACGAAATCAGGTTTGAGGGCAGTACGGGGGATAGATTTGTTGGAGTTTATATAATCGGGACTATACCTACGAGAATTGAGAAGATAGAAGATAGGCTTCCTTACAAAGTAACCTTTAATGCTCCTAGGAGTGCCTATGTCACTGCCACAGGTAGCCTATACAGCAGTAATTCTCAAGTCAAGGTAACGATTCTAAGAAATGGCATTGAATGCCATAAAGAGCTAGCCGTGGGATCTGGTGTATCTAAGGAAGCCAAAACCTGTCTTTGATATTGTGTAGGGGGAAAAGATGCTTAATACAAAAATAGCTTATTGGATACTATCCTCCTCTCTAGCAGTCTCAGTTACCTCGGCTCTCACCCCTACGCTCTACGCCATCATAGGAATCCGGCTATATTCTCAGCCCCCCTTGAGTTTTCATATTCTATACATGATTCCACAGGTAGCTGTGGTTATTTTGCTATACGGGCTTTTCTTTGGAGTAAATTGGAAAGATTTTCAACGTCCAGGAGGGAGAACACCACTCAAGCCGTTTAAGCCCTACCCTAGTAAAAACAAAACTGCAAGCGTAAGTAGAACCTATGACCTACAGAAGAAACTATTTGAAAGATTGCAAGGCGATCGCGCTGCTGCCCATCGTCTAGTTAACAACCTAAAGGTCAAGAATCCTGGTAAGCCTGAAGAATGGTATTGGCAGCGAGCCATAGAGCAGTTGGAAAGGGACAGATATTAAAAAGCGATCGCTGATGAGTGTAGGCAGCGATCGCCAGAAGTTAAAAATGATGCAGACAGGACTATCAAAACCTCGCCCCACTACTTCAATACCACTAAAGCGTTCGGGTCTTTCTTCTAACCATCTAGGTAGATTGAGCGGTACATAGATGCTATCTGTCATGCCTTCTACAAAGTCGATATAAAAGGCACGTCCATCAGGTATATCGAAGATCCCCTTGCAACGACAAACTTCTCCATAGGCTGCGTGCGTGAGTTCATACCAAAATACGCAGAAGACAACGACCGCAGCACATCTTTACCCTTCCTTAGTATTCTTCATGAATAATGCCGTCATGCATAGTCAAAAGGGGTTGCCAGTTTTTTCAGTGGCGACTATTTGGATTTAACAAGCGGGCGCATTAAAAAGTAGCCAGCACCAAAGGAAGTAACTACGATCAGGAGGATTGTTAGTGCCAACCACCAGCCATTGATACTGCCCTCGTCGGAGGTTGATTCCAGATTATTTAGGTTGGATGGTTCTTCCTGGTGCGTCTTCAGTTTAGATGCGGGTGAGGAACTGGCTGGCGATGATGTGGGGGGCTTAGCATCCGCGACAACCCTGGTAACTGCTTGTTTTTTGGTTTGCGGTGACGACACATTCGCCTGTTTCGGCTTTACTACAGATTCCTGGGACTTTCTAGGCAGATCGACGCGATCTACTTTTGCAGAGTTACTATTACTGCTGCTGTTGTTGTTGGGTCTGGGCTTATTTCCCTGCGGCTTGCTTTCCTGTGCCTTATTTCCCTGTACGTGTGGCGTACTTACCTGTAAGTAATTTACAGCTTTAGATTTAGCAACTGGCTCCACTAAATGATTTACTACCGATGGCGGCGGGGTGAAATCTTGCAGCTTGGGTTCTTCTAGCGGCTTGATTTCTTGCGGCTTGATTTCTAGTTGTGGCGATAACTGCTCCTGTGTATCTACGCTCAGAGTTTTCAGAAGCTGAAGCAACTGCTGGCTAGAGATGGCGATCGCCTCGAATTCCTTGGTAAATTCTCGAATTAAAGTTTGATTTGTTTTTAGCAAATGCTCGTTTTGCAACTGCAAAGAAGTTACCTTATGCTGCGCTGATTGCAGTTCCGCTGCTAGCTCCTTATATAGGGATATTGGGACGGAAGGCTGATAGTTGTTTTGGGATGGCTCGGACTGCTTAGCAGAATTAGTTTGCATAGGACATCGCGAAAAATATCACAGATTGTAGTGGCAACTGTTTAGAAATGCAATTTGTCACCCATATATAAAATATGTATAAATGTATAAAAATTTAGAAATTCTTAGAACTTTATTACAGGTTACAAGTTGCTAAGTACTAAAGTAGTCTAACAATAGCGATCGCCGCATAGGTATTTTAAGAAGGCACAAACCAATGGCTATATCATCGTAAATCCTCATAAAAAAATTTGTGGCTTGACTGGGATCAAACCACAAAAGTTGGATAGAAATCCAATATTTCTACACAGAAGCAAACTTTCCGTTTTCAGCTTTCTTCCAACCTTTGGGCATCTTGAGATCGTCAGGATCGACATAGTGGCAGTTAGCATCATCAAGACAAATTAATGCCCAACCATTCTGATTAATATCAATTAATTTATAAGAAGATTCTAAGACGAAGAAGCCTTTGTGGTTTCTGGTATCGGGTTTTACTCTGACATTATCAATCATTTTAAACTCCTTATTAAATCGAAACTTAAACATCAATTATTCTCTAAGGTTATCATTCCAAAATTAAATGAT
Organism: Pseudanabaena sp. PCC 6802; assembly: GCF_000332175.1. Classification (NCBI taxonomy): domain Bacteria; kingdom Bacillati; phylum Cyanobacteriota; class Cyanophyceae; order Pseudanabaenales; family Pseudanabaenaceae; genus Portococcus; species Portococcus stanieri. The sequence continues at coordinate 4,077,624 of NZ_KB235914.1, read as the reverse complement.
GCGTTAAGTTTTCCTGCGCTAAACTCAGGCGATCTTAAAGTTGTGTAAACTTTTGACGTTTTTACGTCGGAATTAACGATTTACATGAAGGAAATTTAACAATACCCAACTACGTATTTGGTTCAAATACCCAATTTTTAACCTTTTCAAGATTAGTCCAATTTGGCTTGCGTCGCATACCTTCTTCAAAATTCTCAACAATTTCTGGCTTTAAATCCTTCATCAGCATCAACCAGTTCTGTGCAACCTCGATATGCTCGCGGATACCTTTTTGTGAGGTCTCCAGCATGGCGATCGCCAGATTAATCCTCGCTTGAGGGTCTTCTGGGCTGAGTTTGACAGCTTTTTGGGCGGCTTTGAGCGCTTGATTTGACTTACCATCTAGCAAGTACAACCATGATAGGCAGATCCAACTACTGGCAACTTTAGGCTGGCGATCGCATATTTTCTCGAAGGTAGGAATCAGGCTAGCGGCATCTTCCCCCGCCTTATAGCGTTCAAGTCCTTGATTAAATAATGATTCCGCTGTCTCTGTAGTCATATCGTCAGTTATTTAGTCATTAATTATTTACTTATCTTACGCGAAAGGGCTTGAAACCATCCGGGAGAGGGGGGATAAAAACAATATGGGGGAACAGCGAACGGCGATCGCGTAACGGGAAACGAACCCGGAAACGACCCTGGCAGGGGTTTAGCATTTGTCATGAATGCTTGCGTTTGATGCGAAGGTTATCGGACAAATGCTAAACCCCTGCGTTACGCCCATGCCCATCACCCCAAATCATCCATCACTCATCATCCACCACCCATCGAATCAACCCAACCCCCAACCCCTGACGACCGCAGGGAGTACCCCAACCCCCATCTATCCCAACTTCTTCTGGATTTCTTTGATCGTTTTATAGATCTCTGGCAATCTTCGAAATAGTGTTGATGCTTTCAGGAATGTTTTGACCGGAATGGCAGGCGCTCCAATTACCTGAGATCCTGCTTCAATATCTTGGGCAATGCCAGTTTGAGCGGCAGCGACGACGCGATCGCCGATTTTGACATGGTTGGCAACGCCAACTTGTCCCGCCAGAATCACGTTTTTACCTAGTTCTGCTCCGCCCGCCATACCTGCTTGACCTGCCATGAGGCAGTTTTCCGCAGTGCGGCAGCCGTGTCCGATCTGCACCAGATTATCGATTTTAGTACCGCGCCCGATTCTGGTATCGCCTACCGAGCCGCGATCGATCGCGGCATTGCAACCCACTTCGACATTATCTTCCAGAACCGTACGCCCTGCCTGGTGCATCTTGACCCAAGTACCGTCAGTATGCGGAACAAAACCAAACCCTTCGGCACCAATGACAGCACCGCTGTGGATCGTGCAATCGTTGCCAATCGCGCTGCGTTCGTGAATTACGCAGTTGGCGTGCAGTACGGTGCGATCGCCAATCGTGACACCGTGATAAATCGTGACATTGGGGTAAATAATCGCGCGATCGCCGATTTTAGTACCGGAAGCGATCGCGACATGCGGCCCAATATACACATCTTCGCCTAGCTGCACGTCATCGGCGATCGCGGCACTGGGGTGAATCCCTGGTTGGGGATGAATGGGCTGGTAAAAAATAGCAACGGCCTGTGCGAACATTAGTCTGGGCTGCGGTAAAGCTACGTAGGGAATTCTCTTTGACCTGACTAGCGCAATTACTTCCGCATCTTGAACGATCAGAAGCGCCCCAGCTTTAGTTTCGCCTAATTGGGAAAAGAAGCGACTGCTTTCCATGAAGCTGAGGTCGCAGGAGCCTGCTTCCTTAAGATTTGCCACACCAGAAATCTCCGGATCGCCATATTCAAAAGACACGCTGGGGTCTGTTGGGTCGATACCCAGTTTTTGCAATAGATCGCTAAATTTCATTTCGCTTAGATTGTTATTCCGCCACTACCATATCTGCAATTAGCCATTTATCTGCCACTTTCACAAGCACGTATTCCACTTCATAGCTCGTGTCAGTCTTGGATGAGCTAGGATCCAGATTGCCATTGCTAAAGTAGTTTCTGGTTTCTCCCACCTGCGCGATCGCAATTGCCTTATTATCTCCTTTACGGACAACTTTTTTAATTTCCAGTGACTTGGGAATGTACTGCAAATAAGCGTTATTTGCTTTGAGAGATTTAGCACGCGATCGCCAATCAGACAGGGCAGGATTGGTAAGGATATTGTCTAGTAGTGCGATATCGTGACTGCTGCCAAGCGCTTTTGACTTGGCCACCTGCCATGCTTGCACCAGTTTAGTAGCAGCTTCTTGACTTAGCGACCCCGGCAGCGCTGCTACGCTATTTGTCTCTAATTTCTTGGGATCCAGCAACACGGCTACTGGTTGTTCTATTTTGGTTGAGGCTTCTTGCTTCGCTGGACTGATGAGATATCGCCATCCCCAAACTAACAACGATGCACCCCCGGCCAAAAAAGCAATTGCAGCAAATAGGAGGATGAGCACCCGGCTTATCTGTGGCTTTGGTCTGGATCTCGGTTTGCGATCGACAACTTTCTTGCGTTCTTTGTGCTTGGTATGCGATTTTTCTCTATAGGCAGGTGGCGACAAATACTCAGCAACAACATTATTTTCTTCTATGCTTGCAGGTCGATCTAGCACGGGAACCCGACCAGAGTAAGTAGTTGTTTCGGGTAGAGAATCTGATGTCTGTTGCTCGGATGCATTGAGATAACTGTCGTAACTCTGATGAACGAGCTCATTTGATGAGGTTAGCGGTAGTTTTCTGCGTGGCAATGCTGCCGCAGTCCATTCTGAGCCAACTGCACTATTGGCACTGGATAACTCCTCCAGGTACTCTTGCACTAAATCGTCAGCGAAGTATGCTTTTAAGTTGGCGGCGCGATCGTGCAAATCGCGGAAATGGGGAAAGACTTCTTCCTGGAGCCAGGTTTGACAGTATAGGCACAGGCCGGGCAATAGATCTGGCTCGCCCTTAGAGCGATCGCGAATAAAATCTAGCTTTTCTCTTTCCCCACTTTGCTCCAGTGTTTTGCTAGCTTCTTCAGCTTGACCGAGCAAAAGGGCGCAAACTGCCTGCTCTAAATGGATATCTTGCCTACCGCTAAGCTTTACTAGTAACCCCTTAGCACGTCGAATTAAAGCAGGTTGTTTTTGCGAGAACCCCTTGGCAATCAGGGCGTAAACAGCTAAGTAACTTGCCACAGCAGAAGGACGACGCGCTTCGTCTTCAAATATTGCTTGCTGTTCGGTTGTGGTCATATATCCGCGTAATTGCTGGATGAAGCGCAGGAACCCATCAATGTCTAGACCGGAGTAATCATTGCCGGTTCCATCTATGCCTCGTCGCTCTTCCAGCATTTCGTGCAGGAGCGTTAAGCCTTGCTTGCGAGTCGGTGAGAGTTCTTCAGATGTCGAAAGTAGCTCTAGAATGCGGTAGGGTCTGAGTTTAAATAGATCGGCTTGAATCTCACTGCGAATACTCAGAAATAGACCTTCACTCAGAAGCATTTCATAGCTGCTCTCTAACTCCCGTGCGGCATCATCGTACTTTCTTTGTTTCCAAAGATCGCGCCCAATTTCCAAGTGCGATAGGGCAACGGTCAAAATGATATCCCGATCGCTATCTAATCGCTGTAGTGTCGAAGCAATCTGCTTGGAGATGGAGTACGAGTTGTTAATATCTATAACCTGCTCGTATTCGCCCAATTCGTGTAACAGTAACAAAACACCGACCAGGTCTCGATCGCTTACTTCAATAGTTTGAGGGATCTCTACCGGCTCTTGAACCTGCGATTCTAATTGCGCTTCTTGAGGTGAGTTGGATCCTGATTCTGTCGATCGCAGTTCGGGCGATTGCAGTTCCAGATCGGTGGCCTGATGATAGATAGGGTCGCTCAGGATCTCGTAGGCTTTGTCAATTATGCGTCGCCGTGCTGCGATCGCCGTATCTGAATATTCTCGGCGCGGTAGAGACAGCGAGCGATCGCGATAAGCATGATGAACTTGCTCCAGGTTAGCCTGTGGTGGTAGTCCTAATATGCGGTAAAAGTCTAGAGCAATTTGCACCATTTACTTCCTACAGAAATAATGACTATAGACTAGTACACCAAAACAAAAGTTTTGGAGGGGGTGGAGGGGGTGAAATCCCCTTCTGGGGGCTCTGCCACCATTCCCCCATGTTGCAAAATTTATGATTTGCAACACTAGTGGCTCAGAGTACAGGGGGCAATACACGAGCTAAAACTAACGGTGGCATTATATCTTATAGATGGCAAAAAATACATTAACTTACGTTATATAGCCATCAGAAATGGTTAGCTATATAGATATGCTGTTAATTTTCGATCGCTTTATCTGCCAGTTTCTTACCATCGGTTTGGAGATACTCTAAAAAAGTGCGAGCAACTACCGACAACTGTCTTCCTGCTAAGTGAATGACATACCAATGACTTTTAATTGGAAATTCCTGTACGTCTAAAATTGTGAGTTTGCCCATTGCACCTTCTAAGGCGAGAGTATGACGTGACAGTACTGATATGCCCAAACCACCGGCAACGGCTTGTTTAATCGCTTCATTGCTGGCTAACTCAAGTTTGATCTTGAGGGGAATTTTGCGCTCGTCAAACATCTTTTGAACAGATCGACGCGTGCCCGATCCTGCTTCGCGCATTATCATAGGTTCTTCTGCCATCCTTTCTAGTGGAATATTGTGTTCTTGGGCAAGCGGGTGCTCGCGCGATGCAATTACCACCATGGGATTTTCTAAGAATGGATAGACGCTGATATCGGTATTTGGCGGTAGCTGGCTGAGAATATAGAGATCGTCTTGATTATCGTTTAGTCGTTCCAGCAAGCGATCGTGGTTGGCTACTTTCAAGGAAACATCTATGCCAGGATAGGCTTGGCAGAATGGCCCTAAGAGGCGTGGTACCACATATTTGGCAGTTGTAACTACTGCTAGAGAAAGACGACCCTGTTTTAACCCTTTCATATCGGAGATCGTCATCTCAAATTGAGAGAGCCGCTCGAAGACATCCTGGCAAGTGTTAAAGAGAACTTTGCCTGCTTCCGTGAGATAGAGCTTCTTCCCCACCTGCTCGAATAGTGGCAGTCCGACGATTTTGGTCAACTGTTTAATTTGCATGGAAACGGTTGGCTGGGTGAGAAATAACTCCTCGGCAGCGCGAGTAAAACTGCCGTGCCTGGCTGCTACTTCAAACACTTTGAGTTGGTGAAGAGTTGCGTTCTTCAAGGGATTTTTTAGTAAAGCGACAATAGTATAGACATTAGTCTATGAAGATTATACACAATATTGACTTTTATTTATATTCATTTAGCAATACTATCTTAATGTTGTCTTAAGCATATTCGCTAACACAAGGAACAAGCAAGCGATGCTCGGATCTCCCAAGATCTGAGCATCTACCTTAAATAAATTCCTTAACTGTCAGCTACATTTGCTTATGCAATTTGTTGTATGACTCATCACTTCATAGCATGCCTGCAACGTATGTGCTTGATGGGTTCGTGCAAGTGCTGGCTAGGAACCGAGTCCGTCTTGTCTGGTGGCGGGTTGGCTAGCACTCCAGCCAGTTCGTTGTTTTTATTCAACAGTAGTAATAATACTCGCAATCTAAGTTTGAAAGCACTTTGCGTGTCTTTCCATTCTGGAATGCCCAATTTATAGTGCGCTTATTGACCGGAGTTCTATGAGAAACCTATTTGATCCCAGCTATTCCAGACGCAAGTTTTTATTTACGGCAGGAGCCACAGCCGCGACTTCTATCTTACTCAAAGGCTGCTTGGGCAATCCTCCGGAGTCGACAAAATCAGGTACTTCCAGCAATCCATCTACAGGAACGACTGCAAACCTGACCGCTGAAACCACACCAGAAACGACGAGTGCCAAGCTGGGGTTTATTCCCATTTTTGAAGCAGCACCGCTAATTATCGCTAAAGAAAAGGGGTTCTTTGCCAAGTACGGCATGACAGAAGTCGATGTCTCCAAGCAAGCCAACTGGGGTTCGGCTAGGGACAATGTCGAAATTGGTTCTGTCGCAGGAGGGATCGATGGCGGTCAGTGGCAAATGCCCATGCCCTACCTGATCTCGGAAGGGCTGATTACCAAGAACAATGCCAAAATTCCCATGTACGTACTGGCGATGTTGAACACTCAAGGTAATGGCATCGCGATCGCCAAAAGTCAAGAAGGGAAGGGCATTAGCCTGGATATGAGCAAGGCGAAAGACTATATTGCAGGGCTGAAAAAAGCTGGCAAACCCTTCAGAGCTGCCTACACGTTCCCTAAAGTTAACCAGGACTTTTGGCTTCGCTATTGGTTAGCAGCAGGCGGCATCAATCCCGATACTGATGTCAATCTGCTGACCGTACCCGCAGCCCAAACCGTTGCCAATATGAAGACGGGGACGATGGAAGGCTTCAGCACGGGTGACCCCTGGCCTGCTCGCATCGTCGGTGAAGGTATCGGTTTTATGGCAGCTTTGACGGCTCAGATCTGGCCCTTTCACCCGGAAGAATATTTTGCCATGAGAGCTGATTGGGTAGACAAAAATCCCAAGGCAACTAAAGCGTTGCTCAAGGGTATTATGGAAGCCCAGCAATGGTGCGACAAGAAAGAAAATCGCCCTGAAATGGCTCAAATTCTCTCTAATGCTAAATACTATAACGTTCCCGTGAAGATCCTCGAACCTATGTTATTGGGAACGTACATCATGGGCGATAACCAACCAGGGATTGAAGACTTCCAAAAAGCTGCTATGTACTGGAAATCTCCTCGCGGCAGCGTTTCTTATCCCTATAAGAGCCTCGATCTTTGGTTCTTAACGGAAAGCGTGCGTTGGGGCTTCTTGCCTCCGTCCACTTTAGAAAATAATGCCAAAGCACTAATTGCCAAAGTCAATCGTTCGGACATTTGGAAAGAAGCTGCTAAAGAAGCTGGTATCCCTGCTGCCGATATCCCGACTAACGATTCTCGTGGAGTTGAAAAGTTCTTCGATGGCAAGGTCTTCGATCCGGAAAATCCAAAGGCTTATCTCGATAGTCTAGCCATCAAGAAAGTTTAGTTTAGCAATCTAGCAAGGCTAAGTGCGAGATTCAGACCTTATCTGCATCACGTTAGAACTGCACGTTCACAACACTGCACATTCACAACATTTAGGGTAACATTCAGAACATGGCATCAACTTTAACTCCTTCTAGAAGTAGGAATAAATCCCTCGCAAAATTCTGGAATAATGCTTTTCCTCCCATCATTGGAATTTTAGGATTTCTGCTTATCTGGCAGTTCTTTTCAATGGTTGGCCTGATCAAGCTGCCACCTCCCACTTCTCTCTGGACGGACGAGCGCACTCGTATCTATTTGCTCTATCCTTTCTTTAATCGCGGCGGCACCGATGTCGGTCTCTTTTGGCAGTCATTAGCGAGTTTGCAACGGGTGCTGATTGGATATTCGCTAGCGGCGATCGTAGGGATTAGCGTCGGCATTTTAATCGGGTTAAGCCGATTTGCCAATAAAGCCTTAGATCCCCTTTTCCAATTTCTCCGAACCGTCCCTCCTTTAGCTTGGGTTCCCCTCGCTCTAGCTGCTTTGCAGCAAAACCAACCAGCAGCTCTCTTTGTCATCTTTATTACGGCTGTTTGGCCGATCTTGATTAACACGGCGGTCGGCGTGCAGCAAATACCGCAAGACTACATCAACGTCAAAAAAGTTTTACAGCTCAGCCCCCGAAAATTCTTCTTCAAGATCCTCATCCCTTCCGCACTGCCTTACATCTTTACCGGTCTGAGAATTGCAATCGGCTTAGCCTGGTTGGCAATTATCGCCGCAGAGATCGTGATGTCGGGGATTGTGGGAATCGGCTTCTTTATCTGGGATGCCTATCAGAATAACTATATCAGCGACATTATCCTGGCTTTAGTTTATATTGGTGCGATTGGCTTGATTCTCGATCGCTGCATGGCCTGGTTGCAAACGCAAATTCTACCGGAAGAACAAAGATAACCTGCCCCGGTAAGCAACGAATGGCAAACACAAACTGATGCGGAAGGTAGGAGAAAGAGTTCCAGTCTGCATCTTCTAACTAATAACCGATAACTGAAGGAGAGGAAGAAGTTTCCATGAGCGTTTACGTAGTTGCAGATAGCATTCATAAGGTTTTTCCATTGGGTGGTGGCGGCGAATACATCGCACTGACAGGTATCGACCTGCAGATTAAGAAGGGGGAGTTTATCTCCTTGATCGGTCACTCTGGTTGCGGTAAGTCAACATTACTCAACATGATTGCGGGTCTGGATTTGCCGAGCGATGGCGAGGTAACCCTGGAAGGTCAGATCGTCAAAAAACCAGGGCCGGATAAAATGGTAGTCTTCCAAAATTATTCTCTATTGCCCTGGTTGAGCGTGCGGGAAAACATTGCCCTGGCTGTCGATGAGGTGATGCCCAACCTCCCCAAAGCCGAGCGCAACGAAATCATTCAGCACCACATTGAGATGGTTGGTCTGGCCCATGCGGTGAATAAACCGCCCAGCCAGCTATCAGGCGGGATGAAACAACGGGTGGCGATCGCCCGCGCCCTGGCCGTACGCCCCAAGTTATTGTTGCTGGACGAGCCATTTGGGGCGCTAGATGCGCTGACGAGAGGCAATTTGCAAGAAAAGCTGATGCAGATCTGCGAAGAAACCCACGCCACTGCCGTGATGGTGACCCACGATGTCGATGAAGCCGTGTTGCTCTCCGATCGCATTGTCATGCTCACCAACGGTCCAGGTTCGAAAATCGGCCAAATTCTGGAGGTGGATATTCCCCGCCCCCGCAAGCGCATGGAAGTCGTGAACCATCCCAGTTATTACAGCTTGCGATCGGAAATTATTTACTTCCTCAACCAGCAAAAACGCATTAAGAAACTCAGAGCCAAGAAGGTAGCGGTTGTTGCCCGTCACGGGTTGGAGAAGGTAAACCTGGACATCGGTTTCGTACCGCTCACGGCCTGCGCGCCGCTCGCCGTCGCCAAAGAAAAGGGCTTGTTTGCCAAACACGGTTTAGATGAAGTGACGCTAGTCCGCGAAACTAGTTGGCGCGGTATCGTCGATGGTATTAGTGGCGGCTATTTAGATGCCGCACAAATGCCTTCTGGGCTCCCCCTCTGGTTAACCCTCGGTGGTAATGATGGTCGTTGCATACCTGTCGTCAGCGCTCTAAACATGACCCGTAACGGTAATGCTATTACCCTTTGCAGGCGCTTCTACGAGCAAGGCATCTATACGCTGTCGGACTTTAAGACAATGTTACGCAGCTCTCCCGAACAACAACATCGCATGGGTGTAGTCCATCCTTCCTCCATGCATAACCTGCTCTTGCGCTATTGGTTAGCAGCGGGTGGCATCGATCCGGATCGCGATGTCAAGCTCAAGTCGATCCCCCCAGCTCAGATGGTGGTGGATTTAAAAGCAGGCACGATCGATGGTTTCTGTGTCGGCGAACCCTGGAACCTGCGAGCAGCCATAGAAGGGGTGGGATTTACAGTTGCCACGGATCTGGAAATTTGGAAAGGCCATCCCGGCAAGGTCTTGGGAGTGCGGGAAGACTGGGCCAATGCCTATCCCAACACTCACATTGCCCTTGTGAAAGCTTTGCTAGAAGCTTGCATTTACTGTACGGATCCCGCCCATACTCAAGAAATCAGGCAAATTTTGTCGCAACGAGAATATGTAAGTACTAACATTAATTACATTCAACTGGGCGACCCCAATAGTACTGAATGTAGTTTGGAGCAGCCCATGCGAGAGTACGCCCACCATCTCTTTTATGGTGCTGGTGTAAATCGCCCCAGCCGTACGGAGCAACTCTGGCACATGACGCAAATGGCGCGATGGGGAGACACGCCTTTCCCGCGTAACTGGGTAGAGGTAGTGGAGAAAACCTGTCGCGTCGGTACGTTCAGCACTGCGGCCAGAGAACTCGGCCTGTCTGAAATTACATATAACCGGGGTCCCATTCAGCTATTTGACGGCACTACGTTCAATGCCGAAGATCCGATCGCTTACCTCAATAGCCTGGAAATCAAACGCGATTTCACCATGGCCGAAATCGTCATGGACTCTCGATCCCCCGCAGTGGCTTAATTTAATTTCTATATCGCTTGCTTAAACCTTAGGTAATGATAATTTCAAATATGATTAATTCAACTCTTACTCATACAGGTCGTTCGACAGGATCGCCACAAGAGAACGCTCGAAATGCCTTCTTATCGATCGAGCAGGTTGCCAAAGTTTACCCCACTTCTACTGGTCCTTATGTGGTGCTGGAAGGTGTCAGCTTGACGGTAGCTCAAGGAGAGTTTATCTGCGTTATCGGTCACTCTGGTTGTGGGAAGTCGACGCTTTTGAATATGGTTTCGGGCTTTGCTAAACCTACTAGAGGTGAAGTCCGATTGCGGGGGCATCTCATCACCAAGCCAGGCCCGGATCGCATGGTGGTATTTCAAAATTATGCCCTCTTACCCTGGCTGACTGTATTTGAAAACGTCTATCTAGCAGTAGATGAAGTGTTCCCCGACAAGCCACAATCAGAGAAGGTAGACATCGTGCAGCACCACTTAGCAATGGTGGGACTGTCAGAAGCAGCAGAAAAGAAACCGCCTCAAATTTCTGGTGGTATGAAACAGCGGGTCTCGATCGCCCGTGCCCTCGCCATCCGTCCTGAGGTGCTGATTCTCGACGAGCCGTTTGGCGCGCTGGACGCGATCACGAAAGAAGAATTGCAGGAAGAGTTGCTCAATATCTGGAGTGAAAACCGTTGCACGGTCTTGATGATCACCCACGATATCGATGAAGCTTTATTCCTGGCCGATCGCCTCGTGATGATGTCCAACGGCCCAGCCGCAAACATCGGCGAAATTATGAATATTCCGTTTGCGCGTCCGCGCGATCGCACCCAAATTATGGAAGATCCGCAATACTACGCCCTCCGCAACTATGCGTTAGACTTTCTCTACAATCGTTTTGCCCATGATGAGGATGAGAAGAGCTGAGTTCTAACTCGCAGGGCGCTGTTATTAAATATCTTTTTTACCTTAAGGAATTGTTTAACTCTAGGGGCTAAGATAGTCCCTAGTTTTTATCGCCTAAATCAAGATCGTGCAGCTATTTAAACGACTATCAAAACGGATGGCGATCGCCTTTGAGGACAATCAGTTTCTTCATTCGATCGAAAGAATTGAGAACCTTGTGTCTAAGGTACTGGCGATCGCTATGGTGGTAGTCACCTTAGTGGCGGTAGGCGATCTGTGCATATATTTGTCCAAGGAACTGTTCGCGGAACCCTTAGGTTTTTTTACTACCTCTCTGATTACAATTTTCGGCCTGTTTTTAAATATTCTGATCGCCTTAGAAATTCTAGAAAATATTACAGCTTACCTGCGCAAGCACGTGATCCAGCTAGAACTGGTGATCGTGACTTCCTTGACAGCCGTGGCGCGTAAGATCATCATTTTTGATAGCAAAGCGGCAAACGCTGATATTGCTGGTCTGGCGCTGGCGGTTTTGTGTCTGGCGATCGGCTACTGGATCGTGCGGTGGGTCAATCGTAACGATGGCGATCGCGAACATTAGTAGATATTTCATGGCACTCTAAACATCGCGAAAATGTTAAGATAGCTCAAGAAATTTCACATATTATTCATCACTATTTAGGACTAATTATTATGACAGCATCTTTAAGTAACTTTCTGTGGAGCCTGGTGTGGGGTGCGGCGATCGTCGTGATCCCTATTACTGCTGCCCTAATTTGGATTAGCCAAAGAGACAAAGTCACGCGGCGCGGTTAATTCCCGAACGCCAGGAGTTCACAATTTAGCTGAGGTTATATGTGCCGAGCTTATAGTGGGTGCAGCTAGCTAGTTGTAGACCTGAGCTGACGATCTGTGGTTAAGATATAAACTAGAGGATATCCAGGAGGGCGCTAGTTGTTTATATGCCTCACATGCAAGACGTAGGAGAAACAAAGCATCATGATTAATATAGGCGGTAATCCGCTGATGATTATCCTGGCAATAGTTGCAGCGCTAGGAGGTGTAGGACTTTATTTTGTGCGAAGCTTCCGGCCAGAGCTAGCTAGGGATCACGATATCTTTTTCTCTGCCATCGCCTTGGTGTATGGCATTATTCTGCTGGCATTCAATTTCCGTATGGACATTACCACGCAGCTTGCCCACGTCCTAGTGGTTGGCTTTGGTGGCTGGTTTGCGATCGAGACTCTCGTATTGCGTCAAGCCTTGTCAACTCAAGCTAGACGTACCAACCAGTCTATGGGGCCGATAATGGACGACGAGCCAATTGGGCGGGACTATCGCGTGGAACTCGACCCAACCAGAGAGATCGCATCGCGTCGTCAGCGCGATACCAGGCGGATGCGCGGTACAGGGGCTAACACCGATCGCCCCACCGAGCTTAGAGGCGATATTGGTCAGGAGCGGTCATCTCGCCGCTCCAGGCGAGACTCTGACTCCGTAATCGACATTGACGATGATGATATTCGCCCTGTAACGCCAAAGCAACGTCGCCCTAGGCCCAGTAATAATCCTAATAATAGTTCTCCACGTAATAATTACGACAGCTCTAATGGGTGGGACGATCGCAATCCCGACATTTCAGAGCGATCGTCATCCAGGCGTCGCCGTCCTTCATCGCGCCCTGAGTCATCCTCTCCTGATGTTGATGTAGTCACTGATTTCAACATCAGAGATCAAGGGGAGCGCGAAGATTATTAGCAAGTCAGTCAGTTTTAGTAATTGCAAATGCAAGATCTATCTGGATGGGGGGCTAAAATTTAAAAATATTTGGGCAAAATAGTTTCTCAGTGATACATCATGTATCTTTTTATAGTTGCCCCAAAGCATGCTGAAGGGATTAGAAGTTAGCAGTAATATTATTGTGAGCTATTGCGTTAATCCGAATTGTCCTAGACCCGAAAACTCCGACCAGGATAGCATTTGTGCTGCCTGTGGTTCGAGCCTGAGATTGCGCGATCGCTATAAAGCCATGCGTCCGCTTGGTAAGGGGGGGTTTGGGGCAACCTTCCTCGCTGCGGACGAGGGCTTACCTGGGCATCCCACCTGCGTGATCAAGCAGTTGCGTCCCAACTCGCAGTCGCCCAGCGTTCTCAAAATGGCACGCGAGTTGTTTGAACGCGAAGCCTTTACATTAGGAAAAATTGGCAACCATCCCCAAATTCCTCGCCTGCTTGACTATTTTGTTGAAGACAAAAATTTCTACCTGGTTCAGGAATATGTAGAAGGGGAAACGCTAAAGCAAGAATTCGAGCGTCGCGGTATTTTTAGCGAGGTTGATATTCGCAAGATTTTACAAGAAATTATGCCCGCGCTTGGATTCATCCACGATTGCGGCGTGATCCATCGCGATATTAAACCCGCTAATATCATCCGGCGCAAACAAGATGGCCAGTTGGTGTTAATTGACTTTGGGGCTGTATCGACCCAGGTGAATAAGGCCACTGCAGCAGAAGACTCGGACGAAGAAGATCCTGGCGGACTTTTGACTAACTTTGCAATCGGGACTCCAGGCTTTGCTCCGCCAGAGCAGATGGCAATGCGACCCGTGTACTCTAGCGATCTTTATGCTGTCGCTATGAGTTGTTTGTATCTGCTTACAGGGCGATCGCCCAAGGATTTCGGCCACGATCCTTATACCGGTCAAATTAATTGGCGATCGCAAATCCAGGTTAGCGCCCATCTCACGGCTGTGTTCGATCGAATGTTGCGGCCTACTGTTACCGAGCGATTTCGGACAGCATCCGAAGTTGTACAAGCATTAAGTGGTGGTGGAGCCTCCCCCACCGCTCCTACAGAAACCCCTGATTCTGCCGCACCAACACCAATTTTGTCATCCATTTCTGTGGCTTCTCCGCAGAATCGTACAGCGCCACTACCTAATTCGCGCATCCAGGCTGCTCGCAACCTGGCTAGTTCGCAAGCAGGTAACACTCAGTTCAACGTTGATTCTACGCAGGGCTACACCAGATTTGGCAAAGACCTTAGAGGAGGGCGCAAGGTAATTGCAGAGTACAGTCACGGCAAGCGTAACTTTGCTAGCCTGGACTTGGCAAAAGCTTCATTGGCTAGCGCTACCCTCACAGGTATTGTTCTAAGTCGCTCTAAGCTGACCGAGACAGATTTTTGTCAAGCAAACCTTGTGGGCGCAAGCTTTCAGGGCTCGATCATGACCCAAGCTAAACTGAACGGGGCAAATTTATCGCAGGCAAAAATGCAACGAGCCATTCTCACTAAAGCCGACCTTGGTGGTGCTTGTCTGGCACAAGCAGATCTCAGAGAGGCGACTTTACAGTTCGCCTACTTGAGCAAAGCCGATCTCACCGGTGCCAATCTCAGCGGTGCCAACCTCAAAGGTGCTTACCTCAGTCAAGCTAACCTGCGAGGTGCTAATCTCTGCGGTGCCGATCTCAAAGGTGCCAAGGTAACTGACGAGCAATTAGCTACGGCAAAAACGAACTGGAGTACGATCCGTCCTGACGGCAGCAAGCGTTTGTTTTAATTTCCCCACTTTTGTAGAACTGCCTGAATCTGATCCTTGGAGATCGGCTTGCTCACGTAGTCGTCCATGCCAGCGGCGATGCACTTGTCTCGGTCTTCTTTCATGGCATTAGCGGTCATGGCGATAATTATCGTGTGAGAGCGATCGCCCTCGCGACGGCGGATTTCCTGCGTGGCGGCGTAACCGTCCACGATCGGCATTTGGCAGTCCATCAGAATCAGATCGTAGGTTTTTTGCTCTAAACGTGTCAGTACTTCCTGACCGTTGACCGCAATTTCAACCCTGTAACCTAGCTTTTCTAGCAGCTTGACTGCTACTTTTTGATTGGTGGGGTTATCTTCGGCTAAGAGAATGCGTAAATTAGATTTTGGGGGTGTTTGGGTAGAAGTTAGCGATGGGTTAGCCGTATTATCGGCATTACCTATGCCTAGGGTTCTCTCCAATACATCCAGTAGCCGCGACGATCTCACTGGCTTAAACGTATAATCTCTAAAACACGTACCCACTGCTTGACGAGTGATATCCATCTGGTGAGTTGCGGTTAGCAGGATTAGCGGTAGAGATGCAAATTCAGGTGTCGCTTTAATTTGCCGTCCGAGCGCAATTCCATCTAGATCCGGCATTTCTAGATCGATCAGGGCGGAATCGTAGAAACGTTGCTCGGTCAAACTACTACGCAGGGCAGCGATTGCGTCTGTCGCACTGGCAGCGAGATCGACCTGTACCTGCCAACGTGTCAATAATTCAGCGATCGCGCTACGGCTATTGGCATTGTCATCTACGACCAGCAGGCGCTTACCAACCATGCGAGTAATATTTGCCGGGTTGCCGGGTTGCAGTCCAGAATTATTGGGGCGCTGGAATGGAAGCGTAAACCAAAATATCGAGCCACGTTCTACATCAGAGCCCAAATTGCTCGCAATACCAATTTCACCGTGCATAATTTCCACAATTTGCTTGCAAATTGCCAGACCCAGCCCCGTGCCGCCGTACTTGCGAGTTGTAGAAGCATCAACCTGTGAAAAGGGCACGAACAGCTTATTTCGTTGTTCGGGAGCGATGCCTATGCCCGTATCTATAATTGAGAAGTGAACAGTATCGGTGTTGCCATGATGCGATCGCATTTCCACGCGCACCATCACTTCGCCCTCTGAAGTAAATTTAATGGCATTGCCCATTAAGTTAGTAATTACCTGCCTGAGCCGATTGCGATCGCCCAAAACCCGATCCGGTACGTCGTTCTTAATCCAGTTGATAATTTCTAATCCTTTACTTTGGGCTTGGGGAGCCAGTAGTTCTACCACTTCTTCTACGCAGGATCTTAGATCGAACTCCAGATTTTCTAGTTTCATCTCACCTGCTTCCAGCTTCGACAGATCCAGAATTTCATTAATCAAGTTCAATAAAGCATCACCGCTAGTGCGGATATTCTCGACAAAGTCGTGCTGTTCCATGCTGAGGGGGGTATCTAGCAGTAATTCCGTCATGCCCAGCACTGCATTCATCGGCGTGCGAATTTCATGGCTCATGCTCGCCAAAAATAAGCTCTTGGATTGGGAGGCGGACTCGGCGATCGCCCTTGCTGCCTTCAATTTTTCCTCAGCTTGTTTGCGTTCGGTAATATCGTGGCCGATGTAAATAAAGTCGTGCCTGTCATCTTCGTTGGAGGTAATTAAAGAGCAGGAGAAAGCGATCGCTGTTTGTCTGCCCGTACGAGTTACGCAATTAGTTTCCATATGCAAGAGCAAATCGGCTTGACCGAACTCGTAAGCTTGTTGCGCTCTCTGCCACAGCTCCTGCAATGGCGTTACCGCAGAGATATGCTGGCCGATCAACTCGGCTTCGCTATAGCCAAATATGGTTTGAGCCGCAGGGTTAGCAGTTTTAATTTTCCCACTAGCATTAGTAACTAGCAGTGCATCTGCGATGGAGATAATAATCTTGCCCAAATAGTCGTGGGCGGTGTTGAGCGCGCTTAATAGCAAACTGGCTTCATTTCCCCTCTGTACCAAAGCTTGCTCCAGTTCCATGCGCTCTGTCACATCTTCAAACAGGACAATCAAGCGGTCCCCTAGTAGTTCCCCATCATCATCGGCAATAATCGTGACATCAAAGTAGATGGCTTGAAATCGATTGGTCTTGTCACCCCTGGTTATGCCTTTGAGTTCAAACGAAGCTCTATACCCTTGCACGATATCGTCCAGAACTTCTTCCAATCCTATGAATTCGGGGAAACTGTCCCGCGCATCGCTGCCTTCTGGCAGGGCATCGTCAGTTTCCGCAAACCTTTTCATACCCACCGAAACCTCCTTGATCTGAAAGCTTCGGTCGATAATCAAATACTCCATCTGGCGTGGAGCCAGTAATTTTCTTAATAAGGGACGCATTACTCTTTGGGAAATCAAGCTACAGCTCGATCCATTAAATTTGAACTAAACCTGCCCCCAATTGTATAGCCGTATGCAGATCTGTTAGGACAGGGGGGTGTGGGGGCTGTGCCCCCACGCAGGGGTTCCACCCCTGCACCCCGTCCTAAGCCTGTTGGATATAGCTATATTTTTCTAGAAATCTGCTAGGCGGGTAAGATCATTTTGGCGGCTAGCTGTTGGAAAATCAAGTCCACAGCTTCTCCTGTCTTGGCTGAGGTTTGGTAAGTACCAATTACCAGTGGTCGATCTGTAAAGTTGCAGAGTTTGGTAAATTTAACCATTTGTTCGGCATCGATCAGATCGGCTTTATTTAATGCCACAACTACCCAGGACTTAGGATCGATCTTGGCACAGAGGTCGATGTGACTGCGCGCATTTTCCACCGTCTCGTAGCGGGTCACATCTGAGACAATGATTATACCTGATGCACCTTGAAGGTGCGTAGCCGAGATCGCTTTAAATTTAGTGTCACCTTCCAAGTCCCAAATCACAAGTTGTACGCTAGTGGAGCCTTGCGCGCCCTCCCCCGACAGTTCGACTAATTTGCGCGATATTTTTACCCCTACGGTGGACAAATACCGATCGCTAAAGGAGCGATCGACAAACCGACGAATCAGGCTAGTTTTGCCCACGCCGAAGTCGCCAACGAGGCAAATTTTTTTTGCTATGGCGGACATACACTACTTACGAATCATTGCAAATTATTGCGAGCACCAGGTTGAACTACCTCAAATTCTACACGCCTGTCAGTCGAGCGAGGCTTGTCCTCGCTAATGCTTAAAGTTGGTCGAGAAACTGCTTGCAAACGATGCTGCTCTACACCTTGTGCGATCAAAGCTGCTCTAACCGCCTGCGCCCTTTCTAGCGCTAATAGCTGGTTTGTCTCGGTAGAACCAATATTATCACTTCCGCCAATAATTCGGAGATGATATGCGGGATGGCGCTTGAGGAAATCGCTAACTTGTTTAATGTTCCCTGCTTCTTTTGGTTCCAGTTGTGCTGATTCGAGCTTAAAGAAAATTTGCGCTTTCACGATAGGCAGGGTAGCCTCAACCGCAGTCACAACCTTCTCTACGCCAGGGATGCGAGCCAAACTTTGGGAGATCTGCTCGGCATCGAGCCGATCGCTCACGCTGCCTGCAACGGTTACTTTGCCCTTAGCGTAGGTAGCTTTAATTTTTGTGCCCTCTCGTTGATTAAATGTCGCGATCGCCCGTTCTATCTCGGCGGCTGTTTGGGTTGGGTCGGCAGGGATCTGGACGGCAATAATTTGATTGTCAACACTGCGATCTCGAACAGCAGTTTTGGTGACTTGCTCTGCTAAGGAGCGCAGGTATGAATTGGGGACGCGCCCTTGCAAAGTCACTCGCTCCTGCTCCGCCCTGACACTGAGTTGGTAGACCGATAGCTCTGGCGTAGCTAGTAATGCCTGCGATACTTGCTCTGCCAAGCGACGTTCGACATTCTGGCGATATTGCCACCAGCCCCAAGGGACAATGACCAGGGTGAATATCAACCCCAACAAAATCCACAGACCTTGAGATTGCTTGGTTTTTTGCTGGATGTGGCTTTCTATTAGTTCGGCGATCGTTGGGGCAATTGGCTGAGGAACTGTTGCCGAATCGCCTTCAAAGCGATCGATCTGACCGTGATATTCCCGTACGATTTTGCCGAGCGTACGCCGCGCTTTATGAATGAATTTTAGTGGGGGTTCGCCTTCTACCACGATCGCCAGGTAACAGGAACCAGCTACTTCTAGCAGAATCTTGAAGCTGCCGTAGTCAATCGCATCTAGTTCGGAAGTGCGATCTGAAGTAACAATACAATCGTTGGCAAAATTACGAATTGCAGTTAACATTCCAGCAATCATGTCTGATTCTAGCGCGCGTTCCTGCGCTGGCTGAGCTTCAGCAATTACCAGGCCGGAAACCTTGTGAATTAAAAATACTGCCTGGACTTGAAAACCGATCGCTTCTTTGAGCAGTAGCTCTGCTTCTGAGATACCTTGGAATTTAGCGCGGATCTTGCGGAACATACCCTCAAAACTCAGGGTATGTTCGACTTTTTCATTAATATTGCGAATTGCTTCGGCGATATACTTGGCAATCGTGCTACCGATAATTGGGTAGAGCGCATCGATCATGGAGTTCGCATTATTTTTGACCTGATCGGTAATGGCAGGGCCGAGTTCGGGTGCGATCGCGCTGGCAAACTCCCCTGGCGAGTTGAGAATTTGTTGCCTAATTGCCCCAGGTAAAACTGGTGCTAGCGTCTCGCTCATCGGCTCTTTGTCAACTTGAATATTGCAGTCGATAATGCGATCGATAATCGGAGCTAGTGCCCTAGCGAGTTCTTCACCGGCGATCGCCACTTCACGACTGACCAGGCGATTCAGTACGGGCAAAAGCAACTCGATTAATTCCTGGGGATTGTCAATTAAATTCTCAATCTTTGCAATCCGGTGTTTGAGAGTGCTGCGATCTTCAAGAGCTGAAGTTAGCTGTTGCTCTAGATCTGCGAGTTTTTGTTTGAGATTGGCAATTTGACTGGGTAAATTGCCCTGCTGTCGTGCCAGTTTCTCCATTTCTGCCTGCATGTTTTGCATGGCAGACGTATCGCTAACTCGATCCTGCACGGACGCTAACTTTTGCTTGAGGCTATCCATTGCAGACGGATCGTTGACCTGCTCTTCTACACTTGCAATCTTCTGCTCTAAGCGTGCTAGAGATGCCGCTTGCCTGCTCTGCGCGACAGAGCGATCGCTTAAGCCATCTTGTAGTATTGCTAGCTGTTGATTCAGCCCATCGATCGCGCTCGGATCGTTGACCTGCTCTTCTAGATGGGAGACCTTTTGTTCCAGGTGTGCTAAAGATTGACGCAGAACCGCAACTTCAGGCTGCACCAAAATACTTTGCAGTACTTCAATTGATTTTTGTTCGTCGAGCCTGTTGCTATTGAAATTATTTGGAGTATTTTTTAGCGATGCTAGCTTAGGGGCGGGTGCTGCTGCATCAATAGCCAATCGATCTGGTTGTGCTAATAGCTCTGACATATTTGCTTGCACCCCAGGTACATAGCCAAATAGCAAATCCTGGATATATGCCATAGAATCAGCGATTTCGTCCAGGTTGTCCACCTGGCTTTCTATCTCTACAAAGGGGGGGACGCGATCGCTTGTATTCGAGCTTGGTATTTGCTTTAAACCCTGTTCTAAATGCTGACTGGCATCCCCTGCTGGAACCCGATCTCCTTGACTCCGCAACGGTACATCTGAACTCGGGCTTTGGCTTAACTGCTGGGCAGAACTTATGTCTGCTCCGCCAACGTCAATAGCAGCAACATCTATACCTGCTTCTTCCGCCAGTTGCTTCAGGTAATTGGGTAAATTAGCCGATGTTTGTAATGGCGGTGCGTCGTCGGAATCGATACCTGAATTGGGTATCAACTCAGCCTCTAGGGCTAAGTCCGCCTTACGATCGCCCTCTTCTTGTCCGGACTCAGAACTTTCTGGAACGGGCGTAACGGTAATCGTTTTGCGCGATCGCCGATCTTGCAGTTCTGCCAGCAAACTGAGCAAGGCATCCAACTGCTCGTTCATCGGAGGATGGAGACTAGGGGTTGGGCGTTGGGGGAAGAAGAGTAGGCCATAGGGATTGCAAAATAGTTCATATCTAATTTAGCTTGCTGAATTTAGATACTAGCTAAACCAAACCCCACCCCCCATAACCCAACTCCTATCAAAGTCTAATCTTCACGGGGGTTCTAGATTGTGCCACCTCATAGTCAGCCGTTTCCAGGAGGGAAGTACCAGTCATTTCCGCTGGTTTGTCAATCTGGAGAATATCGAGAATCGTGGGCGCGATATCGGCTAAACGACCGCGATCGCGTAATTTGACATTGCCGCCATAGCCGCGAATTTTTAGCCCTTCGCCTTCCACCAGGATAAATGGGACGGGATTGGTGGTGTGGGCGGTCCAGGGATTGCGATCGTCATCCCACATGTACTCCGCATTGCCATGATCGGCAGTGATCAGTAAAGTGCCGCCAGCTTTAGTCACGCCTTTTACCAGTTCGCCCAAGCAGGTATCTACGTGCTCGATCGCCTCAACGGTCGCCTCAAAATTACCCGTGTGTCCTACCATATCCGGGTTAGCGTAATTCATCACGATCAGTGAATATATGCCCTTATTGACGGCTGCCAGCGCGATATCGGTTACCTGCTGGGCTGACATGCCTGGCTCGTCATCGTAGGTAGGAACCATAGGGCTATTGACCAGCACCCGATCGTCGCCGGGGCTAGGCTCCTCCTGGCCGCCATCAAAGAAATAGGTGACGTGGGCGTACTTTTCAGTTTCTGCTGCCCGAAATTGCTTCAAACCATGCCTTGCAATTACCTGACCGAGCATGTTGTCTAAGTTTTGAGGCGGAAATGCCACGCTCACGTTAAAACTGGGATCGTATTGGGTGAAGGTAGCAACGTGGAGCGGCGCGATGTGATGCGATCGCTCAAAACTCTTGAAATCAGGTACGGTTAGGGACTGAATCAGTTGGCGCGAGCGATCGGGACGGAAGTTAAAGCAAACTATGCCATCCCCCGCTTCGATCGCACCTTTAGCAATCCTGACTGGCACGATAAACTCGTCGGTGACATCTTGCTCGTAGGAGTACTCTAAAACCTCTGCAGCGGACATATTAGCGGTAACTATATCCCCGGTCATGACATCGTAGGCTTTTTGCACGCGATCCCAACGGCGATCGCGATCCATAGCGTAGTAGCGCCCGCTGATCGTCACAATTCGACCTACACCCAGCAGGTCAATATTGCTTTGCAATCTTCTCAGGTAACCTGGAGCCGAAGTCGGAGGCGTATCGCGCCCATCTGTAATTACATGTATGCAAATATCATGGACACCCTGAGCCTTAGCAACCTCGAGCAATGCCAGCAAGTGGTCGATATGGGAATGCACGCCACCATCGGAACACAAACCAATCAGATGCAACTTGCCATTGTTTGTCCTTACCGACTCGCAAATTTCCAGCAAAGCAGGATTAGCAAAAAGGCTACGGTCATCGATTGAGTCAGATATACGGACTAGCTCTTGGGGTACGACTCGCCCAGCACCGATATTGAGGTGACCCACCTCAGAATTGCCCATTTGACCCTTGGGTAACCCCACATCCTTACCAGATGCCTGGATCAGAGTTTTTGGGTAAGCCTGCCACAGACTGCGCATCACAGGGGTATTGGCAGCAGCAATGGCATTTCCGTCAGCCTCTTCCCGATATCCCCAGCCGTCTAATATGACTAGAACAAGTGGAGGAACAGACTCCATCACCATAGGGATATTTCCTTACTCATTAGTTTAAGCACTCATGTGTAATCATACCATTGCAGCAAATTGCAAACAATCAGCGTATTTCTGTACCCAAAGTTACCGTGTCAGACCTTGCCCTGAAAGTATTCTGAAACCCACTTTTTAGACTTGCTATGTTGGTACTATCTCCACCCAAGCTTTCATAATTTTCACAATTTAATTGGGATCGCAGCGATCGGCTTTTAGCGATTAGCTTTTTAATTGGGATTGCAGCGATCGGCTTTTAGCGGTTAACGGTTAGCTTTTTAGGGCTGATACACTACAGGTATTTTATTTACAGGAAAATTCATGGGTACTTTTCGAGTCGGGGTCGCAGGCCCCGTAGGATCTGGTAAAACTGCCTTAGTGGACGCTCTATGTAAGTCAATGCGGCATCGCTACAATATTGCCGTCGTTACTAATGATATTTATACGCAAGAAGACGCTCAGTTTCTGGTGCGCAGCGAGGCTTTAAGCAGCGATCGCATTGTTGGCGTAGAAACGGGTGGCTGCCCGCATACTGCTATCCGCGAAGATGCCTCCATGAATTTGGCCGCGATCGAGAAACTAGAGTCCCAGTTTCAAAACCTCGATCTTGTGTTTGTTGAAAGCGGTGGTGATAATCTGGCTGCCACCTTCAGCCCTGAACTAGTTGATGCCACGATCTACGTAATCGATGTCGCCGCTGGGGACAAAATTCCCCGCAAGGGTGGTCCGGGGATCGTCAAATCAGATCTGCTCGTGATCAATAAAATCGATCTAGCACCCTACGTTGGAGCCAGCTTAGAGGTAATGGAGCGCGACGCTAAAAAAATGCGCGGCGATAAGCCGTTCATTATGACCAACCTCAAGACAAAAGATGGGCTAGAACGGGTAATAGAGTTTGTTACCTCGCAAATTGCCTAGCCCTTCATCGCTCCTGAGATTTTCTTCTTTGCAAAGCATCGTCTACCGCCCGAGCGCGATCGCGATGGGTAATCCAGCGCTGATAGGTGCGGGTGTGAATGCTCAGCGAGTGCCCCATCATTTGGGCAGCGATCGCGTCGGGCAACCCATAATGAATCGTGCGGACGGCCCAGGCATGGCGAAGATCGTAGGGCGAAAAGGGCAGATCGTAGCGCTTAAATTGGCGCGTTACCCGTTGACCAATTCGTTGTAATGTCGTGCTAGCGAGATCGGTATTCACCGCTGGCAATATATTTTGCTCGCGCAGTTGAAATACATCGATCCACTCCGGTGCAAACGGCCACACTTCATGGCTGCCTGTTTTAGTAGACTCCAAGACCGTTATGGTTTGACCGCCTGCCTTGAGATCGCTGTAATCGCAGAAAAATACTTCATGATTGCGCAATCCGTAGGTTGCGATCGCGCCATAGACAAATTGCCAACCAGGATGAGTAATTTGGTAATACCAGTTAACAATGGTTTTATCATCGGGGAGGTTGCGAGTTTGCAAACTTTGCTGGTTATAGCTGCCCCACAACTTTTGCCAATCAAACGGCACCGCCAAATCTAGAAATTCGCATAATGCTTTGAGGGCAGTACAGCAGACCTGACGCGATCGCGATCGCCCATCAGTATCCAGAACAGTTTGATAAACCTGTTCCGCCGCACTGAGGCGCGGCTTTGCCTCGGCAATTTCGACTAACTTACCTAAATACGGTTTATAGGCTGTTTCCCATGTGGAACGGCTAGAGGCATTTTTGCTACGGGTTGCCCAAAAATGTTGCTCGAATGCAGCAATGCGATCGCTCCACGTATCGCTTTTATTCCCACCGCGATCGCTCAGAACATCCGCCGCATCGTACCCCTGCCAGTTAAAACTAGCCTGGATCGTCTGTGCCGCAATTAACTTAGCCTGTTGTGCCGCCAGGTTTAACCCCTCTGAATTTGCGGGCAATCCCAAACTAATGCGTTGTTGATGTGCTTGCAACCTCTTGCTACTGGGCTTAGGCGGCAGCGTCCCCCTCAAGACCAACTGCCCGCCGCGCTGCTCGATCTGCAACCCCATCTCTACTGCCCTAAAGGTCTGATTGATTGCCGCTAACTTTTCATCAAAATCTTCCATTGTGATGGGGTTTGGGTTCGAGTTATGAGATTTTTTAAGGTTTGTTACTAATTTCTACGATTACTTCTCCTTGCCGTAGTTTTACTAAAGCATCTGGTAAAATGGCAGCAAGCAATCGCTGTAAGTTACAGTTTGTGACATTACCACAGGTCAACCACAAAATTTGAGGAGGCGATCCCAATCGGCATACTAAGTCGATGAAATCGCTGTCTTTGGGCATGATTACAACATTCGCGAGGCGTGCTGCTTCAAAAATCTCAGTATCCTTAGCATCACGTAGTTGCAAATCCCGCAATGCAACTGCTTCTAAATCAAAGTTATCTATCAGCCAATTTACCAGAGTTGGAGGTAGTTGAGCATCAATCCAAATCTTCATGCCGTTAGTCTAGGAAAATCAGTACGTCTTGCGGCAAAGACTAGGCAGGCTTGAATATCGGCAAATTCTAAATCTGGAAAATCTTCTAAAATCTCAGTCACACTAACATTTTCAGCCAGCATTTCTAAAATATCGGTAACTCGAATTCGCATCCCTCGAATACAGGGACGACCGCCGCACTGACCGGGAGTTTGAGTAATACGAGTTAACAAGCTCGTTGTTGAATTCATGAGGATACCTACAAGTTAGTTTGTCGATCTCCAGTTTAATGATTAATTATGCAAAATCTGCCACCTAGCAATCCCCACGTACGTTGAATAGGCAGAATGTTTTCGTGGCATCAAGTAGGGAATTACTATAAAGTAAAGTTTCTGTATAATTCAAATCTACATAATCAATGGTTCGGACATTTTTTAGAGAAAGTCTGAAACCTTTGATTTCTCGTTCATCAACTCAATGAATAACTTGACTAGAATCCTAATTCTAGCGTTGATTCCCAAAATTTGTCCGGAGTATTGATAATAATCATGTAAAGATTCTGCATTATGTGACGGATTTGTAGGGGCGAACACTTATTGGTGCTTTATTATGATTATATGCTGGTGCCAGATTTAAGAAAATCAAGAATATAATTACTGGAAGCCTACTTGACGTTTAGAAGCATTAGGACATAAAAAATTAACAATTGTTTATGATTGTAAGATTATGACAACTAAACCTACAGAAGAAGATCGTATTCAATTCCTAAATAGCTTGAAAACGGTTATTGACAAGATCGGGGAAGAACTCAAGGATACAAGAGATAAGCTGGCGCTCACAGCAGATAAGCAAGAGATCCTATTTTCTATGTGGGAGGCTGCTAAAGGCGAACATGAAAAACTAATTCGTGAAGCTAATGAATCCGTTAGAGCCATTGATAAGAAATTAGACGAATTTAAGGATGAAACAGATCGTTTTAAGAAATACTCTAGCAGTATTGATGACAATCTTAAGGATAGATTTCAAATTTTTGTAGAAAAATTTAACAATCAAGGCAAAGCTCTGGAACTTCTAGAGACATCACTTAAGGGAATTCGGGAGCTAGATTTAGATAGAATTAATGAAAAAGTAAAAGAGCTTCCAAGTCTGGAGGTTATTAGAAAGGAATTATCGAGAGTGCTCAGATTTTTGTGTAAGCGAGAAATAAGGTCAGTAATTTAAACGTCCTGGGAATAGGATAGCAAAATATGACAACGCTGCCTTCCAATCTTTAAGGGGGCGAGTCCAACGCTTGGCAATGTTATGCATGGCCAAGAACATGAGCTTGAAGACAGATTCCTCATCGGGGAAGACAGCCTTGGTTTTAATCACCTTGCGCAGGGAGCGATTGAGGGATTCAATGGCATTGGTAGTGTAGATGACTTTGCGGATGTCCATGGGATAGTCAAAGATGGGGATAATGTTCTGCCAATGGCGCAGCCAGATTTGGCTAATCGCGGGGTATAGGCGATCCCACTTGGCGGCAAAAGCCTCAAGCGCAGCTTCGGCTTCTGCCAAAGTGGCAGCATGATAAATGGGCTTGAGGTCAGCCACAACAGCTTTAGCGTCTTTCCAGGGCACATGACGCAAACAGTTGCGGATCAGATGCACAATACATAGTTGCACCTGGGTTTGCGGGAAAACAGCCTCAATCGCCTGGGGGAATCCCACTAAGCCATCGCAACAGGCAATCAGAATGTCCTTGACCCCACGGTTTTTGAGGTCAGTCAGCACCTTGAGCCAGAACTTAGCGCCTTCGGATTCCACCTCCCCAATCCACAGCCCAAGCAATTCTTTGTTGCCCTCAACCGTAATACCCAAGACGACATAGACCGCTCGCTTGCTCACCCGACCCGACACCTTGATATTCACGTAGAGGGCATCGAGGTAAATGATGGGATATACAGGTTCCAGGGGACGGCACTGCCAAGCCTTGACCTCGTCGCTAACTGCATCAGTGACCTCACTGATGAGTGCGGCGGAGATCTTGGCACCATAGAGTTCTTCGAGTTGAGCACTAATGTCTCGGGTGCTTAATCCCCGTGCATACATAGCCAGGATTTTCTCATCGAGTCCTGCTATTCGCCTTTGGTGTTTCGGTACCAGCACGGGGTCAAACTCGCCGTTACGGTCTCGCGGTATCGACAACTCCATTTCGCCCTGTTGCGACTGCACCGTCTTCTGCGAGTAGCCATTGCGGCTGTTGCGTCGCACAACTTCGTCTTCTACCGCTTCCTCTCCCTTAGGCGTGCTTGATTTGAGGTGATGGCTCAGCTCTCCCGTGAGCGCTCGCTCGATTAGTCGTTGACTCAGTTGCTTCAGTAAGCCCGATTCTCCTAGAATGTCCTCGGGGCTATGGCACTCTGACACCAACTCGTCTAGTAGTTCATCTGTACGATTAGTTGCTTGTTTGCCTCTTAACATGTTGCGGTCTCCTTGGTTTTTGTGATTCTAGACCGCTTACACAAAATTCTGATCAGTCTCGAATTATCAAATTCAACTAGTCCTTTGGTCTCTAAAGATGATTTTGCCAGGTTAAGTCAACAAGTATCAAAGATAGAAGGTTCTGTTGATAGTCACTTCAGGAATAATCTAATTGGGCTATTTTTTGCATTAGTAACAGTCATAGGAACCAACATACTTTCTTATTACACTTTCGCTTCAAAAGTTGATTCTTTGAAAAGTAATCCTGTACAAAACTCTCCTGCCCCAACAAATTCTTCATCAACCTCTTCTCCACAAACAACGCCATAGCGAGATCGCTATCTTGTAGCGGACTGACACAGCTAAGCTGGTGCATAAAGCCTATGGAAATTGGTACTATATTTAGCCTTGTCTTACCAGTAAGCAACTTTGTTAACTGCCCAACACATTGCCGAAGCTTTAAGCCGTGCCTACGTTCGCGCGATCGCTGGACGTGTGCCGGACTCAACTGCGGATTGATTGCCTACTGTCACCAACCCAAGAAGCCCGCGATTGCCATTGACCACAATTTGCTACCTTCGGCTTAACCCGAACTCACGTTAGATGATAAATGAATGGTGCTTTAAGGAATACACGTCACGGCAGTTCTATGCGATCTGCTCAGATCGCCAAGAAGGGATCTGACTGCCGAACGCCGATAGCTTTCTAATACGCTCCGTCTCGTTTAAATACAACACCTATGGTTTGCACGATCAGACTCAGATCGTAAAGGGGAGACCATTTGCGCTGGTAATCGATGTCTAGACGCACGATGTCGTCAAAACTTTTGACTCCAGACCGACCGCGTACCTGCCACTCACCTGTAATGCCTGGCCTTACTAGCAAGCGCTGATAGTGATGACCTTCGTATTTCTCGACCTCATTGGGGGTAGGGGGACGAGTGCCGACTAGACTCATCTCCCCTTTTAACACGTTCCAAAATTGGGGGAACTCATCTAAGCTAGTGGAACGTAGGAACTTGCCGACTCGGGTGACGCGGGGGTCATTTTTGTTTTTAAAGACATGCCCTTCAACTTCGTTTTCAACCAGATGCTGCTTGCGATCGGCATCAGTACACATTGTCCGAAATTTCCAAATCGTAAAGAGATTGCCTTGCAACCCGCAGCGGATTTGCGAATAAAGGACAGACCCAGGGCTGTCTATATAGATTGCCACTGCAATAGGGATAAAAATAATGGCGGTAATAATTAGACCAGCGATCGCACCCACAACATCAATAAAACGCTTAGCTTTACTAGAGGCAGAGCAATGTAGTTCCTGCTGAAGCAGGTTGTTTTTCGCCTCCCCCACACTGCGATCGAGGGATTGCAGATTTTGCTCAGAAAGAACCTTAACAATTTTCTTGCCTGCTAAGAGTCGTACTTCAGGTTGGTCAGGTTGCACGACCTTAAGTTTTCTCTGAGATTGCATCCTCAATCTCCTCCCCTGTTGTTTTTATTTTTTACTTATTGAGTACATTTATAGGCGAAATAAGTGAAAAACTCGGGAAGGTTTAGTCTGGTTGCGATCGGTTTTATACCCAAATACAAAGCTAGTACACCAAAACCAAAGTTTTGGAGGGGGTGGAGGGGGTTTCACCCCCTTCTGGGGGCTTTGCCCCCATTCCCCCATGTTGCAAAATTTATGATTTGCAACACTAGAGACATGTTGTTTAATTGCCCGAATATCCTACATACAGGGGGATATCTTTGCCACTTCCCCAGTAGTTTGGCAAGCTACTACCGGATAAGTCACGAGTCACTCCTCCTCGGGTTTCTCTAATGTAAGTGGTGTAGTTGGGCGCGCCATAGTTCACCTCAGCCAAGCTAAAGGAGACTGAAGACTCATTGTTGATAAACATCGGGGAGTTTTGGGTGCCGTCAGGACCAGGCGTAGTAGTGTAAGCTAGGCCACCCAATAATTCTGTTTTCCCACCACCTCTTGTGTCAATCAAGGTGCCGCCTCGTTCGGTCTTCAGTCCTAAAATCCAAAGGTTACCGCCATTATTCGTAATGTGAGTACCCGAGTTCTCCACGTTAAATTGGCGTGCCCAAACATTTTGTCCGTTAAATGTCCAATTTTGGAATGGACTGGAGACAACATTTTCAATAAACACATCGCCAGATCCCGTCATATTGCCAGCCACGTTAATGGCATCGCGAATAACTAGCGTCCTTGCCGAAGCATTCTCAAGTGTTGGGGTAGAGGCAAAGCCACTACTAATCCGCTCAAACACAACTACTGGACTGCTACCGTTAACCACTTTGAAGCCGGGATTAACTGTATTAGGTACATCAACGAGTGCTTCTGTCCCAATAATCCGGCGAACATTATTACGAATAAAGACAGTGTCTTGAAGGTTATAACTACCAACGGGAAGATAGACTGTAGTGCTGCCGGAATCGATCGCCGCCTGGATTGCAACTGTATCATCGAGGCCATCGTTGGGAACGGCACCAAAAGACACTACATTTGCCCAGTCTGTCAGGTTATCCCAGGGCACATCAGGGGTTTCTCGAATGGGTAAATTTAATGTTTGAGCGGGCGATGTAAACAAACTCGTCACGGGTTTTGACACAAACTCATTGACAGTAGGTTCAGAGATCGTCGTGCTGCCGCTGGCGATCGCAGACTGATAGCCTGTGGTCGCGATCCCTCGGGCTAGCAGGGTTCCGCCATTAACAATAGCTGGCTGGCTGGAAGCACTGCCAATGCCCTTGAGAGAGGCATTAAGCAGGGTCATATGACCTAATCCATTCGGGTTAAAACTATCAGCAAGGGCATTGTAAATTGCCGGGACCGAATTGGTACTGGTCAAATTGCGGATATTGACTACCTGGCTGTAATTCCAGAAGCCATAGACGCTTTGATTCTGGAGCGTAATATTTTCAAAGGTCTGGCTATTGACGGTGTAGCCGCTCTGAATACCATACTGAAACCCATTGACTGTAACATCCTTCACCAGAAGTGGTCCGATTTCATCTGTAAAATCAAAATCCAATCCGACAATCCCCTGTCCATCACCCGATCTCACTGTTACTTGACGCATGGAACCCTGGTTACTGGCATTAAACTGAATGCCGATCGCACCAGGATTATTGTTCCCAGTATCTACTGTCAAGTTACGAATCGAGTTGCCAAATCTTTGAGCAGGAGCTGGACCGGTAAAGATTACAGCTTTCGGATTGTTGGGATCGTTAAAATCTGAAGCATCATCAACTAATTTGATAATTGTCGATCCTTCACTTTGCCCTTGCAAGATAGTATTTTTGAAGTCATCCCCTGTCCCTGGACTGCCCTCAGGCCAGCTTAATGTCTTCGAGACTAGATAAGTGCCATTCGGTAAATAAATGATGCGCTTGCCATTGGGAAAGGCGTTAAGCGCTGACTGAATTGCCACTGTGTCGTCGGTACCCCCATCTCCTTTAGCACCAAAGTCTTTGACATTGATAACACCTGCATCTGCTGGAAAGATGGTATTTTCACCAGAGCTAGGCGGCATCAGATTTACTAAGAAGGTTCCTAAAGTATTGGCTGCGACAAAGTTACCGCTGGTATCGCTGACCTGGTTGGCTTGCAACGCTAAAGTGTATGTTCCATTATCAGTATTATCCCAAGCATCACCGGGTGCAGTAATGCGATAGGTTGCCGTGCGCGGTGTGCCATTACCGCTGGGATTGATACTCACCAGACTGGCAAGCCGATCGAAATTATTGGGGCCAGTAATTCGCACATCACTACCATCAATGGTTGAGGCATTCACCGCTACATTATCCGAATAGGTAACGGTAAAGTCATAGGTAGCACTGCCTGCGGTTGTGACATTTGCTGCTGTTGCCGTAGCAGTTGGCAAGGTTGAATCGACCAGGGAGGTTGAGAATAGCTGGCTTTGGGGAATAACCTGTTTAGTTACCCCCGGCCCTGACCATAGTAGGACAGCAGATGCCTGTCCGCTCTCTTCAAAATATTCGAGTCGGATGTCATATTGCAGTCCGGCATTCAAAGAGATAGTTCCGCGCCTTTCGCGAACAGTCCCATAGTCTTCCCAATCATTAATCAACCGCCTGCCATTTACCCACAATCGCACCCCATCATCTGCCTGCACAAAAAACGTATAGGTACCAGAAGTAGTGGGCAGTATTTGTCCTGTCCAACGGGCTGAAAAAGTATTGGAAGCGATCGCAGCATCAGGAGAACCTGTTCCCCAGTTGAAGTTAACAGTGCTGTCAGTGCGAGTTTGTTTAAGGTTGGTCAAGTTAGCATTATCGAAATACTCTCCTCGCAAGCCATTTCCTGTGTCCGTCGTAGCTTGTTCGACCTGGATAACCTTTTCACCCAAAGTAATGGTAGCGCTGTCGTCTTTTGCTTTGAGTGCTTGGAAGGTTGAATTATCTAGATTACCACTTTGCACAAGTGCTGCAAAAATTGCACCTTCATCACCTGGAGCATCGTTCAAATTAATTTTTGAATCAACAAAGTGACCTAATTCTTCTAGCAATACGCTTGAAATCGTTTCAGGATTGGCAGCATTGCGAGCGATATAATCCTGTGCCAGATAAATAGTATTTGTTTCCCGTCCAAAAGCTCCAAATGCACCATTTAGCTGCTCTCCAGGCAAAATCTTGATATTAGGAAAATTCCAATAGTCGCCTTCTAACCACTCATTATGTAAGTTTGTCAACTGGTTATTTAAAAGGGAATCTCCAAAAGTCAGACCCATCTTTTGAGGAAAATCTGTAGATGTGGCAAAAGCAGCTAGATGCTCTACAGTTATTCGTAGTGCTTCCCTAAGAACTGCTACCTCAATTTTGGGATATCGCTCCAACCAAGAAGCAATAATATGGTCATCCAGAAATCCTAGCTCTTTCGATGAGATCGCAGATTGCCTGTGACCAGAACCGTGAGAGAGATTACAGGGATCGGAGCCATATCCAATTAGTGTTTGGGAATCCGTATTGATGTTTGGCAAAAAATCATCATTAGCGTGTAGAAAGGATCTAATATTTTCCATGTCCAGTTTCTAAACGATTTTTAATTTAGGATCTGCGGTATTGAGTGTCTAACACTCTGTCTAATATCCCACGTAGAGCGGAATATGCTTTCCTGTGTCAACATAATTTGTCAGGCTACTTGCGGGTAAATCCCGAGTGGTGTTACCCCTTGTCTCTCTAACGTAGATCTTATAGTTTGGTGCCCCGTGGTTAACTTCTCCACAACTAATAGAAACTGAAGACTTATCATTGATGAACATTGGGAAACTTTGGGTGTTATTTGGGCCACCTGTAGTTGTGTAAGCTAAACATCCCAGTACTTCTGTCTTGCCACTCCCTCTGGTTTCAATTAACGTTCCACCGCGCTCTGTTTTTAGTCCCAAAATCCACAAATTCCCACCATTGTTCGTAATATGAGTGCCTTCGTTCTCCACGTTGAACTGGCGTGCCCAGATGTTTTGTTTATTAAACGTCCAACTTTGCCATGGGTTGGAGACTACATTTTCAATAAATACATCTCCAGATCCTGTCATATTACCAGATACATTAGTAGCATCGCGAATAACTAAAGTTCTGGCTGAAGCATTTTCAAGCGTGGGAGTTGGATTGTATCCACTGCTAATCCGCTCAAACACGACAACTGGACTTGTCCCATCCACAACTTTAAAACCTGGACTGACTGTATTTGGTACCTCAACAAGTGACTCTGTCCCGATAATTCGACGAACATTCTTGCGGATTAAGATGGTTCCTTGCAGGTTGTAATATCCAACTGGAAAGTAAACTGTTGTCTGCCCTGAGTCAATAGCAGCTTGAATTGCATCTGTATCATCCTTACCATCATTTGGTACAGCACCATAAGATACTACATTTGCCCAAGGAGTTTGGATCGGGTCATCCCAAGGAACATCTGGGGTCTCCTTAATTGGCAGATTCATAGTTCGCGCTGGAGATGAGAACTGGCTGATTATCGCACCAGACACAAGCTCTACAATACCTGGCCCTACAAGGGTAGTACCAGCATTCTGGATTGCTGATTGATAGCCTGAAGTTGTCACATTTCTAACCAGAAGATCTAGAGGGAAATCACTCTTGATCGCAGGTTTACTCGAAGCATTGCCAGTGCCATTTAATGTTGAGTCAATAACAGTCATGCGTCCACCTGCATTGTAAATTGCAGTAACGGTGTTATTGCTATGCAGTTTCCGAATATTGATAATCTGTCCTGTATTGTAAAGTCCGTACTCGCTTTGGTCCTGAAGTGTGATATTCTCAAACGTCTGACTGTTAACTCTGTAACCAGTTCGAATACCATACCTAAAACCCTTTACTGTGACCCCATTAATCAACAACGGTCCAATTTCATCAGCAAAGTTCATGTCCAATCCATTAACGCCCAGCCCATCTCCAGATTGGATAGTCACATTGCGCATGGAACCTTGGTTGCTGGCGTTAAACTGGACGCCGATCGCCCCAGAATTTCCATTTCCCGTATCTACAGTCAGGTTGCGAATTGAGTTGCCGAATCGTTGTGCAGGAGCGGGACCGGTGAAAATAACCGCTTTGGGGAATAACTCATTTGTAAAGCCAGCAGCACGATCTCTCAGTTTAATAATTACCCCTTGCTCGCTCTGTCCCTGCAAAATAGTATTCTTGTAGTCATCACCCTTGCCTGGGGTACCTGCTGGCCATCTTAATGTTTCAGAGACCAAGTAAGTTCCATTGGGCAGATAAATAATTCGCTGACCATTAGGGTAAGCGTTGAGTAGAGCTTGAATTGCTGCTGTGTCATCAGTAACGCCATCCCCCTTTGCCCCAAAGTCTTTAACATTGAGTACGCCAGCATCTGCTGGAAAAATGATATTCTCTCCAGGTTGGTTAGCTGCTTTGAGTTGTTTTTCTGTATTTCTGACAAGATTTCTATCAGCCCTATCACCAGCATTTTCTTGTTTTGAGAGCGATACAAAAACTAAAGGTAAGGAGAGAAATATACCTAGAATTAACAGCTTCATAACTATTGGACTTCTCATGTTTGAGGGAAAGGTAAATTACTAGTATATCCAGATTATTATTGTGAGTCAGCAAAGAATTAGGCTCACATCTATTTCTTAGATCATGATAATAATGTAGCGTTGCGTGTAATAAGTTCTAATTGCTGAAACACTTTCTGAATATAAGTTTCTGCCAATGCAGTCATTATCTTGTAGCCTTTCATATTTGGATGTACTCCATCGTCAGATAGCTCTGTTTGTAACATCCCATGACTGTCTATCATATGACTGTGATAGTCAAGATAGATGTGCTGCTGCTCATTGCAGTGAAGTTGTAGCCAGTTATTTAATGCGCGAATCTTTTCAGGAGAATATGGATCGGATTGTTTTATGGGGCTGCAATCGTGGATGGGTAAGACCGAAGCGAAGATAACGCTAATACCACTGCTTCGAGCAATTTGGGACATAGATAAATAATTACCTTCGATCGCTTCGAGGGTCATCGATCCTGTATTTCCGGCAATGTCGTTTATCCCTGCGAGGATTACAATAACCTTGGGGCGTAAGGAGATTGCATCTGGACGAAAGCGGACGAGCATTTGTGCAGTTGTTTGTCCAGAGATACCACGATTGATATAATTTTTCTCTGGGAAAGCTGCTTTCAAATCCCAGAACTCAGTAATGGAATCACCAAAGAAGACAACCCGATGTTCGTCTGTTTCTAGAGCAGCAAGAGCAAGGTTGCTCTGTTGATATACTTTCAGTTGCGGCCAATCATTCAAATGAGCTTTCTGTTGCTCCCACTTTTGCCACAAATTAGGTAGAAGTATCTTTGCGATCGAAATAGCCATCGATTTCAAGAGCGCCCTAGTTCTCATAGATCCTTGTGTAGTCAGAGATCTCACTTTCACTCCAAGTAACATCAAAATTTGAAGATGCACGCATACAGGTAGGCAAGTAGTTCAGGAATGACTGTTCGAACCCCTTCACTAGAGTGCCACCAATTTTTCGAATCGTAGTTTAATGGCTCAGTTGCAATAATCCCCACTGATATTTTGGTTGCTAGTGCCTGCTTAAATAGCAACCAACTTCGGCGAGCATGCGTACCGAGAGTATAGATATTAAGTGATTTTATCTGTAGTTCTGAAGTGGATAACCATTGATTGAGTATCACAGCAGAATTGTAGGTTCGACTTTGAGATTGGCTGGGATCGGAAACTACGATCAGTTGCTCTCGATCAACACCAAGAGCCATTAAAGTTGCCGCAGCAAGTTCCGCAAAGGTTTTATATTCAGATAAATAGAAGCCTTTGGGCAACGAACCACCAATTGTAATAAGTTTGTGATATGAACCCTGTTTGAATTCAGTTACTGCTGACTGGATGGCATAGTCTGGTAGCCATCCTTCCACAACCAAAATATCTGCGTTTATAGGTGAGCTTTTAGCCAAGATAGGGATGGATATTTAAAATTGCCAAACTACCCAAAGCAGTTAAGCAACTCATAAAAATTACCAGTCCTACTATTGCTGTTCCTCCTATTTGGATACAGAAAATAGTAATAAACATTAATATTTAGCGATTACCAATTATCAACTCGCATATAATTTTTGGGAATGTATCGTCCAATGCCTGGGTACTGCTCTCTCCAGGTGAGATATCCTTGAAGATGGGGCGGAAGCTGTTTGTTAAAGTCTGCAATTTGCTGGCTAGATAGGGGAGAGCGATCGCAGTAGAAGGGATTTTTAGGACGATAGCTGAAATAGTGGAAAAAATCGCGGCGCGATCGCTTTTTGAAGGTGGTTTCCCACGATAGTAGCATCGGGCAGTGTCAGTAAACATAACCGTTCCAGCTTTGCCAATGCAAGAGGTTAGCCAATCAGAGGAATTAGTATGGATTAACTGTTGTAATTGAGTTTACAAGCAGCATCGGAAGGTATGCTCAAAACTTTATTAAATAGCCGATTAGCTAGATATAAAGTGGGTATAGGTTGTCAAGATTTAGATATCTAAATTGATATAGACTTAGGCTTTTAATACGCATCGCATTTATCCTATAGTTACCGATTGATAGCAGTTTGGTAAATCTCTATGAGCCGCTTGCAATTGTCGTCAGCTAGTTACCGATTGATAGCAGTTTGGTAAATCTCTATGAGCCGCTTGCAATTGTCGTCAGCGGTATACTTAGCCTCAAACTCTGCTCGTGCCGCTAATCTCATCTGACTCATTTCTTGAGGATGTGCCAGGAGCCAATCGATCTTGCGTGCCAGATCGGTGGGGTCACTAGGGCAGAAAAGCAATCCGTTACGACCATGTTCTACGAGTTCTGCAATCGCCCCAATGTTGGAGGCTATCACTGGAGTACCCTTTGCAAAAGCTTCGATCGCTACCCTCCCAAACGTCTCATACCACTCGGAAGGAAACACGAGAAAGGATGCATTACCAACTATTTCATATACTTCTTCTAAAGGTTTGCGCCCCAACCATTCTATTTCAGGTATTTCCTGTGCCGCCTCAGTTACTAAACCAGCCATTGGGCCGTCTCCTAGGATTTTGAGCGGGATCTTGCGATCGAGTTGTCGCCATGCTTCCAGCATTACTCCTAGCCCTTTTTCGACCGACAGCCGCCCAACAAATACAGCATAGCCACCCTTACCTTCACCGACTGAAGGTGCGGGATGTAGAAAGTTGGTTTTAAAGGCAAGTTTTTCGGCAGGTAAGCCACCCTGAATAAACTTGTTCATCGCAAACTGGCTGTAGACAATGAACGCATCTACCGCCTTATTCCAGGTACCTAGCAGGGAGTGAAAACTCACCGTTGCAGCCACCATCGCACTTGCGCTCCGACTACCTCGATAGCAGCCATGCATAATACCTGGTAACGGCAGCACTTTATCCAGGCAATCTTCACAAACGCGCCCTTCTCGAAAAAAGAGGGCATTAGGACAGAGCAGTCGATAGTTATGCAATGTTTGCACGACGACTACACCCTCATCTTTAGCAGCATAATAGGCTGCGGGAGAAATCAAGGGAAAGGTGTTGTGAAAATGTGCAATTTGCGGCTTTTTTTGGCGGATTAGCGATCGCAATTCATCGTAAACCGTGCTGTTCCACACCGTATTTTTAGCCAGCAAAAGCGGATTTGTCCGAGAAATCTGGTCGTTGTCGAGGGTGTAGCGCAAAACTTCATGCCTGTAGGATTCCAGTAGAGCGCTCTCCGTAGCAAAAATTTGCTCTTCGCCGCCAGGTTGCAGGTAGTTGTTGTGGACGGTTAAAACTCTCATTTACGAACTAACCCCAACTGATAGCGACGTCGCCCTAACCACATCTCCATACAGCTTGACGATCTGTTGTCCGCGAATCTCCCAATTGTAGAACTCCTTGACTCGTAGTTGACCTGCTTGCCCCATTGCCAATCTCAGTTCAGGATCATTTGCCAAACGCACCATTGCTGCTGCCAAACCTTGAACGGCAAGATCGGGATCGGAGGCATTTACTTTAAACCCCGTTTTATCAGTTACCTGAATGGCAGGTCCACCTAAATTAAGACAAATCACTGGTCGTGCTGCTGTCATAGCTTCCAGGCAAACCCACCCTCCAGAATCATGCAAACTGGGATGAACTAGCGCAGTACAACTTCCTAGCTTCTGAAGAACTTCATCCCGTGGCAGCCGATTCCAAAATTTAACTTGGTTGGCGATACCTAACTCTGCGGCTAGAGACTCCAATCTTTGGCGTTCGGGACCATCCCCAAAAACCCAATACTCAGCCTCTGGGAGTCCTGCCAGAGCAAACGCTCGCAACCCAAGGTGAAAGCCTTTCCAATGCAAAAGGCGACCCATGCTAATAAATCGAGCTACAGTAATATCCGTACTGGCATATTGGGTTAGGCGCACGATCTCTTCTTTGGTGAGACTGGCTTCAGGAAATACTTCGATCTTCTTTGCACCCATTTCTTGAACGCGAATAGCAGTATCCTGAGTGGTAACCCGCACAATAGTGCTACGACGAGCCGTCATGCGGGCAAATGGATCGCGTTCGCCAAACCATCTTGCCGCGCTACGCAGAATTTCGTAAACTCTATTGCGAAAGCTGAAATCTCGCCAAAACGGATTGGGTGCTGATTCACCGCCACCCACCGGCCCCCAGATGAAAGGAATCGGGAGCAATGCTAGAAAACTGGGTGTTGAGTGCCGTACAAATGTCACATGGTGAGCCACATCAAAGTTGATTTCTTGGTGCAAGCGGCGAGCCACAAAATATGCCTGTACCTGCCAAAAATAGTAGTGAATCAGGAAGGCAATAGATCCAAATCGCCAAATAGATCCCAAAACAGGAAGTGTAAAATAGACAAAGTGTAGATTTGGATTTGGATTGCGACTGAGCTCTGATTCGATCGCTTCTCGCCCATCATCAGGTCGCGTCAACACCCACACTTCGTGGTACTTAGCAATTTCCCAAGCTGTGTTCCAGCCTACTCCGAGTTCTGTCCCTCGTCCTGGCTCACAGGCATAAGCTGACAGCAAAACCTTCATAACTAAACGATCTCCTTGTTCTTAGAATGGGATGCTAGTACAGATAGACAAAAGTCAAAGTACTGTTTGCTGATATTCAAATAATGAAAATCCTGCGATCGCTGCTTTGCTTGTTCTCGATAATGTTGCTTTAAATCAGGCTGTGTCAGTATTTGCAGCATTCCCTTAGCTAAAGCATCAGGATCGCCCGTTGGTACCATCATGCCATACTTGCCATCATCGACAATATCTTTCATTCCCCCAGGGGCATCTGTGACTACTACTGCTGCTCCACATGCCATTGCTTCTTGCAGTGCGATCGGGCAACCTTCCCAAGCCGAAGCTAAGACAAATAGATCGCAGTTAGCCATATAGCGATAAGGACTTGGCTCGTATCCAGGCATCCACACTGATTCTTTAATGCCAAGATTCTGGCATAGGATTTCTAGATCGGCTCTCAATGGACCTTCTCCTAAAATTACCAATCTGCTCGGAGTCTCCTCGATCGCTCGAGCAAAAGCTCTAAGCAAGTTATCTATCTGTTTTTGCTTTGCTAATCGGGCAGTTGTGACTATTACTGGAATCTCCGAGTTTTGAAACCAAGGATGGGTAATTGGCTCTCGGGCAAGTTTCTGTAAGCGAACAGGGTTAATTGGATTCAAAATTACCCGCATTGGAATTTTCGCAGCAATCTTGAGCGTCTCAACTAAATCAGTAATCGTATCTTTCGATACTCCAACTAATCCGTCACCGTGCGGATATGTATACCGCATGAGAACTGGTAAGAAACGGAGATGAAGTTTATCACGGTGCTCAACACTAGCTTCTAAGCTAATGATGTTGTGTTCTCCAATAATTACTTTTGTCTTTACTCCTGAAATATACCGTGCCCAAATCGCCACAATATTGAAATACCAAGGCATGGGTAAGATGGTATCTGGCTGATATTCACGCAGATAGCGAACAGTTGCCATGAGCGAGAAAGTAGTGCGTTTTACATTCAAAGTTACAATGGGGATATCAGAATACTTAGCTAATTCTTTATCACTAGCGTACAAAATAACTAAATTGCAATCTACTCCCAGTTCCTGAAATCCTCGTACGAGCGCCGTGCAGAGGTTCGTAAATGCCCCCCCACTAATATCATGCGTTAGTATTGAAATCTTAGGTGTATTCATTACTGCTACAATTTATTTCTGTCATGGGCTTGCAATTAAAATTAGGAGCTTGGGTTAATTGGTCATCACCAACTTGGTAATCTCAGCTAGGCATTGGGCTGCTGCTACTGGGGTGTACTGAGCCATAATCTGTTTCGATCGCTCACCCATAGCGGGAATTAAGTCTGGCTCGTTCAAGAACTTCTGCATCAAATCGGCTAGCTTATCGGGATCGTCGGGTGCAAACACATAACCATTCTCACCATGAACGACTAGTTCGGAGGTGCCCGCCCCTTGAGAACAGAGGATTGGCTTGCCCAGTAGCATTGCCTCCAAAGTTACTACCCCCCAAGTATCTTCCAGTGTCGGGAAGACAAAAACATCTGCATTATGAAAATAATTGCCAATGCTGTCATAGGCGACTCGTCCTGCCCATTGCACGCGATCGCTTAAGTGATGCTCCTGACAAAAAGCCTTCAATTCTTGCTGCTGCGAACCATCTCCCACTATCTGTAAAGTATATTGTTCATAACCTCTAGCTTGCAACATAGCACAAGCTTGTAATAGTAGAGGCAGTCCTTTACGAGGAATCACGTGCCCAACAAACAAAAAGACCGGACGCTGTAATTCCAGTGCCTTTGGCTCTTTGACTTCAGCACTACCAGGTAAAGTTCGCTCGTCTGGAATTTCATATGGTTGAACAAAAACACGATCTTTCTTAGCCTTTAATATGTCAATTAAATACGCACTGCCAGCCTGACTGTTGGTAATATAGGCATCAGCTAGCCAAACCATTAACCGGCGCACAAACAATCTTAACGCCGAATTACGATAATCAACTCCTGGAGAACTACCTTCATAGGCAATGATAACTCTCCACCAAAATAGAAGCTTTAGCAATAGAGCCAAAATTGTCCAAACTCCAAACGAACTGGAGAAAATGACTTGTGGTCTAAGCCTCAGCAAATGCCCAATAATTTTCGGTGATAAATAGGTAAAGTTATCACCATAACTACCCTTATCCCGATTGATTTCAATTACCCTGAACTGTCCAACTACTTCAATCTTAAGCTGTTCTTCTGACCCCTTGACAAATCCAGGAAAGAGACCCGTGAATATAGTTGTATTGGGAAAGAATCGAGTAAATTCGACTAGAGAAGGTTGCCAGTAAAACCAAGCTACTGGGAGAAGCCAGGCAATACAAGGACTATCAGTATTTTTCATTTCACGCAACAATTAATTTCGCAAAATTTAATTCCGAGCGACTAATTTCTGGGCTAGCCAATCAAAATCCCTCCTAAACTCACGCAGTAAAGCCCCTGGCCAATGTTGTTTCTTTAGGGGAAACAGATATTGATAAGGATGGAAAATTCTAGAACCTTTCTTATGGCTCAAATGCCTGCATATCGGGATTAAAGAAATGTCACTGCGAGTCGGATTCAGTGAATTAGGATTTAACCTGAGGTGCAATAAGTTAATAGCTCGCTGAATCGAATTTCGAGCGTGAAATTTTGGATCGCCATCTACCCACCAAGCTTCAAAAGGATGATTCTCGCAAAAGGGAATGTCAAATATCTGAGCGTATATTGGAATTCTATATTCGAGAAATCCTAGCTCTGGCTGCTCTATCTTTGAATAAGCCTCCAGAAAAATCCTTGGCATGCATGCAACAATAAAAATACACCCCATGGGATCTTGGCGATAGCTATATTTCTTGCCGACGTACTCTAAAAATTTCATATATTGATTTCTATTAGCTGGAATTTTTGGGGTTACCCACATCCAGTCATTCTCAACTTCCGCGATCGGTCTAAGTCCTGATAGCAAGATCTGATCTGGCTTGAGCATAGCAAAAAGTTGGTCAATAGCACCGAAAACCAGCATATCCCACTGAATGACCACCACCGTATCCCAAGATAGGTGGTTACCACGCTCTCGATACCAATGTGCTAACATTAGATCTCCTTGAAGCCACTTCCAAAGAGAATCCTTATCCTCAGTAAATGCATAAAAGTCGTCGAGGTATCGATCTAATTGAAGTTTGTATTGGTCCGCAGCAGATGGATCGCCTCCATAAACACCATAAATAGGAATTGTAGGATTATGTTGACGCAGGAGTTCCAGACGATTCTTACAAATATCTGGCTCTTTATAAAACCAAAACAAAATGGCTAACTTCACACTAAACTTACCTCAACTTATGGGAGCTATTTGCTAAAGGTCTCTCAATTACTATCAAGTTTAAAGTAGTTCCCATATTTATTCATAGCTATTCCTGCGCATATCATAATCAGGACCCCTACCTCTTATATAATTTGCTATATATCTTACGTAGTGCATGACATTGGACACATAGCATTCTCGTTCGCTACCCAAGATTGAAATGTTTGAATTAGATGTTTTTCTAACGGTTGGGATTGTACCTGCATAAAGGGGATTCAAATTAGCTGGATAATAGTGAGCAGTTAGCGACTTGCGACTGAAACGCGGATCGCGATTGTTATATGCTCCATGAATGGTGTATGGGTGCCAGAAAAGTACGTCCCCTTTTTTTAGGGGAAAACTGCGATATTCATATTTGCCCTCATTAATCAAATGTGCAATTTCTTTTACAAAGGC
Source organism: Pseudanabaena sp. PCC 6802 (assembly GCF_000332175.1). Lineage (NCBI taxonomy): Bacteria > Bacillati > Cyanobacteriota > Cyanophyceae > Pseudanabaenales > Pseudanabaenaceae > Portococcus > Portococcus stanieri. Next base: position 4,035,051 of record NZ_KB235914.1, on the reverse strand, counting down.
ATCGTGATCTGAAAAGTTTGATGCACTCTTTCTCTGTACTACTTTACCCTTATGGCTACCAGGTAGCACAAAAAAGCAACCAGCATCTTTGTGGATATCCTCTAAAGCATACCAAACAGCTATCATTCTACCTGGTGGATCCGAGTCTAGATAGTAGTGATCTTGATGTTCGATTGTTCCTGTTGACTTATCAAAAAACATATTTTGCATCATTACATGCTTAGATACTCCTGAAAGAATGCTAAGTGCTGTAGTGATACCCTCATCTACCAGACATTCTTCCACAGATTGCGAAAACTGTTTCCAAAGTTTTAAACTTGCAGGATTTAACATCGAATTTTCAATGAAACCTTCTGGAGTTAGTCTTGGTCGGCTCGGAAGATGCGTATCCTGACTAAAAAATACAAAGGAACTTGAGTGCTTGACTATTTCGTAAGAGATGAGGAATTCCTCAATTTTAGATTGACTCAACAGATTCTCAATAATCACATAACCGTAGGAATCGTAGTATTCTTTGATAGCGAGTTTTTCACTAATAGAAAGTTTTGTGAGTAACATAAACTAAACTCCGATACTATATTTTTAATTTTAGCGCAATATATTTTATATTGGAAAAAATAAACGCATCATTTGAGATATCGTCTAAGGTTCTTTAATATCAGCAATTGATAGCTGGACAAGTGGTAGTAATCCCTAACACATCGAGATATCTTTGAGTGGCAACCTCTAGACCAAATTGGTCGAGCCAGTTTGGAGCAATTGACTTTAGATTACCTGATAGAACTTTTAAAATTGAATCTGCAAGAGCTTCACTGTCACCCACCGGAGTCAAATAGCCATACTCGCCATTTGCCAGGATCTCAGAGGGGCCACTCTCGCAATCGGTAGATACCACAGGTGTACCTAACGCCATTGCCTCGATCAAGACTGTGGGCAACCCCTCCCAAGCTGATGATAGTACGAATACTGAAGATCGCGCCATGTAAGCATAAGGATTTTGTATATATCCTGGGAGATCTATATCATCTTGCAAATCCAACTTTTTGATTAGTGATTCTAGTTCTGGGCGATCTGGTCCCCAACCCAGGATGACGAGGCGTGCGCGCTTAAGTTGACGTACTCTGGCAAAAGCATGAATCAGGTTAGGAAAATCTTTTTGCTGTTCCAGCTTGCCAACACCTAAGATAACTGGTATCTCTTTTGACTTAAACCAGGGGTGTTCTACGGACTCTTTTGCATTTGCCAACATTTCAGAATTAATGACTGGGTTGTAGATCGTGTGAATGCTTTCTAAAGGTATAGCAGCCGTACTAGCAAGATCTTTGGCAACTCCTTGAGAAACAGCTACTATTCCATCAGCCCAGGGATACAACAACCGTGCAAACACGGGAGCTAATCGTCCTTTCCATGTGGTTGCATTTCGAGCTGTTTTGGAAAGTTGGTTGTGTTCGGCTACAACTAACTGCAACGGCACTCCAGAAATGCGTTTTGCCAGCAGGGCAATCTCATTCAAGTAATGATCGGCTGCTAGTAAAGCAGTCGGTCGCTCTTGTTTTATGTATCGAACTAGTCCAGGTAAACTCATGTATAAATTAGGAGTTTTAAGATCGATAACCCGCGTTTCTGTTGGCATTCTCCATAGATGAGGGCTTTCGCTCCGATTAAGGATTAAATCAATTTTTATGCCTAACTTCACAAAATTATGGGCAAGACGAGCAGTAATACGCTCAATTCCACCGCCACCAAAAGAGCCAATAAAAAAAGCAACGCGGGGACTGATTTCAGACATGCCTTTACCACCTTACTAGTTTTAACTGTATCAAAACTGAACCCCCATAGAATATTCGCATTTGAAATTATCGATCGCACATTCTCAACTCTTGACACATCATGAATTAGATGGCAGCATCCTTATTAGGTTTAGCATCGTTTAGTAATCAATAACTTTTGAGTTTGATGTATTCTAGATTCAAATTTTTGCTTGCGTTTATGCTGTTTCTGAGTATTTCTTACCCTGCATTGGCTCAAACAGGAGGGGGCGAAGGAGGTGGAAACGAGCAGTCCCCCATTCAGGTGATCGTGCAAATTGTCATTACGGCTATTGTGTTAAGAATCCTTCACACTTTTAACTTACCCTGAATTACCAACCCAGTTTTATCAATAAGTCCTCGAAGTCAAAAAGTGCTAAACATTAGGTGCAAGCTTGGTTTCCTCAGCAATTCTACTATCCTGCCAGCCTAACCCAATCATGCTAGCGACAAAAAGGGTATACCCCGGCTCCTCAAGTTGGGAGAAGATCAGACCAAAGGCAAATACCGTTAACATGAGGTATTTAGACATGTCGGTCACGCAAACAAAACGCCAGACTACAAACGCCATATAAAAGTAGGCTATTAACCCCAGTGGGCCTAAATCTCCCCAGATGCCTGCCCAACCAAATAGAGGGGAAAACATGCTGGATTGATCGCCCAACCAACTTTTACTTACCGCGACCCAAATCGCTTTACTAGCAGGATGTATGGTGGCTCCTAGGGGTGCCAATAAATTCCAGTAAGTCTCCAACATCCATCCTCCCAATCGCCCAACGGTGTGACCGGGTCCCAAGCCAAGCCACCAGTTGAGAGGAGAATGAAAATATTGAGGGACAATGCGAAAAGTTGCGAATTTTAATTGGGTTGCTTCTCCATCCGATCCATAGAGTTCTGGTCTAATCCAAACTGTATAGCTTGATAGATATTCAATATTATAGATAGCCCAGTAGAAGATACTAAAAAAGACAGCTCCAAGGATCAAATATGTTAGAGCTTTCACTATATCCTTGAGATTGAGAAAATACAGGAGTACATAGCCCAAACCAAATGATATTAACACCTGTTTAGTATCTGAAATAATAAGTTGGTTGAGGCAAGCCAAAAGAATGACAATGCGAAACCAGAGAGGTTTGTTCTTCGCACTGACAAAGTAATAAGCTGCAAAAGTCATTGCTACAGAACCACCAATGACATGTCCTGCCCCCTGTCCTATAAAAATTCCCTTAATATTATCTTCAAGACCAATCAGTTTATCCATTCGAAATACATATTTCTGGACATAAGCAAACAGCATGTTGATTAGAGCAGCTTGCAAAACCCAATCCCGAAAGCGTTGGTAGCTTTCAGGCGTCATGGGAATGCTGACAATCGTGAGAATCAAAATAAATGGTTCTGTTAGTAATAAGTAGTCCAAAACTCCATTAATAATTCCAGCTTCATTTAGGAGAGTACTGGCAAAGACAACTATTAAAAAAAGAAATAAACTGAATAAAAGATTTTCTGAAATGGCACGCTGCTTTGGATCTGTAATACGAGACTTAAGCAATACCGACCCACAGGCGAATGGAACTGCGGCAAAGTGCAGAAAGTTAATTAAAGAAGGTATCTTTAGTGCGGTAAGCACTCTAGGAAAGAGAGCAGTACCGACTCCAAGTAGGGTCAAGTTTACGTTGTTAACACTTCCTTTTGACTTAGATGTTGATTTTGATGCAATACTCATTTATCTGTCTATCTTTTAGTAGCTCAGAAGCTCTACAACCAGTTTACCTGCCGCAGCCAACAGTGGCCTATTCTCAAGCTAGCGCACAAGCAGGCTCTGAGGATAGCGTTTGTCAAACAGATCCTTAATCACCTTGGTTTTCATGTTGGTTGAGGAAGTTTTTTGGGTAAATGTTCCACTTTTACTTGTGTCCCGGCAGGAAACCCATTACCAGCTTTTACCTTCATCGGTTTACCTTTAATTTGTACTGTCACTTGCTTTCCGTCCCAAGCCCAATTAACTAAATTGCCCTCAACCAATTGACCTTTGACACTTATGGGCTGTTTTAGCCATACTGGTAGAATGCCTGCTCCAAGGATCAAAGTCGGCGAACTCGTTGAACGATCGACATAAGCCAACATATCTAGCTGCAGCAGCAACATCTCTGCTGTTGTCCAATAATGAGGTGTCAGATCGCTTCGATCGCTCCATCCCCGCAAGCGCTGCCATTGCGAAAAGCTCTTGGGCAATATCTCTTTTCCCAGCCCATCGGGATCGCCCCACCAGGTATATAAACCTGGTGATGCCTGATTGTGCCAAGCGGACTTGAGGCTTACCCATAATCGTTCTGGCCTGCCCAGCAACAACCATTGATGCGCCTCTGAGAGTTGAGCCTGCATGGAAGGCGGATTTTGGCGAAAAGTTCCCGTAGCATCTCGGGATGCTTCCCAACGTTCTTGGAATTTCTGGGTTAGAGTGGCGCGATCGCCTTCCGCAATTCCACTCGGCCAGAGACTATTTGTCAGGTCGGCAGTGCCAGTTTGATTGGCTTTTTGCCACGCAGATTTTAATTGCTCTGCTCGCGATCGCCAGCGCTTGGCATCATCGGGCTGTTTCATGCGATCGGCAAGATCTGCCGCATCGAGCAAGGCGCGATAGCTCATGGCATTGGCAGCAGGGTCGAGGCTGATGGCACCAGGTACGCTCTCCATCTTACCCGCTATCAGATCGACTCTGACAAGATCGGGATTTTCCGCGAGTGGAGATTTGGCGTTCATTAAGACAGGGTAGCCTGGTCGATTACTCGACAGCATATCCTCGATTAATTTAGCTTTACGTTGTACATGCGGCCAGAGCCAGCGATCGTAGTCCGGTTGCTCGATCGCGATCGCTACCTCTTCAAGTGCCCAAATCCCCAAGGCTGGGATATCTGTTTCTGGTAGGTTGCCGTTGAAGAAATCATTTTCGGCAAAGTAGGAAGATAGCTGCTTGGCAAGCTCAACTTTTCCAGCTCGAGCTAGAGCCACCATTTGGTAAGCTCCATCGCGGAATCGAGGTAGGGGATAACTAATAGGATCGCTGGGGTACGTGCGGTTACCTGCAAGCCCCATCATCAGATGGCTGACCTGAGCCTTTAGGCTATCGGTAAATTGTACATCTGGCAATTCCAGGCTTAAACTGGATGTCACCCCAGTCACTGGTGATGTCGTGTCTGGACTAGTCCGACGATCGCTAATCAGAAGGTTACTACTTTCTCCAGGGTTAAGCTCAATGCGAGCGTACCCCCATCCATATGGGTCTTCCCAGCGAGAACGGGAGGATTGCTCGCGGCTCCAACCCGCTGTATTTTCGCTACCTAAATAAACCTTTGCCTGCTTGGTTATATCGTTGACGATCCAGCGATCGCCGATTGAGAGGCGATTGCCATCCCAATCAAGGGATGGAATTGCTCCACCCGCTGGTCCAACGCTGCGGATTGCAACGACTAACCGATCTTGATTACCAGCTAGCGATTTAAGGTTAAGCAGCCAATTACCCAATCGCGGTGCCGACCAAGATGCTTCGTAATATTTGGTTTTAGTTAAGATCCCCGGAACGTTCTGGGCAGAAAGGTCGGTGAATTGCTGTTGGATTTCGCTGAGAGGAATACTGTCGCTAGTGGCTTTGAGATTACCTTGAGGGTCAACCACCCAGATTGAAACGCCGAAACTACCTGGTTGTGGGCTAAAACTACCACCTGGTTCGTGGAAAGCCTTATGCTCTGGAGTGCTGCCGGGCTGTGCCAACACTACATGTCCTGCACCGCGCGGCCAGGGATCGGACGATCGCAATTTCATTTGGGCTTTGACTTGCTGCTGGGGAGTACCGTAATCCCAGAGGGTAGCGGCAGCCGCACTAAACTGCGATCGGTTATTCATCCCGGCACTAACGATCAAGGTGGCAACCAGGAGAAGACTGAGTAAACGAAGGCGAGTAAACAGACCAAATGCTGCTAGGGTAAGCAACAGAGGAATGAAGTGGAGAGAATAGAGGAATGTTTCTTCCACACCATAGATGCTATGCATAAGAACCTGGGCAATGAGGGTCAATCCTAGAACCAGGCGTAGTTTAGGTTGCTGTTTGGTCGTAAAGAAGCCCCACACGCCCAAGCCAAGTAACGCCGTCCAGCTAAACACGGCGATCGCCCCCCACCAACTTCCCGATGCCGGAGCCAGGGTATTAACATCAAACTTTATCCAATCGGGGCGAATGGGAAAGTCCACAATCTGGGTGGCTGGCATGACCATAGTTTGGAAAAAGATCGCACTCATGACTGCCAGAATGCCACCCTTACCAGGAGTAGAGATGAATTTCTTTTCCCCAATAAAAGTTCCAGGCTGGAAAGGAAAGCCAGAATTGGTAAAGACAATCCGTTGCAAAATCCATAGCCCTGTTGCTACTAGTAAAGAAATAGCCAGGATCTGAAGCATTTTGCGCCAGCGATGATTTGCAAACGTAGCGAGAATCCCAACCATCCAATTTGTGATCGTAATGCTAACCGTGAGGACATTGACTGCAACGTACCAAGCAGTAGACAGCGAACGAAATTGGGTTAAAGCAACAAATACTAAGCCCAGGATAATAGTTAGAGAGCCAAAGGAAAACGATTCGGGAATGACGAGCCAAAAAATTCCTGCCGCACTGACTGCACCTACGAGACTAAATAAAGTGGCATCGAGTCGATAGCAGCCCATAACTCTGAATAGAGCATAGAGCGAGCTAACCCACAGCACGGACACACCAACCGCTACAATTCTCGCTGCTGAGAGCGGCTCGAGGTGAAAAAGCTTACTTACGGCAAAGACTAATGGAAAGACTAGCAGAGGAAACAGGGGATGCTTGTTATTGCGGCCAAAATCGCTGTTTACACTAGTGATATTCCCAAACACAGTGGGAATATCGCTGCCGAACCAGACATCTTGAGCGTAAAAATCGGTAAAAATGGGGTCAGGAATTGCATAGGTACCGAAATAGGTGGCAATTGCGATCGCAATCGACAAACTTATAGCGATCGCAATATCGATCCGATACTGGCGAATATGCTTTACCAGTGGTAAAGTCACTAACTTTAAATTCATTACTTTTCCGTTTATCCCGTTCATCTTCACCCGATCTTGTTTACTCTCGGCTCCCGATTTTCTTGGCTGGAACGCCAGCAACTATTGAGTAAGGTTCCACACTTTTAGTTACTACTGCTCCCGCGCCAATAACAGAACCTTTTCCAACTATGCACCCATCTAAAATTGTTACTCCTGCGCCAATCCATACATCATCTTCAATTACAATTCCTTTTAAGCTGGGAATTTGTTCCCTAAACGGGATATTGCGGTCTTGAAAACCATAGTTGACTGGAACGATTGTTACTTGCGGCCCGATCAAACAACCGTTGCCAATTGTGAGATCTCCATGTCCATAGAGCACCGAGAAGGAATTCACAAAAGATGAGCTTCCGATTTTAATCGTGCCGCCATAGGTACGAAGAATTGCAAATGAACTAATTAGCGTGCGATCGCCAATAATAATCTTCGAGCGATCGGTATCCGACGGATCGACTTCCAAAGTGGCATACTTACATATTGTGATCTCTTGCCCCAAAAATATTTTTTTTCTGTCGCCAAGAAAGTCGGCAAAAACACTCACATTGGTTTTTTGTCCAATTGCACCTAATCTATACTTTTGATAGCACCATATTATAGATTTTAGAATTAATCGAGGGTTCATTATATTTAATATTTCAGTTATTCAATCGCAGTGACGCAGTAACTACTCCTAAGCCCTAAAATTTTAACTACTTAATACTTTAAACAAAATTTTTCAAACCTTCGATCTTCTTTAGAAGAAGTGTTAGGGCAATCGAACCGATTAAAGCCAGTAAGAACTCGACTAATATATCTAGACCGGGGACTAGAGCGCTAAGTGCGTGCAGAAAGCTTGTATTCTCCGCAAAGAGAATATGTGTAAAAAATAAATGAAGTGCGTAGAGTCCCAAAGAACAGTCTGAGATTAGTTTAACAACACAAGGGACTTGCCTAGTTGTTAGCAAGGCAAGGTACAAGAGGAGCCAAGAACCAAAAACAAGCGACAGTCTGGAATAGTGAACTAAACTTGCAAGTAGTATCCACTCTAACAAAGTAAATATTAAAAATAAGGTTAATAAACTCCATAGTTTCAGTTGGAATAGTGGAGTTATTTCTTCAAGCTTGCCCCGATCCAACTCATGTACAACAATAGCAGCGCTAAAAACATAGGGTAGGAAATTGAGGGGATTATAATCCCACTGAGCAATACCGGATATTGTCTGTACAAGCGATGATTCTCGATCGCCAATATAACTATTACTAATAATTGGATCGAATATCGAAAAGAGAAATATTAGAATACAAGAGATAACAAACAAAAAGTAAATCACTCTTATTGAATTATTTTCCGAGGCTTTAAAAAATAAAGCTATAAGAGCTGCGAGAATGGTTGTGAAAATTAGTGAAAAAAAGAAGTAAAATGGGGAATTACAACCACTTACAATAAATTCTATCCATCCCCTTACTGATATAGGTGCAAATTGAGCAGTTCCAGCATTTCCTCCTTTAAATAAAAACCTCAGCAATACAAAAAGACTAACCCAAAAAAGATAAAGAGAGATCAGTCTAATAATTCTTTTTTGAAAAAATCTACGAAACTCTACTTTTTTACTTTTGAAATAAAACAAAAAGAGAGAAATTTGAAAAAAAGTTGGAACGGCAAGATAACTAAAATTGCCATATAGCAGGTTCGTTAGCGTATCTACTCCTTGCACAGTTGCTAAAGTAAAAAGACCAGCGTGATCTGCTACTATTGCAACTGAAAAAATGGCACGCAAAAAATCAAACCCATGAAATTTTGATGTTTGTTTTAGGGGTAATTTTAATTGTTTCTCTTCTTGCGATTCGTGCTGAGCTAAAGGATCGATCATAATCAATAATTGCTATTTCTGCTGTTGCACAAATTAATCGAGAGTAGCAAGTTAATTATTGTTTGACTCCAGAAGCGATTGCAGAAATCCCACTTAACATCAACCCTATGCCAAACCATTGTACAGTAGTTACCTTTTCTCCTAGAAGAGTTGCACCAGTAATGGTGGTGCACGTAACAGTCAACCCAATTGCAATAGGATAGGCAACAGATAAATTTAATTTACCCAAAACCAGGATATAGAAAATTGTGCTTAATCCATAAGCAAAAAGTCCCCCCACTAAGTAGAGGTTCAGGAGATTTTGACCAGAGCCGAGTTTTAGCAGATATTGTGCTAAAGTATTTAACCCAACGGTGATCAGAATCAGTAAACTCGGTAAAAGATAACTTGGCATGAGAAAACTCAATTTCGCTTGTAGGAGTCAAATGGTTAAAAATTCCAAAGACTAAGACCTTTAGGATAAGGTTTTTGCACGTATTTTCCTAGCAGTTTTTCCCACCAACGAGGTGGATGGGGTAGGGACGCAACTTGAATGCTCGTACACCCCGCCAGCCATGCCCCCAAAACGTCAGTATGGCGGCTATCTCCAATTACAGCAACCTGTTTGGGTTGAAGCTGCATATGCTTTATAGCTCTTCGAAATGCTTTAGGGAACGGTTTTCTAGCTGGGCTGATCGCTGGTATATCCAAACGTGCCGACCAATATTCGACACGATAACGCTTCTTACCATTCGACAACAAAAAAAATTTGATGTTGTTACCCTTGGCTTGCTCGATCCAAATTTCGGCATTGGGAGACAGGTAGCGATCGTCTTCAGAGACAATGGTATTATCCAGGTCGAGAATAACCCCACAAATTCCAAATGATATTAAGCAACTCAGATCGATAGAAGCTAATATATCTGCCTGACTTGGAAGATATGCCGCTTGCCTCTTTTGAATTCTCTCACTTGATTGCCGTAATGAGAATTGTGGAATAAAGAACAGGAGTTTTTTGAGGATGATAGTTAAACTATTTAACATTTACTCTTCACAAAAGGTAAGTTGGCATACACCTCAAAGTATTGTCTCTTAAACAGCCTGCAGATTGCTATCACTCTGGCTGTCAGAAAATATTCAGGATATATATCCATATCGTTTTAAAAATAAAATACTAAACGTTGTTGCTACCCAAGCCATTACGGTTAGCAATAATGGCTTATCACCCAGTAGAACTTCTTCTGGGCGCTCAGTTTGTCCTCCACTTTCACTCTCATTGTTACGGCGAGCGATCTCCTGGGGATCGCTTAGCAATTGATAGCGAAAGACTCCATACAACACAAAAGGTAATGTCAACATCATCCAAGCTGTAGAGGCACCTCGCACCAAGGGGCCAGAACTCCACAGTGCATAGGTAATAATCGTGCCATTGGTTACGACACTTTCCATTCTGCTTAGCAAGGGAAGAGAATAACGATGGAGAACTGAACGAGATTTACCGCCTCTTAGCTCTGAAAGTCTCAGCTCTGCTTTTCGCTTCTCAATTCCTAAAAATAGAGCTAGCATGGCAGTACAGAGCAGGAACCAAGAAGACAGTACAATATCGGTAGCGGCAGCACCCGCAAATGCTCTGAGAATAAATCCACTTGAGATCGCGATAACATCCAAAATTACTGTATGTTTGAGCCGGAGGTTATAGGCAACCTGCAAAAGGGCATAACAAAGAATTGCTAACCCTAAACCTGTTGAATTCCACCAACCTATAGCCAGTGCAGTTATTAAGAGGATCGCTGCCATGGCGATCGCAGTTGGAATTGCTACGGCACCAGATGCTATTGGGCGTTTACATTTAACCGGGTGCTGGCGATCGGATTTGACATCAAAAATATCGTTAAGCAGGTAAAAACTACTAGAAGCTGCGCAAAAAAGGCAGAATGCCAATAAGCCTCCAAATAGTGATTTAGTTGAAATTTCAAAAGCAAACAGAGGTGCAGCAAATACAACTAAATTTTTTGTCCATTGTCTTGGCCGCAGTGCCTTTAAATGCGATCGTAGAGAATTTAACTTCATAAACTTAGCTAGCAATATTTCTCTGTACTTATGTACGTCCTGGTTTACTGCCGCCTAAAATCTCTTCGTATAAGGTTAGATAGCGGCGAGCTTGAATTTTAGAAGCAAAGTCCCGTAAACCTGTCTCCCGGGCAGAGTCCTGCAATTTTTGATGGCGTTCTACGTCTTCCAGAACCCAAACAATTCCTTTAGCCAGATCTTCAATTTCAAAAGGGGTGGCAAGATACCCATTCTTTTTGTGATCGACAATATCTTTCAGTCCAGTTGTATTAAAAGCAACAACAGGGGTACCACAGGAGAGAGACTCAGAAGCAGTTTGTCCAAATGCCTCCTGAATTGATGGCACGATCGCTACATCTGCTGCTGCATAGATTAATGCCAACGCGATGTCATCATGTACGAATCCCAGATAGTGAGTATTGAAACCCAAATCAATCGATTGTTCTGGCGTTGACGAACCAAAAACAACTAGTTCTAGACGATCTTGCCATCCACTACTGCTAAGTTGCTGTAGAGCTGGCAGCAATAGCTGAAATCCTTTTCTTCGATCTGAGGTGGCGTTAACTGCACCGAAAAGCACGAGTTGTTTATCTTGAGGCAGATTTAGTAAGTTGCGGGCTACCTGTTTGTCGATCAGCCTATATTTTTCCGTATCAAGACCAAGGGGAATTGTTTCTATGCGTAGATGTTGGAACAGCGAGCTCGATCGAGCGCAATCTGCCATCCATGAGGAAGTTGCAACAACAGTCAGGTTTACATTTTTCCAAGATTTATGTTTTCGCTGCCATACCCAACGGGAAAGATCCCATGGCGATCTGCTTAGTAGCTGCGGGCAATTTCCACAAGATTCCTTAAAATTTTCGCAATCTCTGATATAGTCACACCCTCCAGTAAAGGGCCACATATCGTGAAGGGTCCATACTAAAGGTTTGCTAAATTTCGGAAGCGTTTCAATTTGCAGATACCCATTACAAACCCAATGAAGGTTGATGATGTCTGGATTGAGTTGCTTGACTCTTCTTTCTAGTACATCAGGAAACCACTGTGGCGAGAACATGGCAGAATTACGCTGGGGGTAAATCCGCAGAGGAAAGCTAGAAATGGGGGGGGCTAGCTTGGTTAGTAAAGACTTTTCGGCAATAACCGTATTTTCGTGGCTGAACTTAGCTCGCACTAACATTTGCGAAGAACAGCCAAGCAATTGTAGACCTTGATGTAACCTGTAAGCTGCTCTTGCCCCCCCGTTGTCAACATCAGAAGTACTCAGGTGTAAAACTTTCATCTTTTTCAGAGCCTAAGTATGTTTAGCTAATAACAAACCTTTCTGCTCCATTTCTTTTAATGATGCTTGTAAAGTACTTGGGTTAAGAGGCTCCTGATGTAAATACCACTCAAGATATTGAGCTAGTCCAGCTTTGAGAGATGTGGGTTGCCATTTCCCAAATATGGTTTCATAGTGATTCATGTCAGCAACAGCATGGCGAACATCCCCTACACGGAAACGCCCTGAGACACTAAAGTCTGCTTTTTTATGCAAAAGCTGGGCGATGGTTTCTACTACTTCGATCAGAGTAACAGCTCGACCGCTACCTACATTAATAGTAGTGGTCAGCGGTCTTGTGTCAGCGACACATTTAATTACAGCATCAGCAACATCGCCGATGAATACAAAATCTCTTGTTACCAGCCCATCTTCAAAAATTTCTAACGGACTGCCTTGCGAGATCGCATTGGTGAAAATGCCAATAATCCCAGTGTATGGGTTTCCTAGTTCTTGCTTCGGGCCATAAACATTCTGAAAACGGAGCGTCACTAGATCGATCGCTTGGCTCTCGCAGTAATTTTCTAGTAACTGCTCTTGCCATAGTTTGGTTAAGCCATAGACAGAAGTCGGTTTGGTGAGATGGGTTTCCTGCATAGGCAACGGCGTTAATATTTCACCTTCAGAGCCACAAACCTCCCAAATTCCTCGTTGTAAATTTTCTAGCGATCGCCCTTTGGGGTAAAGGACGTTCTGTCCGTTGGTATAAGCCCCATCACCATAAACTGCTCGACTGGAAGACAAGACTATGCGACGAGGTTTGCGATCGAGCGCTGAAATCAACTCAAGTAACTTTGCCGTACCATTTGCATTGTCCTGCACGTAACGGCTGATTTCATACATTGACTGACCTGTTCCAGTTTGAGCTGCCAAATGAACGATTACATCCGTCCCTTCTACGCTCTCTCGGTAATCGGCGATCTCTTGAACGTCGGCTTTAATGCATTTAGCACGTGCTATTAACTCTGGTGCAAAATCCTGAGACTTGCGGTGAACTTGCTTGTCTAGAGAGTCTATGACAACAATCTCAACTTCAGGTGGTATCTTCTCAATCAACCACTTGCCGATAAAGCCAGCTCCACCAGTAATGAGAATTTTCATAGGTAGAATTCCTGTTAATTTTAAGTATCAATAGTTCTTAAATTCGAAGCGACTCATAGTCAACTCCTCAAGCTGTTTGTGCTTGACTCTTAGAAAGACCTTTCTAAGGAAGTAGTAGGGGAAGAAAACTGCAATTTTAGCTTGTTCGAGCAGAAATGGAATTGCGCGATCGTTCTTCTTCTCTACCTTAATCGAAAATTCATCTAAAATGTCTCCAGGTGGTACGCGAAAACCTTTGCGATAAACATTCATATAGTTGGAGTTATGGACAACTTCAACCCAAACTGGCTTGCAAAATATCTTCTTAGCAGATTTGCATACCCTATATAGCTCCTTGTGCGGTCTGCAAAGGCAAGTATTAAATGATTCCGGGTTATATTTTTCAATTAAACTAATGAAGTGGTTGGCAAGCTCAAAATCAAAGTAAAGCCTGCCTTCAGCTAACTGGTAACCAAAGAAGAAATTCAAAGTTTCTCCATCCTGGCAATCGAAATTGTCCTGAATCATTTGGACGTAATCTTTATGGATAGCATCGTCGTTATCAAGCCAGGTTGTAATCAGGTATTCACAATCAGCAGGAATGTATTGACTGACTACCTTCCTCACCTCGTCAGGAAATTCCCCATAGGGTAATGGGCAGTCAAGATAGACTGGCACAAAATTTCCCCATGTTTGAACGTATTCTGATATTTTTTGTTTAAAAGGCTCTGGTGTGTCAATGTCAAAGAAAACCAACCACTTGAAATTTTGATTGGACTGGCTGCGGACGGATGGAAAGCAGAACTTGTCAAACAGTTCAAACCTTCTATTAAGCCAGATAGGATCGCAGCCAGGTTTCAGCTCCGGGAAACTTCTGACATTGAATTTGGTGAGAAAGAAGTGAATAAACTGTCCCATTACATCCTGTTCGATAATTTTTCAAAATTACTCTGTGCAATTCTAGAAAGCTCGATCGCTTTCCCCGTTTTTGCGCTCTCATAAGCTGCATCAATAACCTTCATGTTAATTGCTCCGCCTACTGCTTCGGAGATAGGATTGCAATTGGCTTGAATGCATTTAAAAAAATGTGCCATCTGTCGATCGTACATAGACTGTGGATAATGTGCTTTGCGTGGGAACTGAAAACCAGATTTAACCTCCACTACTTCTTTACTCCTTAGCCTCGACCGCAGGCGACTGGGAAGGAATTGAGTAAAACTTTTTTGTGGTTTCGGGTTGGGAAGCAGCAACCGAGTGGGAAAGAGCTGGCCAAAACCCTGCGTTCCATAGAGCTGCGTACTGGCTTGTGGCCCATCGGCATAAGGCTGCCACCAGCCTGATTCGATATACGAAGTGGCACCGCTATCCCAATTGACGATGATAAGACCAGTGTCGTCCACGTCGAAATCCTGGTAATGCGTGCCAATCTGGGCAAACACGCTTACAGGCTGCGGGTCGCCGAGCAAGAAACGTGCTGTATCGAGTGCGTGGATACCTATATCCGCGATTGCACCACCCCCAGCAAATTCTTTCTGGACGAACCAACCGCCTGGCCCCCAGTGGGTATGCACGCCGTAACTCTTCGTACGGACGATCTTACCCAATTTATCAGTCTGCGCTCTGAGCCATAGTACCTCTTCATCAAAGCGCCAGCAGTGCGCTACCATCAGCACCGTGCCTGATTTCAGGCTTGCCGCTAACATTTGCTCGCCCTCAATAGCGTTCATTGCCATTGGCTTTTCGACCATCACTGGCACTCCAGCATTGAGAGCAGCGATCGCCTGTGAAGCGTGCAAGAAATTAGGGGTACCAATAACTAAAGCGTCAAACTTTGCCTCAGCTAGTGCTGCTTCTAATGTGGAATATTGGTGTCTTATGTGGAACTTTTGGGCAAAAGCGGCAGCTTTGTCTGGAAATTTTTCAATCAATGCTACCACTTCACATCCCTGATTGGTAACAGCCTTGGCATGAACGTTAGCAATATGTCCTGCCCCAGCAATTGCAACTTTGAGTGTCATGATGATATCCCCTTTATTTTATAGAGGAGGTCTAGTATTAATCGATCTCAACTAGCTTTAGTAGTTGATGGAATTGTTTGGTCTCTGCCAACCACTTTATAGAGCGACGGCAACCTTCGTCGAAGGAAATGATGGGTTCATAGCCTAATATTTTTTCTGCCTTGCTAAAGGGAAGTTTGTACTGAGACTGTTGTAATTCAGCCATCATTTCAGTTACTACAGGTTGTGGTTTAGTCTCAGCTTGCTGAAATGGCTCTATCTCTATTGTCCGTTTATTCCGTTTTGGAATTGCAGACTTAATTTTTTGCTTCAGATCGTCAGATACTGCTGCTAAAACTTTTTGCACAACTTGTGAGTTCCAAAGTGTATCCTTAACTTGTTGCTTCCAGCTATGGTTAAACTCAGGGGCATTCAGATGCGGAATTTGCGTTGGATCGACTCCAAAAGCTTCGGCAAAAGGACGATAGAACTCGAACCACGTAACACGCTCGCGATCGCCCACAAAAAATGCTTCCCCATCCGCTTCTGGCACCGTCATCGCTAATCGAATTGCATGAATGAGATTATCGATGTAGACGCTATTACAAATGCCTTTACCTTCATTGATAAAGTATGCTGTGCCCTGAGAAAGTTGATTTGCCAGATCTATGACCCATCTCGATCGCGGTCCAAATACAATTCCGGGTCTAAAGATTACAACCTCTACAGAACCATTTTTTCGCAATTCCAATAGTTTGCGCTCTGCATAGATTTTGGCAGAATGAGCAGGGAAAGGCTGATCTTCCACAAAGGGGCTGGCTTCGGTAGTACCGACGGCTGGCGCAGAACGATGGACGATCATCGAGCTTAAGTAGATAATGCGACGAACTCCAGCTCGCTGGGCAGCTTCATAGGCAGGGGCAATGCTACCGCGAATCAATCCAGGACTGCCTAAAATTGAGTGTACTATAACATCGCAGCCTTTAAATGCTGCTTCTAGTGCAGCTCGATCGAAGGCACCCGCAATGCGACAGTCTAAGTTTTTTTGCGTCAGGCGATCGATACTGGCAGCAGACCTTACGATCGGGCGCACTTCGTTTCCTTCAAGATGAAGTATTTCAACAGCCCGATTGCCAACAAATCCGTTGGCTCCTACAATACCAATCTTCATTATCGTTTACTTTAGAAAGCTAGAGTTTACACAATTAAGTTAAGTCGGATCGAAGAAGCAGTTCGTTATTGCATCAATGTTTTGATACGATCTGCTAGTCTCAGAGATAAGGCAATAATTGTAAGTGTGGGGTTAGCATACCCTGCGGTGGGGAATACAGAACAACCAGCTATGAATAGATTTGCAATGTTATGAACTTTACAGTTGGCATCAACTACTCCCTGTTTGGGATTGTCGTGCATCCGGGTGGTGCCCATGTGGTGGTGCATCGCAGGTTTCTCTAATTTCCAATCTTCTCGTTTCCGCGCAAACTGCAATTCACCCAGCCCTGCTTTGTCAAACTCTTCTGCCCAAATCTCCTGTACCCGAGTGGCATTTTGAATGTCTATCTCGTTTAAACGCCAGTGAATCTCGACTTTGTTTTGACCGAAGCGATCGCGCTCTGCACTTAGCATCACGCGGTTATTAGGATCGGGAGTTTGTTCGATTTGATAGAAGATCTCAAACTGAGAAAACCGTCTTTTTTCGTAGGGTAGGTAAGACCAGGCACCGCGTCGCAGTGTCGGCAACTGTCGGATTGCTGCCCAGAATCCTGATGCCATAATATAGTCACTGCCCTTCAGTGCTACACTCACATGCTTAAACCAATCCTCAAGCGGTTTGCGCTCGCGAATTGCAGAGACTAGAGAACGGAGGGCAAGAGTAGCCTCCCGTTGATGTTGTAACGGTCGAGGGAAGATTTGAGCACCGTTATTCAAAAGGCGTTCGCGGCGCATCAAATCCTCTGTGAGATGAACTCTCGCCATAACTGGAACTCCCTTAGTTCGATAAATATCGTACAGGGCAGTTTGCTCCAGTAGTTTATGGCTGTACGGAAATAGCGTACAGCTTAAAATGGGGCGATCCATAAAGAATCGACCCACTAAATCGTTTTGATTGCCCAATCCTGCTGGTTGCTGGCGGTTAGAAGCCAACATTAAACGGGCATTTTCTAGTCCCCCTGTAGCCAAAATAAATACCTTGGCGTTCAGCCAGAATTGTCGATCTGGGAATGAGGCAATACGCAAGCGCGTGACTGCTTGCCTTGTTTCGTCGGTAACGATTTCAACTACATTGGCATAAAGGATTGTTTTGATATTTGGCGATCGCCTAATTTCCTCTCGATACCCTTCCGTAAAGGGATAGCGGGGAGCATATTGGCTCATGGACGTGGTAACGCGATCGCTCTTAAAAGCTAATGGCTTTGCTCGTCGATCTTGCCAATCCTCAGGATCGTAAGCATAAGGGCCTATTTGGCAAACCTCATGCGCTCGCTCGTAGAATGGATTTAGATGCGCCTTGGTAAAAGGCCAGCCACTATAAGGCACCCAGTCTCGCTGCTCGAAGTCAATTTCATCGAGGGGCAAGCACCGAAAGCCGTATTCCTTATAACCATTCTGCCCTTCCCAAGTATGAGAAGTACCGCCAAATTGACGAAGGCGTGTACTACTGACCTCGGGATAAGGATCGCCAATTACAGTGCCAGCGCTCAAAGATTGAACTTCCGGATCGAATTCCAATCCGCCACTTTCTAGCAAACAAACCTGAAAATCCTGGTTGGCAAACTCTCGGGCTAAGGTAATGCCTGCTGGCCCAGCCCCAATAATGCAAACATGTGTTTCCAGTACTTCATCTGGTGGTAGCGATCGCGCATCAATCATCATTACTTTTAATAGAACAATAAGTATTTGAATTAATATCTACACAAAGTTTTAGTAAAAGGGAACGCAGGTACTGCTACAGTATCATTAACTCTGGTAGTTTTGGCCTTCTATGACAATTTCTTGATAGCTACCACTTCTAACGATGCGTCCACTGTTCATTTCATAAATGCGATCGCAATGTTCTACCGTTGTTAAACGATGGGCAATCACGATCGTTGTTTTAGTACCGCTTAATTCTCGCAGTGCATCGCCAATCAAACTTTCCGTTTCATTATCCAAGGCAGAAGTTGCCTCGTCTAACACCAATATTTCGCGATCGTGGTAAAGTGCTCTGGCGATGCCGATCCTTTGACGTTGCCCCCCAGAAAGACGAACTCCATTTTCTCCAACAAAGGTTTGCAGACCATCTGGCAGTTGTTCTACTAGCTCTGAGAGTTGAGCCATTCTGACCGCACGATCGAGTTTTTGCTTATCAATTTGACTGTCTGGTAAGCCAAATGCAATATTTCTCTCAATAGTGTCATCCATTAGAAAAATGGACTGAGGTATGTAGCCAATCAGATTTTGCCAGGATCGCAGATTGTTGTATATAGACAAACCATCAACTTGAATATCACCAGACTGAGGAATCAATAACCCTAAGAAAACATCAACGAGAGTAGTTTTGCCAGATCCTGACTTACCAATTAAAGCGATCGATTCCCCCTTTCGAATCGTCAAGCCAACATCTTTCAGTGCATTTGTAGAAGCTTCAGGGTAACAGTAATTTACTCTATCAATGGCTATGCGATCCGTGAAAGCTTGAGACCCTCCTACTCTATCAATATTCAAGCTATCGATATTATGATTTCTGGAAATGTCACTTGAAGTCGAGGTAGGGGACATTGCAAGATATCTCACAGAATCTGGTTTCTCTAATTCCTTCAAATCTAGATAGAGTCTATCAAGTGTAGGCTTTGCATTTCTCAGCACACCCATACAAGTTACAAGCTGGCTAGCTGATGGTATTATGCGAATTGAAGCAACTGCAAAAATACTCAAAACCGAAACTAAGTTTTCCGATCTCTCTACAAAAATTAAAGATAGGGAAACAAACCCAACAACAAACGTAATTAAAAGAGTTTCTATAACAATTCGAGGGAGCTGTTGAAAAGAATGAAAAAGGCTAGCTGCTCTTGCATACTTATTGGCTTGAGCGACTAATTGGTTTTCAAAAAAGCCTTCGCATCCAATCAGTTTTGTTGCTTTTAATCCTCCAATTGCATGATTGACAATCCTGATAGTTTCAGTATTTGCCTCTAGCCCTTCTTTACCCCAACGAGCGACTTTGTGCCTGAAATAGTGAAATGGAGCAATGCCTACTAAAAGAAGCCCTAAAACACTGACTGTAGCTAGTAAGTCTGTCTTTACCAGCAACAATAAAAGAACGATGAGAACAAAAGCATTGGCAATCGAATTCAAAAGTGGGATGGCAATCGAATAGGTGAAATTTGCAGACTCGCCGGAGATATTCTGAATTACATGAGCGGAATTAGTTTTTAGATAAAATGTATAGGGTAGCGATAGATAAGTATGCAACATCCTGAGGCGAAGCAAGACCTGCTGAGTATAGCAGAACTTCAATACATAATTCTGTATTTGGTAGTAGAGAAATGATTTAAAGTAAAAAACTACAACAATTGATAGTCCTAATAAGGCAATAAAATGTTTGGCACTCTTTAATCCCAAATACTCTTGAAAGTTGAATAACCAGATATTGTGTTGAATCATTTCTGGTTTTACTGCTAAAGCAATAAATGGACCGACGAGACCAATGCCTAGAGCGTCCAATGCAGAGATTGTGATAAAAAGAAATACAATCAGTATAAGTTTTGCTTTTTGGGCAGGAATAACATACAAAAATCTAGATAGATAATTCATCTAATTAGTATATCCCTCTCTAGGACTGTGAATAGGTAGGGGAAGCATCTTTGATGTAAAGTACTGCTTCTCCACTAAACGGAGGGAAAAATGAACGATTGCCGCCTCCAGCCGTTTTAATTCCACTGGTAACTATGCCAGTGCTTGGATTCAGCCATTCGGCTACTAATTCATGCTTAGTAGCTGATAGATCGACGATCGTTCTACCACCCGAGGGAGCGTAAACTAAATATTCCGCACCACTTGACGCAGGGTTAGCTAGACAATACCCCGTAGATGCCAGATCGCCTTGTGGGGTCATTGCAGCCAAATTCATCCGATTGGCGTAGGTTAGAGTGTATCCTAAATAACGTCGTAACACGACCCACGGACTATAATTTAGTGAATCTGGTGGTGCTTGATTTATCAAAGTTGATCCTAAGACAAAGGCATTATCATAAGCATCCATAAAAATTGGATTCTCTCCATTTGTAAAGCTCTTCCATACCCACTGCGGGTTATTCCCACAAATTCCGCATAAATGATCTGTATCTGCAAGAATTACCTTCTTGCCGCTAGCAACAGGACGCTCGTCAATATCTCCAATAGGAGATATCCAATCAGCGGGACTATCAAAAAGAGGTGAATTAGACTTAAGTTCGTCAAATGCAGTCATCCCAACAGGATGTTGTTTAGGTTTTCTTCTCTCATAGTTTTTTATATAGGTAGTCATGTGATATTGCCAATCCTGAGAATCCTTATTACTTTCATTACTGATCTCATAAAGGACATTATCGAAATCATTCACAGTGTCGATAACTTTACGAACGTATGCGTCCTGTATTGCTGTTACTGCAGGTGAAACCAATGTGTGAATTTCTTCTCCATTGTTATCACCATTGAAATCACCATCAATTCCATTAATATTATTTGCTTTATTAAAAGGGTGTGTTCTCCAAGGATTGCTACTATGGAAATTCCCTTTCCCATTGTCTACACTCCAACCATTAAAAAGCATCACGGAAACGTAAATTCCCCGATTGCCTGCTTCTTTAACCCGTTCGCGCAACCTATCAAAGTAGGCTTGATTAAATTGAGTTAAATCAAATTTTGGTTCTCCATCTAGCGCTTTATCGGAACCAATACGCTGATATGGTATTGGATAGAACCAGTAATTTTTAACGGTTGTTTGTATCCAGGGACCGGATGTCTCCCAAGTCCATAAACGAAAAAAATTATGATTATTTTTCTGTAAGAAACCCAGATAGGTAGCATAGTCGAACTTGGGGGGGAAGGGGGAACCCCCACTATCCTGCAAATTTGACCATGTGTGCGACCCAGTCAGGTAAACAGCTTTACCTCCACCATCAGTAAAGTAGCGTGGATTTGTTGGATTAACCCGTAACACTCCAGTTGCCGAAGTAGCTCGCATCTCTGTTAAGGGTTGGATTGAAATTTTATCCCTAGAAGTAACAGCAATATTAGGGCTTAAATTAAACTTGACAATTCTTTGTATTTCGCTCGGTAAGTGAAGAATTTTAGTTGCGATTCGAGGAATTTTATTTGCTAAAAGGGAAATACATAGGACAATAACAAAAAGTCCTAATAGCCCAATAGTTTTTCTCGAAAGCAAATATTGAGATTTAGACATTTGAGTATTAAATTGCAAACCACTATAGCGGTTCCATTTGAGTTGTGAACATACTTGTATTGTTAGCTAATATAAAATGTAATTGCAGTTACCAAAAGCGTGGTTAAGATTCAGTGCAATCAGTATGGCGACATTAAGATTAACCCTAAACTTTTCCAGTGTTTTAATAGTTTTATTCTCCTGCCCGATTTCTGGGGAGCGTTATAAGAAGATTAACAAGAAATTAACTGCTGGCAGACTATAAAGCGATTAGACAGGATTTTGGTTCTAACTTTGAGTTAGGCGATTGAGCCATGAAGATATCTTTCCTTCAAGAAATTAGATCTGTTAATAGCTTTTTGACTGTTTTACCAGCTACTGACCAATTTAGGCGTGTCTCATATTCGCTGAATGAAGATAAAGATAATTTTTTATATTGAGAGTAATTAGCGAATAAATTTGAGATGTAACTACAGTAATCGTCAATACTTGCGTTAACTGGGAATTTCTTACCATTTAAATCATCCAAAATCATAGTAGGAATGCCACCAACATCCGTAGTTAAACAAGGCAAGCCAAAGGCTCCGGCTTCAGGCAGAGCATAAGGACTAGCATCAGCTATTGTAGGTAAAATTAGAAAATGAGACTCAGCAAGTAATTTAAAAAGCCTATCTAATCCTTCTTTAGTAGTCTTATCGATGGGAGCCGTTAACTTGATAAAATGTGGAATAGATTCGTCTAGATATGGATAGTCGCCAATAACAGTTAGTTCCGCGTTTACCCCAGCTTGATTTAGCTGCTTAACTACCTGGATCGCAATATCCCCGCGCTTTCTGGACCAATCAAGCCCAAAAAACAATAATTTACAGCAATTAGTAGATCTTGCATTTATTATTGTTTTGATGTCATCTAGAGTGTTATTACACTCAAAATTAGGTCCCCAAGGAACAATTCGTATAATTGCAGGATCGATTTGGTAATGCGCGATCGCACTTTGAGCTGCCCACTCTGAAGCATAAATAAGCAACTTACATCGGCTTAGTGCCGATCTTTCATTAGCAATTCCATTCTCTATACTCTCTTGACATATTACATTTCTAAAGAATGCAGGGTAAAAATCTATTACACTGGCAAAGACACCATCTGTCCAAATCACAATTGGAAGATCTGATTCGAGGTAGGCAACTGGCTGAGACCAAGGGGTGGGGCCGCTACATACTATATCTATATCACCCAGCTTAGATAGTTTTCTGGAGATTTGACGGGCATATTCTTTCAATATGAGAGGAGATCTTTCAACAGAGTACCACCGTCTGTCACTTGGTTTCATGAAACGATTATGATGAAGGCGGCGCTTTATATAAAAGAAAGGTTGGTATAATTTTGGAGTTTGGAGAGGCCCAATATATTCAACTGGGATCGATTGATCCTGGAGAGATTTAGGTTCATAATAGCCACGCGTGCCATAAGAGTTAAGATCCTGCGCATCGTACGCAGTTACCCAGGCTATTTTCATATTAGCTTCCTTGGCAAGCATTTGCCGAATTTCTGAGTTAATTAACGTAAAAACAGACTATGATTCTTTGAGATAGGCTACCACTACTCTTTAGTTGGGGATCCCCAAACATGTGCATCAAATTAAGACAGCTTTTCGGCAATAAAATGCCTCTGCATACTTGTCAGGAGCATTTGACTCGATACCGCGCAGTCTAAGGATTGATAGAAAAGTATCGCTGGAAAACCAATGCTTATTTGACTGAGTAGCAAAGTACTCCATCAAGTAATTTATTTTTCTCTGGCAAATTGACTCGTTAAGATGGACAAAAATATTTGGAATGCCCATATCACCATCATATTTTGGGATCTCATATTCCAATATTAGGTGATTGCGAAACGTGTTCCAGGTTAAGTCAGAGATCACTCTATGATCTTGATGCAGATCGTGGCGATAGTGAGTCAAAACCAAATCGGGTTGGACATCTTTACTGAGCTGATCGAAGAAGTTTTTGATGTCTGCACCGATGTACGGAAAGAAGCGATCGCGAAACCCCTTGACTACGATAGTTTTGTGTTCTACGTCTTTTAAAAAAGCATGGGCACTGGCTAAAGCCTCTTCTTGGCGCTTGTCGGCGGCACCAAAAACGATCCAATAAATACTGATATCTGGATAAGTTTCAATCAGTTTGAGAATTGTTCCACCACACCCAATTTCAACATCATCACTGTGGGCACCTAGACAAAGGAGTTGGCGAATTGGATTTTGATGACGATTATTTAACAGATTAATCATAGAGATGTTTTTATCGCAATCATCTAGTAGATGTTATAGAAAGCTAACATTGAGCCTCTTTACGGTATTTTTGATATCAATTTATGCCCCAAAATATATTTATCTTTTGGGATAATTTTACTGAGGAGTCTCCACCCGATGGCTTTCCGTCGTGCGCGAGCAAATTCTCTGCGTACCTTAATTTCACTAAACTCAAAATACTCGTAGGCAATTCCTTTTTTCCGATTATCATCACTTGTGCGATCGCACCGCAGCTTAATTCTTTCGAAGGTTAAGCTTGGTGAAAGATACTTGTAGTGAAACAATGCATAAGCTGATGGACTCCACTGAACATGCCCAGTTGGATAACAGTGATGTGCTCCCGGAGTGTAGTTAATATTTTCGATTTCAGTTCGCTTAAAACATACAGACTTGCTAAACCAATCATTTGGATACTTGGCTGTAATCTTATCAGGGTTACCGTTGCTGCCAACCATATCAAAGCCCTGAGTCCGTAAAATCGTTACTCCAGAATCATTTAGCCTTTCTAGTTCCACTTGGTCAATCTGCAAGAATTCATCTACATCGCAGGCGATTATCCAGTCAGCCTGACTATTTTTCCACCGCTCATTCTTCATGTCTGAAAGGAGTTGATCGACATAACCATTTGAAAAAATAGGAATGACTTCACAGCCCAAGTTTTTACAAATGGTTGCAGTGTCATCAGTGGACTCATTATCAAGTATTGTGATATCACAATTGGGGAAGCAATTCTGATAATGACGAACAAAATAGGGAATTAAATGAGACTCGTTATGAGCCATTGAAAAGACATGGACTTTCATTGTATATCTCACTATTTTAAAGTAGAAACCTCTTGCTTTTTAGAGAAGATCTTATAGAGTAATGCAAGTTTTTTCGTAGAAACCCTATAAAGGTTCTCAACCAACCGATAATTTACATGAGGATCGATCACTCTCAATAAACCATAAATTCTTAGATTTTTGTTGAGAGGAACTTGTCCCGATAACATAAGTCTTGTCCAATACGCTATGATTGGGACATATACTATTTCCCAGAAGTGTTCAGGTGGTTCAATGTTAGATAGCAAATAGTGAATGACTATCAGTCTTCCTTCAAGGACTGATGCATTCTTTACTACTTTGCCGAGTGAATTTGCATGTGTTCTACCAAAAGTTAAAGGCTCAGCAACGTAGGCGAGATCTGAAACGAGCAAGATTTTTGACCAGAGCAGCCAATCCGCTTCGTATGGCAATTGTGTGTCAAACTTACCAGCGCTGACAAAAACAGATCGCCGTGCAATCCCAGAGAATCGAATTATATTGAGAAACAGCATGTGCTGGCACATTTCTCGACCACTTGCAACAAAATCTGTATCCCAAAGACCTGGATGGAGATGATCCATCAACTGTTTGGATAGATACAGCCTGTTGCCCCGATCGTCAATTTCCCAAGATTGAGAATAGGCAAAGCCTACAGAAGGGTGATTATCCAGTTTTTCAACAAGCCTCTCCAGGAGTCTAGGATCGCAACTGTCATCGGAAGCAGCGATCATCACATATTCACCTTGAGTAGATTCTACGCCTTCATTCCAACGTTTCAAGGGTGAATCGTTTTCATCGTAATATTTTACAGAAACTCTGGGATCTTTTGTGTATTGCTGAATTACATCAACACTGTTATCCGTTGAGCCATTATCAATAATAAGCAATTCAAAGTCTCGATAGGTTTGGCCTAGGAAACTCTGAATGCGTTCGTCTAGATACTGAGAGTAGTTATAGTTAATAATAACAACGCTAACCTTAGGCATGGCTGACCTCTGAAATATCAAGTTCTGGAAGTACAGACATCGGTAGCATGTATAGATACCGATTCTTTGGCGATGACTTTAAGCACTACTTTAATCACTACTAGAGCGCTTCATCGATGAAATGCTCTGGGCATTATTGGTGATGAAGACGCAGTGTATACGTCGCTTAGTGAACTTCAGCTACTGGTGAGGTTCAGGATTCATTTCTTTACCCCTAAAAGATGCTTTTGCTGCATATCAGAGAGTTGAGGTTTTAGGATTTCACCAGTTGCAGATTTAGAAGTTTCCCAAACAGACCATGGAGTATTGCCTTTAGCATGCATCTCGTCAAACATCATCTTTTCCTTTAGCGTATCCATACACGCCCAGAACCCCGGATTTCGATAGGCAATCAATTGCTCTTTCCGAATTAGGCGCTGAAATGGCTCAAGAACTAATTCTTCCCCGTTCTGAATATAATCAAAAATTTCCTGCTTTAAGGCAAAAAAGCCACCATTAATCCAGAGATCGGAGTTGCCAACCGGCTCAATAGTTTGAACTAGAGAATTTTCGCTCAAGGAAATCACATGGAAAGATTGTGATGGTTGTACTGCGAGGAAACTCGCAATTTTGCCTCTTCTCTGGAAGTTATTGAGGTAATCGTCAAGGTTGAGATCGCTTAAACCATCTGCATAGTTAGCTAAGAAAACTTCTTCTCCTTCTAAATATGGCTTTACAGCCACAAGTCGCTGACCGATGTTGGAGTTAAGTCCAGTATCAACAAACGTAATTGTCCAATCTTCAATGTCACTGTTATGGAGCTGAATGTTTTTCCCACCTTTAGAAAGGGTAAAGTTATTAGAGAAACATTCATTATAGTTAAGAAAATAGTTCTTGATATAGTTCCCCATGTAACCGAGACATAGGATAAAGTCCTTATGCCCAAAGTGCGCATAGTACCGCATTAGGTGCCAAATAATCGGGCGACAACCGATTTCAACCATTGGCTTCGGAATTGTTTCAGAATGTTCTCTCAGTCGCGTGCCAAGACCACCGCAGAATAAAACTACCTTCATATTCAAGCTCCTTTGATTGTTTATATTAAGAAATCAAAATCACATTTAGCTCTACTGTTTTTCAGCTTTTTTACTATTTTTCTATAGCATTTCTACTGACTACTTCTTCTGAACATTCTTGTAATAGCGCAGCTTTTTTCAATGCGATCGCCGCACCCTTAATTGCCTGAAATTTTATTCCAGCCCGATTAGCAATATCTAATAATGAGTGGGTTCCATCTGAGAGATTAAGTACCCATAACATTTCCATCTCATCAGCCCTCTTATCTTGCTTGCCACCAAAATTACCGTACAAGCCTCGTTTACCTAATTGGGGCTCGCATTTTGAATTTATATTCAGATATCTTTTGTTACTTTCAAGAATGTCAATAACTTCTAGATAAACTCCTAATGAATCTGCTAAAGAGCTAGGTTTGACAAACTTCAGGTTGTCTGCTGATGTGTGGTATTCTGCATACTTCCCAAATGGCGTTCTGGTTAAACGTCCGATTGGTAGGTTAAACCCTGGCGAGCAATATTGGCGCTCATCATAACCGTATGGAGAAAATTCTTCAATTTTGCTTTCCCGCTCAGTGTGGCTTAAAACATGTTCTACTACTCTATCAATTTCAGCATTGCTACGACGACTCTTTTTGTAGGTCATGCCACCTGCATCTCCTACACCAGATATTACCAGACCATGCTTTATGTGATGTGTCTTAGATTCATTCAGACTCAACCAGGTAATAGAGCCAATTGTCCCAGGGATAAATAGAAGTCGATACGAGTATCGATTTGGCTGCGAACCAAGATATTTGGCCAAGAAAGTCGCTAAAGCTAAACCTGAGAGGTTATCATTACACAATGACGGATGACAAACATGGCAAGAAAACAGAACTTCATCTTCTATTTCTCCAGGTAGATAGTATTCACCATAGGTAAGGTATCCATCTTCAAGCGAGGAATCAATGAATACTTCGTACTCGCCATCTTCAAGTTGCTTCAGTCTATTATGACTTAAGCAAAATCCCCAGTTCTCTTTGTAGTAGGAAGTACGATATGGTACTAGATCGGGTTGTTCGGGTAATGTGAACAGATGTTCTTTTAACTCAGATAAAGACATCTTTCGATGAATTGGAGTACTGTAGTTTAGCAAATGTAAATTTAATACTTGGAAGTCAATTACTTTTTCGCCCAAGTCATTCTTCACGTAAGCATCTCGAACATTCCATTCTTTGGGAACTGTCCAGTCAAAGACTTGCGTACCCGTTGGCACTTCATGAATTACTAGTGGAATTAGTTCTTGGAGGATATGCAGTGATTTTCGAACCCCATCGCCAGTAATGCTCCGACAAATGGGGTATAGTTTAGCGATCAGATCGTACATTTCCAACCCAAGTTGATGGAGATTCTGTGCTTCCGCATAAATGTTCATACTACTCATACCAACTTGCTTTATCGTGAACGTCTGAAATTAGCAATTGCATTATGGCGCGTGTCAGATTAAAGTAAAGATGTGCTGGCTATAACCAACTTGGTTCAAAGTCTTCGTATTCTCGATCGCGCACTGATATAATAGTAACTGGCTCGGGCCATTGAATTTTGAAGTTTGGATCGTTCCAGCGGAAACCACGGGCAAAATCTGGGCGATAAAAATCAGACATCTGATAAAAGACTTCTGTGTTATCTGCCAAAGTTTGAAAGCCATGTGCAAACCCTTTGGGAATGTATAGGGCTTTTCGATTTTTAGCAGTCAGGTGAACGGCAGTCCACTGCATATACGTGCTTGAGTGGGAGCGTAGATCGATAATGACATCATAAATACCTCCCTGCGTACATCTCACTAACTTTGTTTCGGCACAAGGTGGAATTTGTAAATGCATGCCGCGTAGCGTTCCCCTCTTGTTATTGAAAGAAATGCTACATTGAACCAGGTTAGCATCAAGCCCCAGAGTACTAAATTCCTGCTGGCACCATGTTCGAGCAAAAAAACCACGCCCATCTTCCAGTTTTTCTGGCTCAACAATGTAAGAACCTTGCAGCTTGGTTTGAGTGAAAAGCATTGTTTAAGGATAGACCTTAACTTCAGGGATTGGTATAACGAACTGACCGCCCCAATCTCGAATAAAGCTCATTTGTTCCATGATTTCTTCTTTAAAGTTCCAGGGCAAGATGAGAACATAATCTGGCTTGGTTTCCTGAATTTTGCTAGGAGGATAGATTGGGATATGGGTTCCAGGTAAAAACTTGCCATGCTTGTAAGGGTTGCGATCGACCGTGTAGTCAAGAAAATCTGTTCTAATGCCACAGTAGTTAAGAAGCGTGTTGCCCTTGCCAGGTGCACCATAGCCCGCAACTGTTTTCCCCTCTCGCTTAGCTTTGATTAGAAAGTCTAGAAGCTTGCGTTTAGTTTCTCGCACCTGCTCTTCAAAGTTGGTATAGCGATCGAGTGTCGTAAATCCATCAGCTTCTTCGCGGTCTCTCAGCTCAGTGACGCGATCTCCCACAGGTTTCGATAGGTCATCGGAGTGACGTGCATAAATTCGTAAAGACCCACCATGTGTGGGCAACTCTTCCACATCAAAGAGTGTCATACCGTGTGCAGCAAAAATTTTCTCAAGAGTAGTGAAGGTGTGATAGCAAAAATGCTCGTGGTAAATCGTATCAAACTGGTTTGCTGCCATCAATTTCACAAGATGCTGAATCTCTCCAGTGAAAACACCGTGCGGTTTGAGCAAAATCTTGATGCCTGCGACAAAGTCATTCAGGTCGGGTACGTGTGCCAGCACGTTGTTTGCCGCTACTAAATCTGCTTGCTTCCCCTGCTGCACCAATCTTCGGGCACATTCCCTTCCAAAGAACTCATTTAGGGTGGGCATGCCTTTAGCGATCGCCACTTTGGCAATATTGGTGGCAGGTTCAACACCCAAAACAGGAATATTTTTCTCTACAAAGTATTGCAAAAGATAGCCATCATTGCTAGCAAGTTCGACCACCTGACTGTTTTCATTTAAATTAAACCGATCGATCGCGCGATCGCTATATTCTTTACATTGCCTTAACCAGGTATCAGCGTAGGATGAAAAATATGCATATTCTGTAAAGATATGCTCCGGGCTAACATATGCCTCCAGTTGTGCCAAAAAGCAATTTTCACAAACTCGAACATGCAATGGATAAAATGCCTCCATGCGATCGAGTTGCTCGCTATCCAAAAAGCTTTCACATAGGGGTGACATGCCTAAATTTACCAAGGTATGTCGCAAGCCAGTCCCGCAAAATCGGCATTTAGGGGCTTGCTCAGTTGATTTGTCTAGAAGCTTTACGGAGTGGGCTTGCTTAGTCATTAGTTACCTCCAGAATAGCGATAAAAGTTTTGAAATTTAGGTTGTAGATTATTGCGATCGAGCAGTTTATTTAGCTGTTATTGCCATAAACTGATGTATGGATGTCTTAGTCACGTTATGCATATCATCTCCTGCCTGGTAAGACTTAGTCCATGTGGTAATTTGCTCTAGAGCTTCCTCTAAAGATAACTTTGGTTCCCATCCCAGTTTAAGGCGCGCTTTGGAACAATCTAAACTTAGGGCATTAGCTTCATGGGGCTGATGGGCTTTATCTTGCTCCCATGAGGAGTTTTCTCCCCATAGACATAACAATTGTTCGACCAACCAGCCTACTGGCTTCACAGCCGATTCATAGGGGCCAAAGTTCCAGGCTTCAGCAAATGCAGGCCCCTTGCTATAAAGATGCTCAACTAGAGTTAGATATCCATTAAGTGCATCCAGTACATGCTGCCAGGGACGGGTTGCATAAGGGTTACGTATCAAAACAGGCTGTTGTTTGAGAAGTGACTTAACAATATCTGAAACCAAGCCATCTGGAGTCCAATCACCCCCGCCAATAACGTTCCCAGCTCGTGCAGAGGCAATCGCAACACCATGCCCTGCGTAATCCTTAGGGTGAAAAAAAGAATTCCGGTAGGCAGTTGTTACTAACTCAGCACAAGCTTTGCTACTACTATAGGGATCGTATCCACCTAGCGGATCGTTCTCTCGATATCCCCAAAACCATTCCCGGTTCTCGTAACACTTGTCTGAGGTGACATTAACAACAGCTCGAACCCCTCCAACCTGGCGAATCGCTTCGAACAAATTGACCGTGCCCATCACGTTTGTATTATAAGTAAACACCGGATCGGTGTAGGATGCCCTTACAACTGACTGAGCAGCCATGTGGATAACTATTTGAGGTCGAAAACCTATGATAACCTCCTGTAGATATTTGCGATCGCAAATATCGCCTATTACAGAAGTCATTCCGTCTGCCACACGAGCAATCTCAAATAGGCTGGGATTTGTAGGTGGTTGTAGAGCATATCCTAACAACTCAACTCCAATAGATTGGAGCCAGAGCGATAACCAACTGCCTTTAAATCCTGTGTGCCCAGTCAGCAACACCCGCTTCCCATGCCAAAAAGTAATATCCATTTAATATTCTTAGAAGCCGTTAAATATCCAAATTTACTAATGAGTTATTATAGGACAATAGTCAAAATAGTTTTTTGCATTGATATAGGGCGGTGACAAAGAAGCTCGTTATCTATTTTTCGTTAAAACTGAAGAAATCGCTATAATACTCAGCAAGCAAATTTGAAGCCCTTGATAACACTATAAGCAACCATTCGCGAATTCCTACGAGTAAACTCACCTACGGAAGGATTCCCGTCAGGATTAATTGCCCCCATTGCATACTGCCACAGTTCGCGTGGTGCTAATTTGACCTCAAAAGTACGATCTTCTCTAGTTCTAATGTGATACCACTTTGTCTGCTGACACTGTTCGCACCAAAAAGACTCTACCCACTCCCCCTTTAATGGCACCGCTGTTCGTGATGCAACAAGCATCAATGCATCTCGTTTAGCCATCCCTCTTTGTTGTAACTGTTCGGGGCGATCTGCAAATAATGGATATTTTTGGCTAACGCTATCAAGATAACAGCCATGTATAGGACAGTAAATAGCTCGACGTTTCGAACGTTTCCGATTTCGGTCACACCTATTCTGCAATTCGACCTCCCGCATCCGCAAAAATAAAACAACAATCGGAAGATTACGTTGGAGAGACTGAGATCTCAATGACCGTCAAAGCCCGCTCCTGAGTAGTGAATTATTCAATTGATTGATTTTCAGTCCGATCGCGAAGATCTCATATCTCAAATAATTTGTAGCATTAATTATTAATATGCGTACTTATTACTAAGCTCCCCCTACTTTGATACCTTGCTAAATAGTAGCGGGCAATTGTGAAAAACTAGGGAAATTTTTGAGGCTTTTAACAACTACCTGTTTAGCCAACCATTGGTGTTGAGGACGGCTCTTCCTTACTAACGTAATCGTATTGATGCTCGTAGTAACTCTTATCGTCGGTGACAGCCGCATTAACAACCATGCCCAATACAACCATGCCCGATTGTTCTAAAGTTGCTCTTACCCTACTAGCATTATTAGAATTAAGTAAATCTGGTCTAGCCACCAGTAATATGCCATTTGCTAAATTGCCCAGAACCATAGCGTCAGCTACAGCTAGTAGGGGTGGAGTGTCAATAATTACAAAATCGTAGTCCTCAGACCAGTTTTTCATCAAAGCAGTCATCCGGTTTGAATCTAGCAGTGACAGAGGATTACTGGGAATAGTACCTGACAAAAGCAAATCCAGATTGGGCATAACCGATTTCTGGGTAGCTACCTCCTCGGAAATTTTCCCTGCTATCAGATCGCTTAGACCTTGAGTGTTAGCTATATTCCAAATCAACTGCTGTGACGGACGACGCATGTCAGCGTCTATCAGGAGAGCTCGTCTTCCTAACTGGGCAGTAGTCGCTGCCAGATTAGCTGCCACGGTTGATTTACCTTCCGCAGCAATCGAACTCGTAACTACAATGACTTTGACTCCTTTAGCAGATGAATCGGATTTGCGGAATCGCAGGTTAGTTTGTAGCGTCCGATAAGCTTCGCTAATCGGTGAACGGGGATTGGAGCGTACAAAAACAGCCTGTCTAGCTGCCCATTTCTTCCCAAAATTCGGCAATACACCCAGCAGGTTATAACCAAACAAACGCCGGACTTCATCTGTCGTTCTCAGTACCTTATCTCGGCTTTGCAGTCCGAGTGCTGTGGCGATCGCCAACGCTAAACCCAATACCCCACCTAAGAGCAAATTATTTACCACTTTTGGGGAAACCGGTTGAGTTGGTACGTCAGCTTCTGAAAGTATACGGGCGCGGCTTACGGTTCGATTTTCCGCTAACTGGAGTTCTTGCAACCTTTTTAGCAAGCTTTCGTAGGTAGTGCGATCGATTAAAATTTTCCGCTCCAGAAATTGCTGCTGTTGTTCCAACTGGGGAACCACTTTTAGGGAACTCGTGTAGCCATTCAAGGCTTCGTTGAGCGCAACCAGTTGCTCCTGCAGGCTAACCCGAGTGCTTTCTGCTTTAACCAGGTCTGTAATCAGATTCAGCTCAAACCCACTTACTTGCAAGTCGCTAAGCGGGATCGATTTCCCCTCCCCCCCAAGTTCATCAACTCGTTGTTGTAATAAAGCCTGCAAGCTACTTTTTTGGCGTTGTAGTCGCTTAATACTTGGATGCTCTTCCTGATACTGCGTGCGCTGAAGAGCTAGTTGCGCTTCTACCTTCTGCAATTCTGCAAGCGTTTGCTTCACAGCTTCCGAGCCACTGAGACGACTTAAGATAACTGCCTGGTCGGATGTAACGCCCAATCGGCTTTTTAAAGCCCTAGAAGATGCATCCAGACTATTTAGCTGAACTTTAACATCTAAAATCTTTTGCCTTAGCCCTGCTGCTGTGGTGATATTGTTTGAGGACTCTTGAGCTAGCGCCGCGATCGCATTTTTCTCCTTAAAGTTACGCAGTTCGAGTTCTGACTTCATCAGCGATTCCCCCACCTTCTGGATCTGAGACTGCACGAACTCTTTAGCTTTAACGATTTCTTCCTTACTGACCTTTAAAGCATTGTTCGTGTAGCTATTCATCAACTGGTTGACAAAGGTAGATACCTCTTTAGCATTACGACCTTTATATGCAATAGTCAGAATATCCGTACCCTTACTAATATCTACTTTCAGGTTACCCAAAACCTCATCTCGCTTTAACGAGATCCCTGCCTTTTTAATAGCATCATCTACTACACTGGCAGAACGCACAGCTAGAACTTCGTTTTCTAGACTGATGGGGTTTGAAGCAGGAGCATCAGCATTATTTGATTGGCTGGAGTCAGTATTATTTACACTAGATAGTTGCGCTACTCTGTCTATTTTGAAAATGAGACTACCAGTTGCTTCGTAGATTGGCTTTTGCTTTGACGTGTAATATGCCGTACCGCCAAACACGCAGAGAAATACTATGGAGGCAGGTAACCACTGGCGACGTAGAGCATTTAGTAAACCGCTAACACTGATTAAGGGCTTGCTATCTTCTTGTTGAGATTCGTTGAGTTGAGTAATATTCATAGATTTGCCCCTGGGAAATGCGAATCGATCGATTTAATAAATCTTTGGCTAAATTTTGACTACTAAATTTTGGCGGGGGTGGACGATCCAGCCTAAACCATACTCAAATGTTAACAGTTTCTTGGGAAAATTATGTACAGGCGAAATTGCTCTATATTTAATGACAATGGGGAATAATGAAGCTGCGCGGGAACTGAATAACTGCGCCCATACGATAACATGTTACAAAAGTTAAATACACTGACAAGGAAAAAACTGAGAGCTGGCGGATTAAAGGCAGAATTAGTGGGGGTTATGCTGTTATCCGTCAGTGTAACGGCGGCTATAGTCTACATCCCGTGGCTACTCACGTCTCAGCGCAATATTAGTAACATTATTGCTCAGGTAAACGAGCATATTACCCAGGACACCACCCAAGAGGTGGAGAGCATTTTCGATCGCGTGCAATCCACGCAACAAGCGATCGGTCTATCAATTACACGCGATCTGATCGATATAAATAATCCGCAGCAGCGAGATACTTTTTTCCTCAGCGTCTTGCAAACGCATCCAAACTTCACATTTGTCCAGTTTGCTTACCCCAATGGCGATTATGTGGGTGCCCAGAGGGTCAAGACAGCAGGCGGGAAAAATAATATCCTGAAATTACATTTCCGGAAGTGGAACCCCCAGACGCGCATAACTGATAAGACTACCACCATATATAGGATTGAAGATCGAGAGTTAACCCCTATCGGGAAAGAGAAAATTCAGGAACCTGGTTGGTATGCCCCCCAACGACCTTGGTACCAAGATGCAGTTAAAGCTGCGGGCAAAACGGCATGGACTGTTTACGTTTATCGCTCTACCAACACTCCGGGGATCGATGCCAATGTTACTCTACACAAGTCCAGCTCTAGCCTGTACAAAAATAATGACGATCGCATAGACGATCTCATAGGCGTAGTTGGTGTAGGATTCGAACTCAACCATATTTCTCTATACTTACAAGCACAACAACAAAAAGGAAGGGAGGGGGCTGTTTTCATTATTAACTCCAAGGGCGAGTTAATCGCCTCTATGGATCCAGGTGAAGATAGTACCGTGCAGGTAGTGGGAAAAGATACGCCTCAGTTAAAGCCATTTGCACAAACTAAAAACCATTATCTCCAACTGGCAAATCGGGCGATCGACCCAACACGGGCATGGGCTAACTTAAGCGAGAAGAAGCAGTTTGTCTATCAGGAGCCTGTTTCGGGGGAAAAGTACTATGTCTCTTTAGCTCCACTTGGCAAGCACGACTGGATAGTTGGTACTGTCATTCCTGAATCGAATTATTTAAGTGAAATTAGACAAAACAATACTAATTTAGTGTTTGTGGTGGCAGGTTGTGTTTTATTAGCTGCCAGTGTTGCTATTTTAATGGCCGATCGCCGCATTGCCCAACCAATTATGAAGATTACCAATGCAGCCGTGCGGGTTGCCAGTGGCGATCTAACAGTCAGGCTACCCAAGCTAGCCGACAATGAAATAGGAGTTCTAGCTGATGCCTTTAATGAAATGACAGGTCAACTAAGGGTATTTAAAGACCAGCTAGAAGAAAATAATCGTACTTTAGAGCAAAAAGTCGAGCAGCGCACGATCGAGCTAAAGGCAATTCTGGATAATATGGTGGATGGGTTGGTCACGATCGATCCGCACGATCGCATCGCCCAGTGCAATCCCGCTTTCCTCAATATGTTCGATCGCTCTAGAGACCAGGTTGAAGGCAAGCACTATCAAGAGGTTTTGGGTGATGGATTATTCGATCTAATTGCTGCCAGCAGAGGCAACTACGATCGCGCCATGACAATCGATATGAATCTGCCTCAAGATCGGATGGGTAAGCTTGCAGTCTCTTCGATTCGGATTCCCAGTCACGATAATGACAGTGAGGTCTATCTAGGTTCGGTAGTGCTCGTTCGCGATATCACGGTTGAGAAACAAGTCGATCGCATGAAGACAGAATTTGTCTCATCAGTCTCCCACGAACTGAGAACGCCCCTCACATCTGTGTTGGGCTTTGCCAAGCTGATCCAAAAGAAACTGGAGGAGACGGTTTTCCCGCTGGTTCAAACTGAAGATAAGAAAGCGCTAAAGGCCGTACGTCAAGTCGGTGAGAATATTGAAATTATTGTGGCTGAGGGCACCAGGCTGACAAAACTAATCAACGACGTACTCGATATTGCCAAAATGGAAGCTGGTAAAACCGATTGGCATATGGAACCGTTGACTGTCGAAGAGATCGTCGATCGCGCCATGTCTGCCACGTCGGCTTTGTTTGAGAATAAGGGCTTGCAGGCAATTAGGGATATTGAGGATGGCATTCCTCCGACAATTGGCGATCGCGATCGCCTGATTCAGGTGGTGATCAATTTGATCTCTAACGCCGTGAAATTTCAAGACAGCGGAGCAGTAACTTGTCGAGTCAAGCACGCAGGCGACACGTTAACTATTAGCGTCGTCGACCAGGGGATTGGGATTGCCCCAGAAGACTTACCAAAGGTATTCGAGAAGTTCAAACAGGTAGGCGACACGCTCACCAATAAGCCCCAGGGTACGGGCTTGGGCTTGCCCATCTCCAAAGAAATTGTGGAGCATCACGGCGGCAAAATCTGGGTTGAGAGCGAATTGGGCAAAGGCACGACATTTACTTTTACATTACCAATTAAGGATACTACAAATACAGCCGATGCTTCTGCTTCCCCGTCCGAACCATCTTCTCAGCCAGAATTAATAGGTTCTTCGGTAAATGCTCCTGTATCTGGCTCTGTGGAGATTGCTGCGCTAAATAAAGTCAATTCTGCGCAAAGATCGATTCTCATTGTTGATGATGACATTCATATTCGACAGCTACTGCGACAGGTATGCGAACCCAAAGGATATCTAGTCAGAGAGGCAAGGGATGGTGCGGATGCGATCGCCCAAATTAAATCGCTCCAGCCCGATCTAATACTCTTAGATATTATGATGCCTAAAATGAGTGGTTTAGATGTGGCACTGGTGATCGAAAACGATCCGAGCACCGCTAATATTCCCGTTGTCATTTTATCGGGAATTGAAGAGAGGGAGAGAGCTGCCAGTCTTGGTGTTAAGGAGTATTTGACCAAACCAATTGATGTCGATCTGCTGAACCGCACCATAGATCGACTGTTAATGAGACAAACAACAGAGTCGCAAGCAGCGGTTGCCGTGCACGATCCTGTAACCAGCACCCAGGCCAAAGCCATCAATGTTGATGCCTTAATCAGACAGCTCCAACTACCGCTTAGTAGTAATTTAGAAGCACCCGCATCTGTAAAAACGATTTTAGTCGTAGATGATGATGCCAGTACGCGGAAATTACTACGCCAGGAGCTAGAAGCTAAGGGGTATGGCATTAGAGAAGCCAGGGATGCCACCGATGCGATCGCCCAGATCCGGTCAGTCAAACCCGACTTAATTACTCTGGACGTAATTATGCCTGACATGAATGGCTATGCTGTGGCAGCCCTCTTGAAACAAGATCCCCTGACAGCCGATATCCCCATTGTTATGGTGTCAGTCCTGGACGATCGCGGTGTCGGATTGCGCCTTGGCGCGGATCGCTATATCACCAAACCCATTGACATGCACAAGCTGATCCAGGATGTCGATACTTTACTGGTTGAAAGTGCATCCGGACGCAACGTTTTAATTGCCGACGAGCATGAAGGCAGCGCGATCGCTCTGAGCGAAGTATTTCAGGCCAAGGGATATAAGGTTACCAGTACCTCTAGTGCTGAAGAGTTAGTCCAACAAGCGATCGCCACCAAGCCAGATCTAATCCTTGCCACGGCTAAGTTTGCCGAGCAACAAAAGTCGATCAAGATGCACAAGGGGATGGAGCACGTTCTATCGCTCCTGATTGCCGATCCAAGCGATCGAACTTAACATTTTGCCGAGTAGTCGCAATGGGTTCACAATCCACGATAATCTTAGATGCAGTCTTTGTATTTAAGAAAAGGATATTTAGATTCGTGCTTAATTTGTTTAATTGGAAGCCACTCAAACGCATTGCCATTGCTTTATCACTGGTTCTGTGCATTTTTATCTCAGGGGTATACGCACCCAGCGCGATCGCCCAGACCAGCCAGCCAGATTCCTACCTGGCAAAGGTAGAAGCACTGAGCAGTAGCCTCGATAGGTTAGAAGCCTATATCGCTAAAGATAGCTGGTCGGATATTACAGGATTAATTCACGGGCCTTTAGGCGAAATTAGATCTGATGTCAGTCGTCTGATTCGTGCCCTTCCCCGTAAAGCCCAATCTAGTGCTAAGGCTCTCGCTAAGAAACTGTTCGACGATCTAGTTGCGCTCGACTTTGCTGTTTCGAATCGTAATGAATCAAGCACCAGATCTATCTACGCGCAAATTCGGAAGGACTACCAGGGCATTTTAGATCTGTTTGCTAACAGCTAAGTTGATTTCCACAAAAAATATCTATCAATAGTCAATAAATGTAGGGGCAGGCACGGCACTGCCCCTACAAGCAACGCCTGCCGAAGCCTATAGGCAACTGGCAGGCGTTATCCTTAAAAAGCTAAAGGCTAACTGCCGAAAGCCGATCGCTAACTGCTAAAAATCATATCCTGGGCTAGCTTAGTCGCGACGGTTTTGCCCATCAGTATCTCTACCAGTTTCAAGGCAAATGCCATAGCCGCGCCAGGGCCGCGACCAGTAACGATTTGACCGTCAACTACGACAGGAACTGTCAAATACTCGCCCACCTTGAGTTGCTCCCGTACCGAAGGGAAGGAAGTGGCTTTCTTGCCTTCCAGCAAGCCTGCTTCCGACAGTACGAGCGGTGCGGCACAGACTGCTGCTGTTAACTTGCCAGCCTGAGCATGTTGCTTTAGCATCTCTGCTATGCGCGGATCTTCTTTGAGCTTGTAGGTTCCAGGGCCACCGGGTAAGACAATGAGATCGAAGGTAGTGGGATCGATGCGATCGAGCACGCGATCGGCGATTATGGTCATTTGGTGGGAACCCTCCACGATCGCAGATTCCAGACCAGCGGTAATCACCTCAACGCCTCCCCGGCGCAGGACATCGACGATCGTGACGGCCTCGATCTCCTCAAATCCTTCCACCAACGGTACTAGAGCGCTAGGCATTAGTAGGCATCCTGTAGTTCGTAGAAATCTGGCGTAATATAGTCCTTACGCATCGGCCAGCCGATCCAGTCTTCAGGCATGAGAATCCGTTTCAGATTTGGGTGTCCTTCATAGACAATGCCGTACATGTCAAAGGTTTCGCGTTCCTGCCAATCGGCTGTCTTCCAAATCCAATAAACAGAGGGCACGCGCGGATCGGTGCGCGGTAAAAATACTTTGATCCGCACTTCCTCAGCGCGTTCCGCGCTATCAGTCAGTTTGGCTAAATGATAGACGCTGACTAAATCTTCACCTGGACCGGCATCGTAGCCGCATTGACACATCAGGTAATTAAACCCATAGGCATACAGCGCTGTAGAAAAAGGCAGTAAAAATTCCCGATCGACCTTAAGTATCGGGACTCCCTGACGATCCAAACCTAAAAATTCATGCTCTAAGCCATTGGCAGCTAACCACTCAGACACCTGGCTTTTAGTGGCGATCGCTGTTGTTTCTTGATTA
Organism: Pseudanabaena sp. PCC 6802; assembly: GCF_000332175.1. NCBI lineage: Bacteria > Bacillati > Cyanobacteriota > Cyanophyceae > Pseudanabaenales > Pseudanabaenaceae > Portococcus > Portococcus stanieri. The sequence goes on along the minus strand of NZ_KB235914.1, from coordinate 3,995,106 downwards.
TCTTGTGCCAACGATCTCTACCTCCTGTTTGGCAACTTCGAGGGCGGGTAAAGGAATACCAGATTCCACTAAAACTTTGGGAGGCGCAATGCGGGTTGGCAACTCCAGATATTGACCTGTCAAGATTTCCGGTACTGGTTTCATTTCATGTTTAACCGTGTGGTAACGATGGGTGCGCTGGATATTGGCGCGTTCTGTGAACCCTTCCGTTCCAATCTTTTTGCGTAATTTAATGATGGCATCCATAATTGCCTCGGGGCGGGGAGGGCAACCAGGAATGTAGACATCAACGGGAATTAGCTTATCCACACCACGTACGGTTGTGTAGGACTCGGTACTGAACATGCCGCCGGTAATCGTGCAGGCACCCATGGCGATCACGTACTTGGGCTCGGACATTTGCTCGTACAAGCGCACCAAAGCTGGTGCCATTTTCATGGTTACCGTACCTGCTGTAATAATTAAATCTGCTTGGCGGGGGCTAGAACGCGGTAACAGACCGAAGCGGTCAAAATCAAATCGAGCGCCCAGCATGGCAGCAAATTCGATGAAGCAGCAGCTAGTGCCGTATAGCATCGGCCATAAGCTCGACATTCTCGCCCAGTTGTAGATATCGTTGAGCGTCGTCAAAATCACGTTGTTGGATAAATCCTGCGTCACTTGCGGTTGCTGAGCCGGATTGATTAAACGCTGTTTTTGCTCTTCGATACTGAAATCCAAGGCGACATTCTCAGGTTTCATGACCACTCTAAAGCTCCTTTTCTCCAGGCGTATACAAGACCCAATACTAAAATGGCAATAAAAATAATTGCTTCAATAAAGGCTAAAAGCCCCAACTGACTAAATGCGACTGCCCAGGGATACAGGAAGACAGTTTCCACGTCAAAGATCACAAATGCCAGTGCAAACATGTAGTAACGAATATTAAATTGAATCCAGGCTCCACCAATGGGTTCGCAGCCAGATTCATAGGTAGTACGACTAGCAGCACCAGCCACCTGTGGACTGAGTAGTTTAGCAACTATCAGACCGGTTGCTGGCAATAGAGCGCAGACTATGAGGAATACCAAAAGGTACTCGTAACCGTTTAAAACCAATAGACTTGCCTCCCGATCGCTTACCTCTATTTACACTAATTATAGATTGCTCAGCCCTTCGCAAACTACGGACATGAAAATTTGTTGCGAATTTAAAACTTTTCTATAGCTCCAATAGTATACTTGGCAATCGAAAGCGAAAAGACAGGCTTAACTTTAAATATTCTCTAAATATTTTTATAACTACTATCAAATAACCTAATAGGAGGCAAAATTGAGTCAAGGTTTAGCAACCATGCTGCGCGAGGGTACTCAAAAATCCCATACTATGGCAGAGAGTACCAGTTTTATTAAAGGTTTTTTAAAAGGCGTTGTTGATAAGGCTTCTTATCGTAAGCTAGCTGGTAATTTCTATTTTATTTATGCAGCACTAGAAGCTGAAATAACTCGCCATCAGGATCACCCGGTTTTAAGCAAGCTGTTTTATCGCGAATTGTGGAGAGAGCGCAGCTTAGAGAAAGACTTAGCTTATTACTGCGGTAATGATTGGCGATCGCAGGTACAACCCTCGCCCGCTTGCAAGGAGTATCTCCAGCGCATTAAGGAAGTATCTGATACCGATCCCGAGCTTTTAGTTGCCCATGCCTACACTCGTTATATGGGGGATCTCTCTGGCGGACAGATTCTCAAAAATATTGCGAAAAAAGCTATGAAGCTAGAAGGAAGCAACGGCACAGCCTTCTATGACTTTGACGGGATTAAAAACCACGGTGCCTTCAAGAAAGGCTATCGCGAAGCTTTAGACACTCTACCTGTGGACAAACAAACAGCCGATCGCATTGTTGATGAAGCCAATCATGCTTTTCACCTCAACATGCAAATGTTTGACGAACTCAAGGGTAATTGGTTAGTGGCGCTCTGGCGTTTAACCTGGAATTCTCTGATGAGTCGCTTGCAGCCCAGTGTCAGCACCCCTGCGACGCAATCATCGACCGCTTCATAGGGAATTTTTCCACAACTAAAAATACCGCAGGGGGAGGGAACCCTCCCCCTGCGATCGTCCCTGTTAGCTTAACGCAGACAGGGAAATTATTTCCCACTGCTAGCTATGCACTGACAGTCTTTAGTCTTAGCTAAAGTATCGGGTTGATATTTAGATTACTTCCTAAGCCATCCCCACAGGCTAAGCCATCCCCACAGGCTAAAAAAATACAAAAATTGTAGAGACATTCAAACCTACTTTCGCAGAACCGTACATCTCTCTTGCTTAAGAGGGAGATGGCAAATCGAAAGATTACAATTAACAAGAACTCGCATTCATTTTTGGTAACTCAGAGCTATAAGAAAAAGCTCCTAAAACCCAGCGTATCCATCATCAAAACTAAATACAGACATAACTTTATTTCCTCCTCTGTGCACACGGCACAATGGTACTAGTGAATTTGGTTTGGTTTGGTAAAAAATAATACATAATTAACATAACCTACCTTATAAATTCATTATAGAACTTACCCAAAGGAATGAAGTTTCTTTCAGGTATCTCTAAAGCATGTTGGGGTAAGCCTTAAGCCTAAACTGCTTCAATATACTAGATCAACTTTAAGTTAGGCAATGCTTCTGAGGTTTGAGTCTCTCTGGATAGGTTTATACATTTTGGATAAAACATAAAAAAGCTATGAGTATTTTAGCTCTCTTTAAGCTTTCTATCCCACCGCTCATACAATGCTGAAAGGCTTTTGAATACTCTTTTCGATCTTAAACGTGCATTCTTTTGCTTTTCTTCGATCCAAGGCTTAAATGCGTAAGAACCCATTTAGGAAGTCGCAGTTGCCAGATTTCTTAGCATTTTGCGGATTAAAGCCAAGTAAATAAACGATTCAGACATTTGCTCATAAAATTCATAATCCTTGCTTAGTCTACGACAATTACCTAACCAAGCAAAGGTTCGCTCTACCACCCAACGCTTTGACTCCACTACAAAACCTTTCTGATTGTCTGCCCGTTTGCTAACTTCCCAAAGCCATCCGAAGTTGTCGTTGACCCATTGTGTGATTTCATCACCAGAGAATCCAGCATCAACCAGAATTTTCTCTAATCGTGGTAATGGAGATGTGAGATTCTGTAACAACTGCTTAGCTCCTGCTCTTTCACCGATGTTAGCTGCACACACCAACACCTTTACAACTAAGCCCAAGGTGTCAACCATAGCGAAGCGTTTTCTGCCCTTGATTTGCTTACCGCCATCAAAACCTCGACTGCCCGCACTTTCTGTTGTCTTCACACTCTGGCTATCGATACTCACCAAGCTTGGGGTCGCCTCTTTACTAACCTTTTCCCTAAATTGTTGGCTCAATTTGCGATTAATCTCCTCCAGTAGCCCAGTTCTTTCCCACCTTTGCCAGTAGAAATAGACCGTTGAGTAAGGCGGAAAGTCATGGGGTAGATTCTGCCATGTACAACCATTTTTGAGTATATAGAAAATGGCATTCAGTAACTCTCGCATATTTGTTTTGGGTGGCCTACCCCATTTTGATGGTTTGGGTAGCATGGGTGCGATAATTTCCCATTCTTGGTTGGATAAATCGGTATTATAGGATCGGCGCATCTCTTCAGGTTTATACTAGACTTCATCAGTATTTATACCTGCTTTTGGTGCGCCTTTTACTTCCTAAATGGCTTCTAATAGTACTTTACTAAAATAGTAAGATAAAATTCTTGCAACAAAGTCTCCTCTATGACACCTTGCTCGACAAAAACAGCAAGCTGCTCAAAAAAATTAAAAACAGTTGATATAGCTAATTCATTTGCTTCTGCTGCTTCTGCTTGAGCGGGAACAGATGGGTCACCTATCAACTCCGTAATTTTTTTACCACGAGCCTCTTCATCTGTAATTGATACTACTTGCGCTGCTATACGTGTTGTCAATTGCTTAGAATTAGCAAGGCTTGAGTCAAGCCAGCGTATAGAGCATTCCACGGTTCTATCAACTTTCCTAGAATGAATGTTTTGATGTAATGCACGTCCCGCATAAAATGCAGCATATATAGCTGATGCGGTTGCAATAATACCAGATACATAAGCAACATCTTGCTTTTGCTCTTTGGGCACAACCAGGAAAAGGTATGTAAAAAGAATTACAAATAAAGTTGCAAGTACACCTATTGTTATGGGTAAATCTGCTTTTAATCTCAGTCTTCCTATAAGATTTGGTTGCATAGTATTCACTGACTGTCATTTGTCAATGATTGAAACCACAGTCAGAATTATATCTGAATGAAGTGACAATCATCCCCAAAACTTTGTCAAGTCAGGAATTCCAAATTCAAGCCACATCCTTACATTTTTGCCAATTTTGGGATTAGCCCATGCCAGGGATTAACCCCTTGGTTAGTTTGGCGATCGCGTTGCCCGCCACATCGCGGTAGCGCATCTCGCCGCAGAGGATTTTCCCCATGCGCCTTGTTGCCGATGGACGCTTAACCCCTATTTTGTAGGCAAAACCGGGAATGCGGTAAAAGATACCGGAAATGCGTTGCGCCCAAGCCATATCCTCGCCCCATTCCTCTTGTACTTTTAGGGTATAGTTTGGCAGAGCATCGGCATTACCGCCAATCGCTTCGTCTACAGCTTCAGCTGCTAGCACGCCGGTGAGCATTGAAGGCCGGATACCCTCGGCGGTAAAGGGATCTACGATACAAGCGCACTCGCCTGCCAGCACTGCGTTTTGCGCATGCAGATTTTGGTGGCCGTCCCAAAGACAAAGGGGATGGCCGTATTGCTTGATGCTGCTCAGATCGATGCCAAATCCGTTGGCGTAATTAGCCGCAATTTCCTTGAGGTTCTGTTTTTCATCGCTCCCGCGAAACGTACCAATGCCGATTGAGTAGCCCTCAGCTTTGGGGAAATTCCAGATATAGCCGTTAACGACCGAGCCAAAATCAAAATGCGCGGCCTGGATGTCATGATCGTTAACCGGAGCTTCTACTTCTAAAGCAGCCCCCATCCGTCGCTTGCGATCTTTAAATCCCAGCCACTTTGCCATCGAACCCTTGGCACCATCCGCCGCAATTAGATATCGGGCTGAAAGTACTTCTCGATCGGTTTTGACTTGCCAGCGATCGCTCTGCCATTCAATCCCCGTCACGACTGTAGAGTCGCGGATCTCCGCCCCCTGTTTTTGCGCTTGCTGGATCAAGTAATGGTCGAAGACATCGCGGCGCACCATCCATACGGGTGCGGCGGTGTCGAGTTCCGCCAGTTGCGGGTCGCCCATCTGCCAGGTATAGCGAATTTGTTTAACCGTTAATGAAATTGCGGGCGCGAAGTCAAAATCAAACCACTGCTGCACCATAGGCGACACACCACCCCCACAGGGTTTGTAGCGCGGCAAACTTTCGCGCTCCAGTACTAACACGGAGCGACCGCGTTTAGCTAAATGATAGGCGGCAGAACCCCCAGCCGGTCCAGCACCCACAACAATACAGTCGTACATAATTCCAGTCATTCATTCCAGATAGTTAACAAATATCGCGCCAATCTTGTGCCAAAAGCGACGATCCTAGGGGCGATCGTCAGACACAATTTGACGTGCAAATTCTGGCATTATTCTGGCTTAGTCTCGTAGTTAGGAGCGTATGCCTGCAGCAAGGTATTGAGTTGCGTCAGAACCGTGTCTTCAGTTTTCTGCTTGATCACCTTGCGTTCCTTGTGGAATTGCGGCCTATCCTGATTGCGCTCGATCGCTTCTTTAACTTGCTGCGCGATCAGGACGTGCAAATCGGCGATCGCCCTTTCTCGCTGGTAAATAGCCCCTTCCTCTGTCGTTGCATACAATGGGGGAAGGCGGTTGAGGGCATAGGCAGCAATGTCACCTAGATCCAGCACCTGGTTGCTGTTAGCCTCAATTTCAGCCACCCGAGCTACCGCTTCACCAAGCACCAGTTCCTCCATCACGTTGATGAATTGCTTGCGCGGGACTGCTACGACTTCGCCCGTGAGTAGAGCCCCCATCAGTCGATCTAGAGCCATATATTCCTCTACAGATAGTTCAAAAGCGCTATCGCAAATACGTCCTACTTCCGCTTCCATTGTGGGAGTAAGGTACCCATCGTGTAGAGCTTGCTCCACAATTTTTTCTATGCTTGACTTTTCCACAGACTTATCTCTTTAAACTATGGCACTTCGATCGGAATTACAGTATGTTCTGGCAACGAAGCCTGAAATATACTGTTTTGACTAAGTAAAATAACTAGCCTTGCGGCGCTACCTGGTGGAATCGCAAGATCTCCCCAAGGCAGACTCACTTCTAAACATTGATTAAAGCCCATTTTGGCATGAGTGGAGATATTTTGCCACTGACTATTTTCTGTTGCCTCCAGTAAATGTACCGAGCGCTCCCCTAAGGATAGCGTTAAGTGGTGGTGGAATAGATAATTAAGCGGTGGCACATCGGGTAAATTCCTCATGGGAATAGGGCTATTGTAATGCGTTCGCTCGGGATAAAACCAGAGGAGATGCAAATTAGTATTTAATTCTGGCTGTATCGCTCCAAAATCTAAGCGCAGATAAAAATTAAAATGATTTAACCCGTACCATAAGCGCTGTACTAAACCACTTCTATGCATTGTACCCCGCGCCGCATTAATTTCGATCCTTCCTGCTCCTTGCCAGTCCTGCTCTGTTCCCATGCCATCAACTACAGGATGGATAAAATGGGTTGGATGTTGGTCGCCCGATACTTGATGGGGTTCTAGCGGATAGAGCAGGTTATTGGGAACAGATTCATTTAAGGCTCGATAGAGAGCTTGTAAGTGTTCTCGAAATAATCGATCGAATACATGATCCAGGGTAGAACTGTGGCCCTCGCCAAACCACCAGAACCAGTCAGAGCCTTCCGCTGCAAATAGATTTTCCCATGCCTCGGGATTGTTGTCTTGGGTCGCCTCGGGATGATTGGCTAAAACTTGACGCGCTTCTGCTAGTAATTCCCATGCCCGATTCTTGATCGGGTCGCCAATCCAGGTTGTAAAGTTGGAGTCGATCCAGGAACCACTGTGTAACTGATGTGGTGGAATTTTATCAACGGGTGGAAATCGATCGATAAATTCAGATACGGATACCAGGCGCAGGAAATCCAACTGAGATAGCTGTTTGTATAGTGTTTCCAGAAAATCTTTGCCATCGTTGCGGTAATACTCCCAGCAATTTTCACCATCAAGCGCAATTGTGACCAGCCAGGGGCGATCGCTGTTTTGTTGGTGATGTTGATAATTTAAGTAGGCGTGATAGGTAGACCGCAGATGCTCGCATAAATCTTCGCTGGCAGCTTCAGGAGTCATGTCGCTGTAGCTAAAACCAATTAAGTCGGAGAGGCGGCGATCGCGGAAGACTATGGCCAGATCGCCATGCACGGTTTCCAGGCGATAGGGCTGATAAAGTAACTGCGGCTCCGTAATCTGACCGTGCTCGTCGCGGCGGAAGTAATGCCCCAGGCTCCAGCCCAGTACGCCCTCATCCGAACACAACCACTCAAACCCCTGTCTGGCAATGTGGGGCAAAATCGCCGGACTGACGGACTGCTCCGACGGCCATAACCCGCGCGGTTGCCTGCCAAAATACTGGTGATAAATCTGCTTGGCTTTGTCCAGATGCAAAGGGATATCCCCCTCCCAACGGAACCTCAGGCCGGGTAGCATCATTTGCGGTACGGCAACGCGCCCCGCCTTGGTATCTGCCAGCAATGGCATAATCGGGTGCGTGTAAGGCGTAGTAGTTAGCTCTAACTGCCCGGCATCCTGCATTTTGCGGTGCTGGGGCAAAATGCGCGCCAGAATTTCCCGTTGCTTGGAATAAATAAGCTGGCGATCGGCAAGCGTATAACCCTGTCCCCGTTCGAACCATTCGCCGATTTTGGCATCTGACTCCCGAAATATGGGGTCAAACCAGGTTAAATTATGCCAAGCTAGCAAGTCGCTATAGTCCTGCACTTGCCAGTTATCGAGGCACCAGTCTAACCCTTTATTTTTTTTGAGATCTAAAAGCTGGGCATAGCGAGGGTATGGTTCCACCATCGTATGGTGATTGGCATCAAAGAAGCGTTCGATCGCAAACCTTTTTTGTTCTAAGTCAAACGATTCGACCGCTCTCAGCGTTAGTTCCAGGTAGGGATCGAACGCCGTACCGTCAATGTAGTCTTGTAACTGTGTAATTAAAGACGGTACTAAATTGACAGTTTGATGTAATTGTGGAAACCTTTCTAAAAGCAACACCAGATCCAGGTAATCTTTTACCCCGTGCAGTCTCACCCAGGGTAAGTGATACTTCCCAGCTACTGGGCTTTTATAAAGAGGTTGATGCTGATGCCAGATAAACGCAACATGTAAGGGAAAGGGCATATTTATGGCTGGCTATGTTTTTAAAGATTGTGGCACATCTCGCCGAGTACTAATGTTATCAGTGAGTACAAGTTGCATACTCCTGATTGCTTGCACGCCTCAAAACACAGAGGTTGCTAGCAATCCTGTTCCTAAACCAGAAACCAGAGACAGTACTGAAATTGTTCGTGCGGATACATCTAAGCTTACTACCACAACGCCCGCAAAAGCTAATCAAAATTCTGAGCTAGCCCAATTTCTCCCCGTAACGGCAACGGCGCAAATTGCCGATCGCGCGATCGCGCTCGAAGTCACGCGCACGCCTGCCGAACAAGCTAAAGGTTTGATGTACCGTCAAGCTTTACCCGACGATCGCGGTATGTTATTTAATTTCTTCCCCGCCCGTCCAGTGGCATTCTGGATGAAAAACGTGCCAGTGGCCTTGGATATGGTATTTATTCACCAGGATAAAGTAGTTGCGATCGCGGCATCCGCCCCTCCCTGCGATCGCGAACCATGCCCCATTTATCCAGCCGAAGGCATAATTGCCGATCGCGTAATTGAATTACGTGCCGGTCTAACTCAAGAAATAGGCTTAAAAGTAGGCGATCGCATAGTCGTGACCAGTAAATGACATCACCTCATCAACCTATCTGGGCATTACCTGTTAAGGCGGTTTACGAATCGCTCGGCAGCACGGCGGATGGCCTCTCAGGAGAGGAAGCTCAAAGGAGATTTGCCCAATTCGGCGCTAACGAGTTACCGGAACCCGTGCATCGCCCCCTGTGGCTGCGGTTTGCCGACCAACTCACCCATTTCATGGCGTTGCTGCTATGGGTCGCAGGCATTTTAGCGTTTATTTCGCGCACGCCCGAACTCGGTTGGGCGATCTGGGCGGTGATCTGGATTAACGCCATCTTTAGCTTTTGGCAAGAGTTTCAAGCAGAACAGGCGCTTGCCGCATTGAAAAAAGTACTGCCGATGCAGGTGAAAGTGTATCGAGATGGCGAACTCAGGCAAATCCCGGCGCGGGAGTTGGTGCGCGGCGATGTCATGCAGATCGAAGAAGGCGATCGCATTTCTGCCGATGCCCGACTGGTGTCTGCCGATAGCTTGTATTTAGATGTATCGGTGATGACGGGCGAGTCTTTGCCCGTAGCGCGTAACGCTTATCCAGTGCGCCTGCGCGAGGCAGTGCCGATTCGCGGCGGTAAAACCTTGCTACGCCCAGGCGAGCAACCCTTGCAAGAAAAGGTGAACCCCTCGGAAATTGCCAACCTCGTTTTAGCAGGCTCAACCGTAGCAGCGGGACGCGCCATTGCCGTAGTCTATGCCACAGGTGCCCAGACCGAGTTCGGCCAAGTAGCTCATTTGACCACTGTGGTGAAGCGCGAACCCAGCACCCTGGAAGTTCAGGTTGCGCGCATTGTCAGGATTATTACCGCGATCGCCGTCAGCATGGGAATTATTGTCTTTTTGCTGGCGTACTTCCTGGTGGGCATAGAGGTAAAAGAAAGCTTCATTTTTGCGATCGGGATCATCGTGGCGCTGGTACCAGAAGGATTATTGCCGACCGTAACCTTATCCCTGGCGATCGGCGTGCGACGGATGGCGCGGCGAAATGCCCTGGTGCGGCGGCTGTCATCGGTGGAAACCCTGAGCGCTACCACCGTAATTTGCACAGACAAGACAGGCACTTTGACGAAAAATGAAATGACGGTACGCTATCTCTGGCTGCCTCAAGAACACCCATCCGAACCTGCTAGCTCCAACACGCCGATCGAGGTCACGGGGGCGGGCTACGATCCCACCACTGGTCAGGTCAATTTGCCATCGGATGCCACTGTTGCCTGGAAAGCAAATCTTTTGCTCGTCGGGTCTGCTCTTTGTTCTAACGCCCGCCTGGTTCACCTCACAGCTCCTAGCCGCTGGCAAGAAATTGGCGATCCGACAGAAGCGGCATTGCTAGTGGCAGCCGCCAAAGCGGGGCTGAATTTAGAACGCCTGCAACAGCAATTGCCGCGCTTGCGCGAAGTTCCGTTTGATTCCCGCCGCCGCATGATGACCGTGGTGTTGAACTGGCAAGCGGCGGAGTTATGGCCGGATGAGTCACCCTATTTAGCCTTCACCAAAGGTGCTCCCTTGGAAGTCCTGAAGCACTGCCATAGCATCCTGCGCGATGGTGGAGTGCAGGAATTAACCCACGACGATTGGGATGCTGCCGTGCAGGCGAATGACGATCTGGCAAAGCAGGGATTTCGCGTTTTGGGGTTGGCAGCGCGCCGTGGCAACCAGGAGTTGCTCGATCTCAAGGCGCAGGATCTGGAGCAAAACCTGATTTTTATCGGTCTGGTGGCGATGTTCGATCCGCCCCGTCCAGAGGTGGAGGAGGCGATCGATAAATGCCATCAAGCTGGCATCAAAGTCACGATGGTAACCGGCGATTATGGACTGACCGCCGAAGCGATCGCCCGAAATATCGGTCTGGTGAGCGAACGAGTGCGCGTGGTGACGGGTGAAGGCATGGGGCATCTCTCCGATGCCCAACTCCGGCAAATTGTGAAATATCGCTTTGGCTTGGTATTTGCGCGCATGTCACCCGAGCACAAACTGCGACTGGTACAGGCTTATAAAGACATCGGCGAAGTAGTGGCAGTTACAGGCGATGGGGTCAACGATGCGCCTGCTCTGCGTGCCGCGCATATTGGGGTTGCGATGGGATTAAATGGGACAGATGTGGCACGGGAAGCCGCCGATATCGTACTCACAGACGATAATTTTGCCACCATCGTCACGGCGATCGAGCAAGGGCGGGCGGTGTATCAGAATATTCGCAAGTTTATGACCTACATTTTGGCATCCAACGTTGCCGAATTAGTGCCATTTCTGGCAATGGTTGCCCTCAAAATCCCCCCAGCGCTGATCGTTATGCAAATTTTGATCGTCGATTTGGGAACCGATATTTTGCCCGCCTTAGCACTAGGAGCCGAGCGCGCTGAAGTCGGTACGATGCAGTTGCCGCCCCGTGCCAAATCCAAACCGCTCCTCGATCGCTCTTTGCTCTTGCGCGCTTACTGTTTCCTGGGGGCAATTGAGGCAACATTGGGTATGATTGGCTTCTTCATAGTTTGGCAAAGCTACGGTTACGATTTAGCATCGTTGCAAGCGATCGCTCCAACCATTCTCTCGCGCACTGCCGATCCAGCTATAACCCTCATTTACGCCCAAGCTACGACTATGACTTTGGCAATTATCGTTGCCTGTCAAGATGGCAACGTTTTTGCTTGTCGCTCTGAACGAACTTCCATCTTGCGATTGGGATTCTTTTCTAATCCTCTCATCTGGCTGGGGATTTTGACGGAATGGACGTTAATTTTAGCGATTATCGAGATTGCTCCTCTGCGTCGTATTTTCTCTACAGCACCACTAACAGCTTGGCAATGGTTATTGTTGCTAGTCTGTCCGCCGATTTTACTAGGTGCGGAAGAACTGCGCAAAGTCTGGCTGCGGAAACGGCAGCGCAAGCAGCCCTCCCAGACAGTCTAATAGGGCTTACGTCAATTTCTCCTTTCGTTCTGAGCCGTTAAACGACTTCAATTCCCAGTGAGGGCAGCTACTTTGAGGCGATCGCTAGAAGTTCAAGGAACTAACAGGAAAATCATAGAGTGAGTTATCTAGTATGGAAAGATTAGAGGTTGTAGAAATCAAGGCATTTGTACCTGCTCAAAATTTCGAGATATCCAAAGCCTTTTACCGTGATTTAGGATTTATCATGGCTTCTGATGAAGATGGGATAGCCTATTTCTACTGCGGCAACCACAGTTTTCTACTGCAAGACTTTTACGAAAGAGAACATGCGAATAACTTTATGATGCACTTGCTAGTGAAAGATGTTGAAAGTTGGTATCAACATATCCTGAGTGTTGGGATCGCGGACAAATATCAGGTTAAGGTTACAGAACCTGAAGACAGACCATGGAAAATGAGAGACTTTATTTTATACGATCCGAGTGGAGTTCTTTGGCGAATTGCACAGAACATCTAATTTGCTAAACTGCCTTAGCAGGTTTGAAAGTATGATTTGCAGATCGTTACAGAATAATGGATCGCTCAGTGGAAAGATAGGAAAGCATGCCATCGTATAACAATCCCATTGCACGCTGACCGTATCAAGTTGGCTGGTGGAGTCCAAAAGGTTACAAGCGGCAAATGAGCCGCTTATAGTTGTAATAGCAGTATCACTAAACGGCTCATCTTTTGTCATGGCAGACGTTCCCAACACTAGACAAGCGTCTCTGGCTCCAATTTTGCCACGCCTTCCGTTACTCTCCAGTGTTGAAGCAGGTTGGCAGGGGATAACCCTAGAGCATTTTCGCTATCCACCTTTTGAAACTCCAGAGTACTCCTATGCAAACCATAAAATTGCCATTCATACTCATATTTCTCCAAATCTGCACGTGAAGCGGCGATTGGATGGACGAGTGCAGTGCGAGCAAGTTTTAACAGAACAGGCGATCGTAATTCCTGCTCGCGTTACACATCAAGTGCAGTGGGATCGAACATCGGAGTTTTCGATCTTGACGCTCGATCCTGATGTTTTAAGCCAGCTTGCCTATGAGGCGATCGCACCAGATCGAGTAGATTTGCTGCCCTGTCTACCTCAGGTCGATCCGTTGATTCAGCAGATTGGGTTAACCCTTAAGTCCGAGTTGGAGATGAATGGGGGACAGGATCGCTTGTACGTTGAAGCGCTGGTGAATTGTCTGGGGATACACTTGCTCAGAAAGTACTCGGCAGTTCCACCAACCTTTTCCCAAGCGGGACAGTTACCTCAATCAGTCTTGAAGCAGGTGACTGCTTATATCCAGGAACATTTGGAGCAAGACCTTAAGTTAGCAGACCTGTCTGCACTGGTCGGGATGAGTACGTGTTATTTTGCCTCAAGCTTTAAAAAAGCCACAGGCATTTCTCCCCACCAGTTCATTGTTCGATGTCGCTTGCAGCGATCGCAGCACCTACTCAAAAAATCAGATGCTGCGATCTCAGATATTGCGATTCAGTGCGGATTTTCCAGCCAGAGCCATCTGACGCGCTTGTTTCGCAAACATCTGGGTACTACCCCTAAAACCTATCGCAATGAGGTGAAATAATCCGGCATCATTCGATCGAAAAATTGTGCAATTTTTTCAAAAGATTGGGAAAGACCTATCGATATTTTACTGATACGCTAACATTAGCTCGACGCAATTGCACTTTGTCGAAAGGAACGCATATGTCTGCCTCAGACGAATTACCAACTATCTTTGCAGAAACCCCTGTCGCTCTTGCTCCATTTTACCCCATTGCGGAATTGCCAGTTAATACCTTTCTGGAAAGCATTGTGGTTCGTTCCGATGGCACTTTGTTTGTTAGCAGTCATTTGGACGGAAAAATCTTGCGGATTGGATCTGACGGAGTGCCTGTGGTTCATGCTGCGATCGCGGGGAAAGCCACTGGGTTGACGTTGACCCCGCTGGGCAACTTGTTACTGACAGCCTGGAACTCTGAAAACCTTTCTACTGTATTTACCATTACACCCCAAGGGGATGTAGCGGTATTAGTGACCTTGCCTGATGCCGTTTTCTTAAATGGCTTAACACCTTTAGCAGAAGGCTCCTACTTGATTGCAGATTCCTATCGAGGCACTATTTGGGAACTCAACGAACCAAAAAAGAGCGTCAGAATTTGGCTAGAACATCCAGCACTTGCCCGTAGCTCTGAGGACAAAGAGTTTCCGGCAGTGAATGGACTTAAAGTCTACGGCAACGTCCTCTATGCCTCGAATACAGAAAAGATGCAACTTGTTAAAATCCCAATTCAACCCGATGGGCAACCAGGTGAGCCAGAGATTTTTGTCCAGCCAATTAATCTAGATGATTTTGCTTTCGATCGGGAGGGCAATTTATATGGCACAACCCATATCTATAATAGTGTGGTCAAGATTGCTCCTGACGGGAGCGTAACGATCGTCGCCCAAGCCGAACAAGGCATGACTGGGAGTACGGCACTGGCATTTGGACGCACAAAAAACGATCTCACCAGCATTTACGTTGTCACCAATGGTGGTATGTCTTTTCCTCCACCTACAGGACTGGAACCTGCCAGAATCGTGCGATTGGACATTGGCATTGCTGGACAGCCATTACTGTAGCGGGCGTGACAGCTTTCATTACAGTTTCAGCAACGCCCTGTAGCGATTCTTGTTGAGGTAGCCAACCCAGTAAACCCTAGTCTTGCCATGAACATTCTCGAAAACTCAAGTTCAGATCCTCCCGCAACAGTTGATGTTTTGCAACGGGTAAAGCCGGGCTGTGAAGGCGCATTTGAAGCTGCATTGCGCGACCTGATTGAAGCTGCCAAAGCCTTTGAAGGTCACTTGGGGGTGAACGTATTTCGCCCTATCGATCCCAAACATCCCGAATATCGAGTTGTATTCAAGTTCGCTCGAATTAGCCATCTCAAACAATGGGAAATTTCTCCGATTCGCCAAAAATTGTTAAGGCGTGCCCATCAGTTCACAGAGGGTGCGGGTCAGATTGCGATTCTCACCGGCTTAGAAACTTGGTTCACCCTGCCTCAACAGCCTGGACTGCCAGCTCCTCCTCGCTACAAAATGATGGTAGTGTCTGGGATCGCTATTTACGTTCTGATCAATTCGATCGACATGCTGGTTTTGCCCCTAATTAACCCCCTCCCAATATTTTTGCGGAAGCTTGTGGTGACACTACTGATGGTTGCCATCATGACCTATATCGCAATGCCATACATGACAAAGCTATTTGCAGGCTGGCTTTATCCCAAAACTCGATCGTGATTTTCCCAAAAAGACGGTAGGGTGGGCATTGCCCACCCTACCAGGTTTTAGCTACTTGCAATCGCTTGCCGATCGCCGATCGCGTTTAGTTTCTTGAGGATGCGATCGCCGATCTGTCCGCTGGTCAGCCCCAGGTCGGCAAAGGATTCGTTGGGCGAAGCATGATCGACCAGAATGTCCGGTACGCCAATACGATCCACTGGTACGACAATTCCCTCATCCATTAAAGCTTCCATCACGGCGCTGCCAAAGCCACCCATCGTGCAGCCTTCTTCGAGCGTGAAGACTTTACCGATCCGGCGGGCTAGAGGTGCGATCGTCTCGATATCCAGAGGTTTCGCAAATCTGGCATTTACAACCGTCGCCTGTACGCCGTGCTCCATCAGGATTTCTGCCACCTGCATGGCAGGGTAAACCATCGAACCGTATGCCACCAGCAGAACATCATTACCCTGGCGCAGTACTTCCGCTTTACCAATTGGTAAAGCTTCCCAACCGCCCGACTGCATAGGAACGCCGTAGCCATTACCACGGGGATAGCGCATGGCGATCGGCCCATTATGTTGAATGCCAGTCACCATCATCTGCTGCATTTCCGCTTCGTCTTTAGGAGCCATCAGCACCATATTGGGGATGCAACGCAGATAGGCGATGTCGTACATACCCTGGTGGGTGGGGCCATCTGCACCGACGATCCCAGCCCGATCCATGCAGAAAAAGACATGTAGGTTTTGAATGCACACGTCATGGATAATCTGGTCGAAGGCACGCTGCAAGAAGGTGGAGTAGATCGCCGCTACGGGAAGCATACCTTCACAGGCTAAACCAGCCGCGAGCGTAATGGCATGTTGCTCGGCAATACCTACATCAATGTACTGGTCGGGTAATTTGGCTTGCAGTTTATCCAAACCCGTACCCGTTGCCATGGCAGCAGTGATGCCGATAATGCGCTTATCTTTTTCTGCCAGAGCAATCAGAGTATCGGCAAATACCTTAGAGTAGCTGGGTGGCTTGGGTTTGCTGGGGGCATCTGACTTACCCGTTGCCAGGTTAAAGGAATTTTGGGCATGATAAGCAACTTTGTCTTCTTCCGCATAGCTGTAGCCTTTGCCCTTGGTGGTAGCGACGTGTACCATTACTGGACCCTGAAGGCTATGCGCCATATTAAACGTTTCAATTAGATCGCGCAGGTTGTGCCCGTCAATCGGACCGATATAGGTGAAGCCCAGTTCCTCAAATACTGCACCCACCTTATTCTGCACCATGGTCAGAATTTTAATATTGTCCTTGATACGATCGATCTCAGGAGCGATCGAACCGCCTACAAAGGGCAAGTTGCGGATTTGATCTTCAATGTTGTTAGTGATGAATTTTAGGGGCGGGCTGAGGCGCATCCGGTTGAGGTAGCGGGGGATAGCACCGACATTGGGGGAAATCGACATTTCGTTGTCGTTGAGCACCACCAAAAGGTTGGTCTTGGGCAAGTGTCCGGCATGGTTAATTGCTTCTAGGGCCATACCACCAGTCAGGGCACCGTCACCGATCACGGCTACCGATTTGAAATTCTCGCCTTTAGCATCGCGGGCGATCGCCATACCCAGAGCTGCCGAGATGCTGGTAGAAGCATGCCCCGCCCCAAAATGATCGAACTTATTCTCGCAACGCTTGAGATACCCCGCCACACCATTCTTTTGTCGCAGAGTGTGAAAGTTCTTGTAGCGCCCCGTCAGCATCTTGTGGGGGTATGCCTGGTGACCCACATCCCATATCACTTTGTCGCGATCTAAGTCCAGAGTTTGGTACAAGCCAAGGGTTAGCTCTACTACGCCGAGTCCTGGCCCCAAATGACCGCCTGTCGCTGCGATCGTCTGCAAATGCTTTTCTCGGATTTCCGTTGCGATCGACTCTAGCTGTTGTATTGATAAACCGTGCAACTGGTTGGGATGGACAATTTCACTCAGGCGCATAAGGCTAATCTTAAAAAGAAAATAATAATGATCTAGTCTACAAACAAATTACACTGCTGAAGACAAATACTTGGGCAAACGTAGCGACAAATTTAATATTGTCGTATAAGCTACATAAACAGCACAAAAATAGCAGCTAACAGATTGGGATTAGCTAGTACGCTACGTGAGTTCGGGTTAAGCCGAAGGTAGCAAATTGCGATCGATGGCAATCGCAGGCTTCTTGGGTTGGCGGCAGTAGGCAATCAATCCGCAAACGATAATTGACCAAGCAATTGACGGGACTGCTTAGCCTTTTCAACGAGGATACTGGGTTTCAGACCTGTAACTGAGTGCTAACCTTCCAAGTCGTGTAATTGATATCTTCTTAAAGGGGATAGCAATACCGGATTTGGTATGAGCAGAAAAGCTTCTCCAGTCTTAAGTATAGTGAGTCATTCAAATATCTTGGGGTAAAGCGATCGCCTGCGTGTATACTCTCCAGCCGCCCCATTCCGTAATTTCTAGTTGATGCTCGCAGAGGAACGGCTCGCCTAACACGCCCAACACAACAGCATCATCAGCCAAAATTACTTTGCCAATGCTTAAACCTGGAGGCTCTTGTTGCAAAATCTGACAAACTCCCGTAACTGGAACCGACCAGATCTCCAGAGCGATCGCTCTTCCTCCTGTTGTCACGCGCAGCATGGCGGGGTGGCGATCGCCAATCGACCACAGCCGATAGATTGGAGCCGTCGTCGTCTCCCGGACAAAGGTTGCTCCCACATTCAGCAGATTAGGATTCAACTCCAGTCCGCGCATCAATGTCCCATTTACTGCTAGATCGACCGATTCGGAAAAAGTCATAGGAATTTCGTCTAATTTATTCAACAGTTCTTTGCCCTTGCAGCTCAGATAAAAAAACAAAAGTTTTTTAGTCTATCGTATCCATAGGACATTAGTTACCTCAGATTGCGTAAAAGCATAGTAAATTTAGGGTGAGATCGGCTGTAACTGGCGCAAAAGCGCCTGGCTATTTCTTGCGGATTAACTAAATGTCCGCAGGATACCTGCACGTTAATAATGTAGGCTTGAAATTGGCAAAGCCAGCCCATTCCATACAACTATCGATAGGTCTTAATCATTATGGTTGCAACCCCAGCAGAATCTATACTTACCACCCCCGCTTTTTGCGAAGGTATTCAATATTTTGGCGAGACTCTGCCTGGGTTCGAGACTCTGGGTAAATCCCCTGCCGTTAACTCCGCTACTGGCGCGATCGCCGATCCCCACGATCCTGCTGCTGTCTTCCAAACCTTACTTGCCGCTGACGCGCTGCGCTACCTGGCTTTACAAATTACTGGTAGTAAGGCATCCGGTCACCCTGGCGGGTTTGCTAGCTCGGTCGAAGCCTATGTTTCTTTATTTCTCTTGGGGCACAAAAATATCCCCACTGAGGTCGGCCATCATGCCCCTGGCTTTTACAGCGCCATGTTCGTGGATCGATCGCTGGAAGATATGGGCATCCACACCGTCTTGGATCTGCGGGCGAGATTTCGAGAAAAGCACGGTCTGCTAGGGCACCTCTCCGGCTTTATCCCAGGCATCCTGGCACCGGCGGGGCCGTTGGGTCAGGGACAGCACTTTGCTATGGCTGGGGCGCGCTTGCACCGCGATAAGCTATTCCCCTTCACCATGGGCGATGGCGGTATGGGCGAACCATATCCGATGAGTGCGATGCAGCACTTTCACGTTGCCTATCCGGAAGTGACAAATTTCTTACCCGTTCTGGTTTGGAATGGGTTTAGTCAAGAACACCACAGCATGGTTTCCACCAAAACTAACGCGGAGATGATTAGTTACTGGCAGGGTAACGGTTTTGAGGAAGTCATTCTGGTGGATGCCAAGGATTTCGACGATCGCGACCAACCGGGTGCATATGTCGATAGCACGATGTTCTCGCTCGAACAGAGATTGGCATTTACGGAAGCGGTATTGGCAGGTTGCGATCGCGCCGACAAGTCCGCCATGTCAGGCAAACTGACCGTATTCATCATCAAACAACTCAAAGGTGCTGGCGTGCACGCGCGGGGAGCAAAATCCCACAATCTCTACGCCCACCATACGCTCGACAATGCCGATATCGTAGCTGGGTTGAAATCGATCGCGATCGCGCCAGAAGCATGGCAGCTAGTGCGCGAAAATTTTGTCCGCGCTGGCGGCGGCCCCGCTGCTAAAGTAGCGGTGACCGAATCGATATTGTCGCTCCCAGAGATTAATGGATTGCCTTTAGAGGAATTCCCAATTGGCGGTGATGCCAAGGTTTCTACCACCGCAATGGGAATTATTGTTGGGAAGGTGGGACAGTTAGATCCGGGATTTATCGTCACCAATGCTGATGGGAACGAAGCTTCGGGCATTGCCAACATCAACCAGGCGCTCAAAATCGTTCATCCCACCACTGACGACTTATACAATCAGGCTCCAAACGGACAAGTCTACGAACCGCTGAGCGAAGATGCCTGTGCGGGTCTGGCCGCAGGCCTATCGCTGCTGGGCAGCCGTACGCTCTGGTGCTCCTACGAATCCTTTGCGATTAATGGCTTGCCGATCTGGCAAACCGTGACGCAGGCGATGGCAGAATTGCGCCGCCCTACCCCTTCCACAATCTGTCTGTTTACAGCGGGGGCTTTGGAGCAGGGGCGCAATGGATGGACGCACCAACGCCCGGAAGTCGAAGCCTACTTTGCTGCCATGATGCGGAACGGCAACGTTTTCCCTCTGTTTCCACCGGATGCCAATGGCATTCAAGCGTGTTACGAATGGGCGCTCGGCACCTACAATAAGGGCGTAGTTATTACCGCAAGTAAATCACCCCTACCAATTCGCACTACATTCGAGCAAACTCGTAAAGGTTTGCAAGATGGCGCGATCGCTTTGCAAGAAATTCCTGGCAATAAAACCGTCGTCTTCGCTGTCATTGGCGATATGACCCTGCTGCCCGTATATGCGGCAGCAGAACAGCTACAAGCAAAGGGCATTGGTTCCAAAATTGTTTCTGCGATCAGTCCCCGTCGTCTCTATCGCCCTCACGATGTCGCGTGGGATACCTGCGCGGTGCCTGATGGCGGTTTCCTGGATGATGCAGGCTTCGAGCAAATGTTTGGAGGCGATGTCTTAATTGGTGTTACGGGTGGTGCGAGCGCACCGCTCGAACCGATTATGCTGCGCAGCAACGCCAAGCGCGATACGTTTGCCTGGAAGCGCGGCGAAACCACGGCGACGGCAGCACAGTTAATGGAGTTTAACGGTTTGACGGCGGATGCATTGGCGAGTAGGGCAGTGGCCTTGCTTGGCTAAAACTGAAAGTCGCGGCTATGCAAACAAAGTCCGCGCAGGCGGACTTCAAGTAAAAAAGGGTAACTAAACAGGATTTGGTATTACATCTCCCGCTGCATAACGCAGAACAGTGCTTGGGGGAGTGGTTTCAATGTACCTTGATAAACGGTTTCTTTAATCGAGATAACTTTCAGTTGGCTTCCGAATATCTCCCGAATCTGTTCTGGGGTGAAGCGATAAGGCCCTTGCTCGCCTGACTGCAAGCGGCTAAAGCATTTCAAGAACAGGTAACTACCCATTTTCAATAGCTCGCCAACTGTCCTGACATAATCCTGCCTGCGTTCAGGGGGGAGGACGTGAAAGCAGCCGCGATCGAAAATGAAGTCGAACTGGCGATCGAGGCAAGTGTCGAGGATATCATCCTGCTTCCAATCGATCTTCAGTCCATCTTGCCCTACCCTTTGCTGCGCTCGAGCGATCGCCGCCGCCGAGAGATCCGTAGCTGTCATGCTGAATCCCCGACGCGCCAGTTCTATAGCCTGAGTACCAGGGCCAGTGCCGAGGTCGAGCGCGCTCCCATCCTTCAGACCAAGTTCGTCCAGTGCTATTCTGAGATCTTCATCCAGCTCGGGGTTGAACCAGGGCATGGATTCGATCTGAGCTTCTTGGTAGAGTTCCTCCCAGCGTGGGAATTCGTGTCGCTCGTTGGTAGACATAATTAGCACTCTTTGCCGGAAGGTAAAAAAACTGATTGCCCGTGCTTCAGTGTAACCGATTGTTTGACACCAATGCTAAACGAACATTTTTTGCCTTGCAAGAAGCCAAAGCATCTCAGCGATGGTGGACGCATCATTAGTTAATAGAGTCTCTTTACTCATCAAAATCGATATCGCGTTGAGCTGTAAAGCGCCGTAGCTCTTTTAATAACTGCTCGTCGTTAGATGCGGTTCTCGCACCTGCCTCCGATGCCCATTGCTTCAGTGCTTCGATCTGGTCGCGGGCGATCGCCGCGAGCGGTACCGTCTCCTGAATTGCCGTAATTACATCTTCGGTGGTGAAGTCCTGGCGATCGCCAATGCTGCCGCGCCCAAAGGCATGGTGGATGCCGTCGATAATTACCTGCTCGATTTCCGCACCGCTGAAATTTCTAGTTTGTTTGGCTAATAAAGACAGGTCGAATTCGCGGATGCGGCTGGGGCGTAATTTTTGCAGATGCACCCTAAAAATATCCTGCCGTTCCGCCTCGGTGGGGAGGTTCAGGAAAAAGATCTCGTCGAAGCGCCCCTTACGCAGTAGCTCCGCTGGCAAAATCCGGACATTATTTGCCGTCGCCACGATAAACACCGGACTGGTCTTTTCCTGCATCCAGGTGATTAACGACCCAAATACGCGGCGGCTGGTGCCGGAGTCTCCATCGCCCCCACCAGCATAAATATTGCCAAATGCCTTATCAATTTCATCGATCCATAACACGCAGGGCGCGACGGCTTCTGTCAGTTGAATCATTTGTCTGACGCGGCTTTCGCTCTCGCCGACAATGCCGCCAAATAAGCGTCCCGTATCCAGACGTAACAGGGGCAAACGCCATTCATGGGCGATCGTCTTAGCAGACAGGGACTTACCCGTACCCTGGATGCCAACTAGCAAGACACCTTTAGGGTTGGGAATGCCGTAGCTTCTGGCTTCTTCGGTAAATGCGTCGCGGCGCATCCGCACCCATTGTTTCAAGTTTTCCAGACCTCCCACACTTTTTAGAGATTCTTTAACTGTAAAAAATTCCAGAATCCCCGTTTGGCGAATTGCCTGCTGCTTTTCTGCCAGAACGCTTTCGATGTCGGTCTCGTTTACGCATTGCTTGTCGGCTAATGCCCGCGCCAGTACTCGCTGGATGCGCGATCGGCTCAAACCCTGACAGGCTTTGACTAACTGCTCCCAAGCTAAGCCAGTTATTTTTAACTTATCGGGCGCGATCGATTGGCGCACCAGGTAGTTAATTTCCTGCACGTCCGGTAAAGGAAACTCGATCGCAGTGATTTCTTCTGTCATCTCCGGCGGTATTTCCAGAGTGTAGCTAGTAATTATGAGGGTGCGGCGACTGCGTTTTAACTCGCGAGCGAGATTTTTGAGTTCGCGGATAACCGGCACATTGGTAGGTACGGTCGGGTTTTTGAGAATCGGGTGCAGATCCCGCAGGACAAAAATAGCATTGTCCTGGTCATCACTGTTGGCATTGGCAGAATTAGGATGAGGGGAAGTCCCGGACGCGAGGTTTTTCCCCACCCGTAGCAGGGCACCCATTACCGAGCCTTTGTCCGCACCGCTGTCACTCCAGCCGCGCACGATATCCCAGAACAAAACCCGTCGTCTTTGCAAGCCCTGGGTTGCCACTAGCTCCAGGATCCGATCTACAGGTTCCTCCTCCACCGCCACAATATAGAGGATGGGATAGCGAGCGCGAATCATGAGGTCGATTTCAGCTACCAGCGCCTTACTTACCTCACTTTTCCCAAATTCCTCACTGAGACTGGACGGATGCAGATTATTAACCATGTTTTAGTACCAATTTAGACAAGCAATCCTATCTGAATTGTAAAATTCCCAGCTAAAAGCTGACCGCTGATAGCTAATAGCTAATTTTGTAATTTTTTCGCAGGGAGCAGTCACATGCCCTAGAATAGATAGGCTGTAGATTCATCATTTTAACTAGCTAACTAAAGTCATGGCAGTCCCCAAGAAGAAAACATCAAAATCTAAGCGCGATAGCCGCAAAGCTAACTGGAAGCGTAAAGCTGCGGCAGAAGCAAAAAAAGCCATTTCCCTCGGTAAATCCATCCTGACAGGCCGAAACGACGGCTTTATCTATCCTATGGCTGAAGAAGATGCCGAAGACGAAGAATAGAGCACCTATTAACTGCTTTTGACACTTTTAGCTAGGTATTGAATTATTATTGCAGCACAAACAAGGGCAAAGCTTTCTAGCCCTTGTTTTGTTGTGGTTATCGATCCTTAGAGCATAAGTTGGGTTAACGTTGAAGTATGGCTATAGTCAACAGTCAACAGGCTTAGGACGGGGTGCAGGGGTGAAACACGGCAGTGGCTCTAGGGGGAAACCCCCAAGACCGCCCTGCCTCCCCTGCGTGGGGGCGCAGCCCCCACACCCACTGTCCTAACAGATCTGTCTATGGCTATAGTTAATAGCTAAATTTATTTTGCGTTATGGCAAACGTATTCATTAACCCCAAAACTGATTTTGCCTTTAAGAAAATCTTTGGCTCCGAGCAAAGCAAAGATATCTTAATCAGTTTTCTGGATGCCATTTTGTATGATGCTCAGAATATGATTCGAGACCTGGTGATTCTCGATCCATATCAAGCACCACAAATTGAAGGGATAAAAGAATCATTCCTGGATGTAAAAGCAACGTTAACCAATGGTAAAACAGTAATCATCGAGATGCAGGTCTTGAATGTCCTGGGGTTTGACAAACGAATTTTATATAACGCAGCAAAAGCATTCTCGATTCAACTAGATGTAGGTGAAGATTACACTTTGCTCAATCCAGTAATTGCGCTGACAATTACTGATTTTGAGATGTTTTCAGATAGCGATCGCGTCATATCGCGCTATCGTTTGAAGGAAAAAGACGATCTAACCGACTACAGCGATGATATCGAGCTAGTGTTCGTAGAGTTACCAAAATTCCAGAAAGATCTAGATCGACTGGAGACATTAGTAGATAAGTGGATCTACTTTTTGAAGTCAGCGAATAAGTTGGAGTCGGTACCGCCAAATATGGGAGAAGTTCCAGCGATCGGCCATGCGTTTGTTGTAGCAGAGCAAAGCAGGCTGAGCAGACAGGAATTAGAGATTTTGGAGAAACGCCAGAGAGTCTTGCATGACAGTCGCAATATGATTCTACTGGCGCAACAAACTGGCTATAAAGAAGGACGACAAGAAGGACGATTAGAGGGACGGCAAGAAGAACGGCTGGAGATTGCTAGCTCCCTACTGGATATACTGGATGCGGAAACGATCGCTCAGAAAACTGGTTTGACCGTTGCAGAGGTAGAACGACTAAAGGAATAGAGCGATCGCGCCAAATTAAACCTAACCTTTAACACCCGCACCAGTGTCGCTGGGAATAACGTAGCGTTGCATGAACAGAAAGAAAATCAAGATCGGCAGAATCGAAATTACTGCGCCTGCGGCAATCAGTCGCCAGTTTTGATCGAAGGCACTTTCTAGTTTTGCTACCCCCAGTGGCAAAGTGAATAGGGCGGGGTTGCTATCGCTGACAACAATGAGCGGCCATAAATAATCGCCCCACATAGCAACAAAGGTAAATACAGCTAGCGTGGTGAGGGCGGGGCGCGTTGACGGTAACATCACATGCCACCAGATACCCAAACTGGAGCACCCATCCATGCGAGCGGCTTCTTCCAGTTCCTTCGGTACTCCCAGGAATGCCTGACGCATCAAAAAGATGCCAAATGCTGAAACTACATAGGGGAAGATTAAACCCGCGTAGGTGTTATAGAGATTGAGTTTTACTGCGAGAATATATAGCGGCACGATTGTGATTTGGAACGGAATGATGCTGGTGCCGATAATTGCCCAAAATAGCCAGGATTTCCCTTTAAACTCGGATCGCGCCAATGGGAAAGCCGCTAGGGAGCAAAACAGGAGATTGAGGACAACCGTGATGCTGGAAACTAGGAAACTATTAAATAGATAGATGTGAAAAGGGTTGTCGCGCCACACCTTGATGAAGTTCTCAAATGTAGGTTGAGCGGGGATGAACTGGGGTGGAAACCGAAATATATTCTCAGTGGGTGACTTGAAGGCCGTACTCACCAGCCATAGTAGAGGAGCGACTGTGAGGATAGCGATCGCGAACAATACCAAATACCGCAGCAGGTTCTTAGGTAGGAATGTGCCGATTGGTTTGCGATTTACTGCCATCGTTTTACTCCTGTACTGGAAGTAGTATTAGTGAGTTTGACCGTGGCGATGGAGATCGCAAAGACTACAACAAACAAAACTACGCCGATCGCGGAAGCATAGCCCATTTCCAAACTGCCAATCCCTTTTTCGTAGAGGTAATAAACCAGGGTTTTCGTACTATTGGTATGGTCGCCTCGCGCCATAATATAAACCTCTTCAAAGATTTTCATGGCAGCGATCGCGGAAATCACGGATACCAACAGAATGTAGGGACGCATCAAGGGAACGGTAATATCCCAATGCTTGCGCCAACCGTCCGAACCATCAATTGCCGCCGCTTCGTATAAATCCTGGGGAATAGCTTGCAAGCCCGCTAGATAAATCACCATGTAATAACCTAAGCCGCGCCAAATTACTACCGCTGCGATCGAATAAATCGCAAGATTCGGATCGGTTAGCCAGGGGATTTTAATTGGACGGAATGCTAATAACGAGACAAAGTAATTCAGCAAACCATTTTCAGCATAAATCCATTTCCAGGCCAGCCCCGCAATCACCACAGAAACAATTACCGGGAAATAATAAATGACGCGAAAAGCTTGAATGCCCCGCAGTTTCTGGTTCACCAGAATTGCAATAATCAATGGCAGCACGACCAAGCAGGGAACTGCAACTACCAGGTAAATCAGCGTGTTGTAAAAGACTTGCCAAAATACGCGATCGCCCCACAAATTCGTGTAATTCTTCCAGCCAATAAAACTGGGATGACTAACAAAATCATAGTCAGTAAAGCTCAGATAAATCGCCTGAAATACCGGGAAAAACGTAGTAATCACCAACAAGAGAATTGCTGGTAACAGGAACAAATAGGGAGTCCACTGAAATTTTTCGGATGATTTGTGAGGTTTGCGAGGCAACTTGCGCAGCATGAAGTCGACTACTTTACATTACATTACACTGGCAAATGCTGCTATGGTGTTTTTGTACAAACTTGCGTCAAAACTGAGTGGTTTTTATGCTGGCAAACCTTAGAAATATCCTCAATATCCTCATTTTCGTGTTTTTAGTTTGCTTTATAGGGTTTGAGATCTGGACGTTGATTGCCCACTTTGTGAAGACTGCTGCCTGAATTATGTCAGGCGGGTAAGAAGTCGTGGCAATTTAGTCTATAGGTTACAGATCCAAGCTATCCGGTATGACGTAATTAGTGTTGGGGCTATTTAGAACTAAGGATGGGGAACATGCCACAGATTACTTGCTTGCCAGATAACCAATTCATCGAGGTTGAGAAATCGGAGACGATCCTGGAGGCTCTGCTTACCAACGAAATCCCCCATACCCATGTTTGTGGTGGGAATGCCTACTGTTCGACCTGTCGCATCATGATCCTGGATGGTATTCAACATTGCAGCACCCCCACTAGTGCCGAGAAAATTCTGGCGAAAAAATTAGACTTTCCAGTGCACGTGCGGCTTGCCTGTCAGACAAAGGTATCGGGTGATGTGGCAATTCGCCGCATGGTACTCGATAACGATGATATCGATATCGTTGAAGGACAACTATCCAAAGATTCCATTGGGAATGAGAAAACGGTCGCTATTTTGTTTGCGGCGATTCGGGGTGCGACTAATTTTGATGAAGTTAATTTTCCCTACGATATTGTTTACATCATGAGTCGCTACTTTCACGGCATCAATAAAGTAATCAGCCAGTACGGTGGCGTTACCAACAACTATATGGGTGGTTGGGTAATGGCAGTGTTTGGTATAGATAACTATGAAGCGATCGCCGAAAGAGCCGTTTGGGCTGGCTTAGAAATTCAGGAATTCGTTAAAGAGTTGAACGCGCGCTTGCAGCAATTGTCTTACAGTCCTCTCAAAGTCAATATTGGCATACATTACGGTTCTGTCGTCCTTGTTTCCGTAGATCCATCCAAACCCGAAGTAGTAACGCCGCTTGGCGATGCGGTAAACTTTGTCAGCCGCATTGAGAACATGAATAAAAAACTAGGAAGCGAGTTGTTGATCTCAGAGGCAGTGTACGATCGGGTAAAGGAAAAAGCTAAGATTAATCGCAGCTATAGTATGGATCTGAGCGGAAAAGACGGCGGCCATTACAAGGTTGTTTATGAGTTAGTCGGCATGAATGGCGATGCACCGTCTAAGGTGGTGAAGATGGAAAACAACATGCCAATCAAGAACAGGATATTCAGCTTTGTCCAGAAATTTGCTGGGTCGTGGGGCAGATCCAAGTAGAGATCCCAAGCTTATTTTTGTAAATTAAGGCTCCGCAAGGCTATAAGTTTTTGATAGGCTGAAGCATAAAGACTTTCGATCGCCTGTGGTGGCACACATGAAAATTCTTCACGGTACCTGGATCCCGGATGCAGAAGCAGATTTTATCCAGAGGGGCAATTTCTATATTTGGGTGGAATCAACCGAGCTAGCAGAGCTACCCGCATCCCCAGCCACCAAAGGTAGAGCCTCCAGGAAAAAAACTGCGGCAGACAGCGTACCAGAAGATATGCACGCATATGCATTACGCGCAGATGCCTTGAAGCAATTTTTGTACAACGATCTGGCCATCAAAGACGATCTTTTAACCAATGCAGTGCGTAGAGATGATAAGACTGCTATCTTGCCTAAATATTTTCTCTTGCCCACAGCCGATCGCGCTGCTTTGCCATCCTTAGAATTAGCACGATATCTGGAAACAGAACTTCCAGAGACGTTTGCGCTGCAATCCTG